>JAIFNI010000025.1 GCA_020047785.1 Clostridia bacterium
TCACGACGAGGATCATCCTGCCGCCGACCCGCAGGTGTCGTTTCCCGTCTTCGATGAAATGTTTCGCGACCGAAAAATCCGTATGATAAGGCGGATTTGACAGGATAAGCGTGTAGTCCGAGCCGGGGATGTCGCTGAATCCATCGGATTCCTGTATGTCCAGGTTTTCCAACCCGTTCAGCCGCATGTTTTCCACCGTACACGCCAGGGCATGGACAGAAATGTCCGCCAGCGTCACCCGTTCCACCCCAATCTCCTTGGCCACCGCAATGCCGACCACACCGGAGCCGCAACCCAAATCGAGCACTTTGTCATCGGGCTGCAAAACCACCTGTCCCAGCATCAATTCGGTTCCCCTGTCCAACCCTCTCGGGGAGAAGACCTCGCTGTCCGCTTCAATGGTGATGTCATGATTCCAGATTTTTACCGCATACATGCACGATGATTCCTTTTCGTTTCATTGTCGTTCGCATAGGCTGTTCTTCCGCCATGCGATCAAAGTGTTTGGAAGATGGATTGTCTCATCCCAACTCCCGCGCCAGCATCTCCAGAGCCGTATCCAACAGTTCCTCCGGAACAAGCATGCAGCTGTCTCCCATCCAGATTTCCGAAACCGTCTTGCCGTCACGTACGCTCAATCCGCCCAAGAGGCTGACATCATGTGTCTCCATGACGTTCACGAGTGCGGCTTCCACCTTCTCCAAAGAATGCTCCATATGGAGGTGGAACATATTGCACACCGGCACATCCGGGACTGTCCGGAATCCCTTGATGCGGTTCAGCTGCCTGCAATAGGCTTTTGCGTGGGACCAGTACCCGCTCATGTTATCCTTGCGAAGGTCATATGCGTATCCGGCTGTCAGGACATATGGATACAGATGGTACAAATCTCGGCCATGCCGCCGCTTCCAAATCTTCGCCTTTTCCATGAACGCAGCGGTTCCACTGAGCATGGCTCCTGTGACACCCCCGAGTGACTTGTAAAAGGAGAGATAGACCGAGTCAAACAAGGCACAGACTTCGGCAGCCGTCTTTTCATAGAAAGGAAGGCATTCAAGCAGGCGTGCTCCGTCCAGATGGGTATGAAATCCCCTTGAAGCACAGTATGAGACCATTTCGACGAGATCGTCCCATGCAGGCAGTTGGCCGCCGATTTCGCGCTGGGGCAGTTCGAACAGCACACAGGCGACATTTCCCACCGTCTTCAGATCGGCCATGGTGAACAAGCGGTCCGCCTCTCCGAGCAGGACCGTTTCGATGTGATGAAGCTCCTTTAATCCGTCCTGCTCATGGATTTCCAAATGACACAGGGGATGATAAGCGAGACGCATCAATTGCATTTCATCGCACCAAATCCGTAAGGCGATCTGTTGTGCCATGGTGCCGCTGGGGAAAAAGACAGACTGTTCCTTGCCCAAATCATTCGAGATACGAGCTTGAAAGTTTTCGATGACGGAACCGGTTCCGTATTGATCCGGCAAGGGATCCGTTTCCAGCGCATCGAGGGCATCGGACAGAATCCGGATGGACTCCGGCAGATGTCCCCGCATCCTGTATGCAGCAGATGAGATGGCTTCGCGATATGTTTTCATGAGTCTTCCTCATCCGGATGCCGCGTGTCCTGCATGCAAGTCGCGCAATACCCCATCAGTTCCAGTTTGTGTCCTGTGACATGGAACCGGGTGGTTTTCTCGATCAATCCTTCGTATTCTCCCAGCGGGCACCCCTCCACCACCGTGATGCGATGGCAGGACAAGCAATGCAGATGATGGCAATGGACCTGTGACACAATGGCGTATAGAACCTTCCCCTCATCGGAAGAGCCCACCCGTTCGATGAGGTTTTTCTCCAGGAAAGCTTCCAGAATCCGGTACACCGTGGACAGGCTGATTTGCGAGTCATCCTTTTTCATGACAAGAAACAACGCTTCGGTGGAAATCGGCTGATCGCTCTCCCTGAGGAGATCGTACACCATCCGCCGATGACGTGTGATGCGCAGCCCCGCTTGTGCCAGAATACGGCAGGAGGCCTGTCCCGCAGCGTTCGAACAGTCAGACTTCGTCAATTCCCGATGGGCGTTCATGTGCTCTTCCACAGGGGCCGATCCTTTCTCATGCAGTCTTTGCCAATCGGCGGATGCCGAAGAAAACTGCAAAAAACATGGCGTTGAGTATGACAATCGTACCGCCAGTCGGAAGATCAAGCAAGTAGGAAAGGAAGATGCCGGCTGTCAGCGAGATGACGGAGACCAGGCTGGACAGGGCAATGGTTCCCTTGAAGCTTCTGGAAAGCTGCAAGGCCGTGACGGTGGGAAAGATGATAAGGCTGGAGATGAGCATGGTTCCGACAACGCGGATTCCCAGTGCGATGGTGATGGCGGTCAGGACGGCAATGAGCTGATTCCCCAGTTTGACACGTATTCCGGAAACCTGGGCGAATTCTTCGTCATACGCCGCTGCAAAGAGCGGATTGTAGAAAACCAGTACGGCACCGATCACGAAAAGGGCGAGAATGACGGAAAGGACAATGTCACTGTTTCGAACAACGAGGATGCTGCCGAACAGATAACTCATCAGATCCACATTGAAGCCGTTGGCCAGACTGGCGATGACGACCCCTGTCGCAACCGAGAAGGAGGAAACCAGCCCGATGGCGGCATCTCCGTGCAAGTCCGCTTTTTCGGAGAGCTTGAGGATGGCGAGGGAAGCAAGCACAACGATGGGGATGGACACCGGCAGGGGGGACGCAGAAAGAAGGAGGGCGATGGCTACGGTTGCAAAACTGACGTGCGCCAATCCGTCCCCTATCATGGAGAACTTCTTCAGCACCAGGAAAATGCCCAGAAAAGAACAGCAAATGGCAATCAGGATGCCTACCAGCAGCGCTTTTCGAATAAAATCGTAGGACCAGGCGTCCTGGAGGATCATCAGGATATCACGCATGTGTGTGCCTCCAGCAGAAATTATGCTGCGACAGCGTCCCGAACAGGGCCGACATATCGCTCGAACGGCAGAATTCTTCCCAACTGCCGAAGAAAAGGATCTGTCGGTCCAGGTACAGGAGTTTCTGTGTGTATTTTCCGATGGAACCCATATCGTGGGATACCAGAAGGATGGTGGTGCGGTCCTCCTGATTGAGGCGCCCCAGGATGTCATAGAATTCCTCGCGGACCTTCGGGTCAAGTGCGCTGGTTGGTTCATCCAGCAGAAGAATGGATGGATTGCCGACCAGTGCGCGCGCGAGCAGCACACGCTGCTGCTGGCCCCCGGACAGACTGCCGATTCTTCGATTGCGCAAATCGGATAGATTCAGTTTCTGGAGCATGGCTTCGACAGCCTCCCGATCCAGGCTGTTCAGAAAACGGAAACCTCGTTTTCCCGCCAATCGGCCCATGGCTACAATCTCACGAACTTCTGCGGGGAAAAGGCGGTCTGCGCTGAAGGCCTTCTGGGGCAAATATCCGATGCGGCCATGGACTGATCCGGAATCTGAATTCCCGTGTTGAATATTTCCCGAGGAAAGGGGAAGAAGACCAAGAATGGCCTTCATGAGGGTGGTTTTGCCGGATCCGTTGGGACCGGCTATGCCGATGTAGTCCCCGGCATGCACCTTGAATCCGATATCGGTCAGCACTTCCGTGCGGCCATACTGGACGGAGACCCCGTTCAGGGTAAGCAAGGGAGGCGAAGGGAGGGCTTCCTCTTCGGCCATGGGTTGTTCTGTCGGAGTTGCTTCATTCATGATATCCGAGACCTTTCTTCAGCTTCTCCAGATTATCACGCATGATGCCGATATAGGAAGCCCCATTGGCCAATTCATCCCGCGTCAGATTGTGGGCGCCGTGCAGAAGGACCATCTCGGCACCGGTCGCATCGGAAATGACTTCGGCGACTTTCGGGTCGACAAGTTCTTCGTAGTAGATGGTGGTGGATTGGGATTCCTTCATGAGGTCGACGAGTTCCGCGATGCGTCTCGGGGTGGGTTCGGCATCAGGTGCAAATCCTGCATACGGGGAGGTGTGGGTGAGTCCATATCGTCGTGCGAAATAGCCAAATGCGAAATGCCCTCCATATACGATGTTCTTTCGCGCCACTTTCGAAAAAGCATCTTCGAATGCGGCGTGCAGGGCGTCGAGTTCCTTCAGATAGGCTTCTTCGTTCGCACGATAGACGGATTCTCCACTCGGGTCCGCATCAATGAGGGCATCGGCGATATTGGCAACCATCTGCCTGGCCAGAAGCGGATCAAGCCAAATGTGGGGATCAAGACCGCCTTCATGCTCATGGTCATGTTCTTCCTCATGGTCCGCGTCGGCGTGCTCCGCTTCCTCATGGTCTGCGTCGGCGTGCTCCGCTTCCTCATGGTCCGCGTCGGCGTGTTCCTCTTCCTCATGGTCCGCGTCGGCGTGCTCCGCTTCCTCATGGTCCGCGTCGGCATGTTCCGTACCCTCGTGGTCATGAGCTTCCCCTTCGACGAGAGAGATTCCCATTGAGGCATCGACAACGGTCAGCGAGGCACTTTCGATGCCCGAAAGCATGCTGGCCGCCCAAGGCTCCATTCCTTCGCCAGTAAAGATGAACAAATCCGCATGACTGATTTCCACGATATCCTTCGGAGTCGGTTCGAAGGAATGGGATTCCACTCCGGGAGGAAGCAGCAGCGTCACGGTTGCGCGGTCCCCTGCCAGCACGCGAGTGAAGTCGTATTGTGGAAACAGGGTTGTGACAACCTTGATGGGTTCGTTGGTTCCAGAAGAGGTCTGTGCTTCGGTGGTTTCAGGACTTTTTGATGCACGGACCGTGGCAGTTTCGGCAGGTATCCCGCATCCCGTCAGCGTCAGGGCCAGCAGGAAGGTGAGAAGTACGCGGAAATGCTTCATTTGTTTCATAGGAGCCTCCTGTTCTTTCCATGGGCAACATGAAAAGGTCTATGTCTATGACCACGCATCCAATTGGATGTCGTCCATTCTACATGCGAATGATTAGCATTTGCATGTAGAATGAATTCAGTATGAAGTGGTCGGGCTTGCTTGTCAAGAGGATTGGATGCATACAAAGAAAAATGGACATGCCGGTCATACGACCAGGTGTCCTTTCTTTTCCGCAACGGTCACTACGGCTTCGATGCCGGAATTGAAATGCAGGAAGTCATTCTCCACGCCATCGCTGAAAATAACGCCGTTTTCAGGCATCTGCGACAGAATTTTCAGTGGGGTTGTGTTCGTCAGCTTTCCGAATACAAGATCCGTTCTGGTTGTCCGACTCGGGAAGGGTTCCCGGACGGAGAAGAGCAAATAATCTGCGTTCCAGGGCATTTTCGTGTCGAGCGGCTGTTTTTGTCGATTCCCGGAAATCTCGCCTGCTATGCCGGATGCCCCTGTGATGACACTGCGCAGCCAGCCGGTGGAGCCAAGCCCTGTAGAGACAATGATTCCACTTGAGGACTGCAGCTCGTGACGTGTACCCAGCTGGATTCGGTACCGGGAGGATACATGCGTGCGCTGCCCGATGAACAGGTCGTTGACTCCATACAACGATTGGCCGTCATTCAGGGTCACCTTGGCCATCGAGACTTCGCGGATGGGCCGGCGATGCCGAAACACCTCGGGAGCCACCAGATGCAAATCGGACACGCGGAAAGGGAGCAATACCCCGTCCCATCTGGCCGGATCCGGATTCACGCCGACAAGCATCTGGGTAGAAAGATATTTCATGGTGTTGGCAACCAAACCGTCCTGTCCGATCACCACCACGACATCCTGCTCCCCGAAAAGAAAATTCGGAATGAATTCCCGGTCTACCACCTGGACCCGCGCCAATGTGCCCAGGGTGGCCTGCACTTCCGAAACCGCCTGTCTGTATTGTCCGTCTTCGGTTGTATAATCGGAAAAATCGCTTCCCAGGTGCTCGATGTAGTATCTGGCCTGGCCGATGGTGTTGTACCGGGCGATCAAATCCTCGAGCCGGGTCTTGCGCTTGACCAGTATGATCTGGTTTTCCGTCAGCCGCTGCGTCATGTGTCGTGGTCCTTCCTCATTGCTTTCCTGCCGGAAGGGAGCCGGATGCGGGGCTTAACCCTTCGAGTCCTTCATCAGCGATTGAAGCAGGTCCGGCGTGATGTTGAGCTGGCCGATTTTGTCCGCGTGGCCGGCAAGGTCCTGGAAGGCCAGTGCGATGAGCTTTTCCGAAGACATGCCCATGCCGGCAAGTGACTGGATGACACTTGGGTGAATGCCGTCCAGCGATTTCATGACAGCCGACAACTCATAGGCCTTTGCGTCTGCCTGCGCTTTTGCATTCTGCACGCTCAAGGTCACGAGCTCCTTCTTCTTTTCTTCCAGTGTTGTGTCAAAGTTCATCTGCTCTTCCTGCAGTTGGTTTTGCTTCTGCTGCACGGCACGTGTTGCTTCCAGCTGGGTTTCGCGGACTTGCCGCTTTTTGTTTTCAATGGCGATTTCCGTGTTGAATTCGTTTTCCTTCACCCGACGCTCCTGCTCGATGGAGGCGTTCCGACGTTCGTAGATCGCTTCATCGGCCTTCCGGAGGATCTGTTCCCTGGCCTGTGCCTCAAGTGCCCGCGCAGTTTCCTTGTTTGGAAGAATGGCGAGGATCGACAGCCCCAGGATTTCAACACCCAACAGGCCGATCTCCGCATTCGTGCGGATATCCTGCAGGATTCCCTGCGCCAGAAGTTCGCTTGATTTGATGGCATCCTTCAGAAGAAGCCCTTCCAGTGTTTTCTTTGTCAGAACACGTACAAGATTGATGACGCGCTGCGGCAGTTTCTGCGGGTCTTCAGAGGCGTATCCGCGGCCGCGCATGTCCAGCGTATAGTTCAAAAGGCCTGAGACCTTCTTCTGGTCTACAATTCGGTAGGTGATTTGGCCTTGCACGGAGACCGTCTGGAAATCTGCCGTGACTTCCTCGAAGATGAAGGGAGCATCCACACTGCCGACAGGAACGACCACGATGGAAGTGGAAGGCGCATAATAGTAAAAAGACAGGCCGGCACCTTCCTTTGTGATCTTCCCGTTCGAATAGCGCAGAACATATTCACTTGGCTGGAACTTGATGAATCGGATTCCGAACATGCTGTCGCCCTCCTTTCCTCATGGAACCATTATACATCCCCAACCTGCCCGGATAAAGGCTTCGTGTTGAACAGCACCTCCTTTTCCGGGTTAAGCGCAACAGCGAACGGATTGCATATGTTGGAATTCTTCCAGTGGGAACTGGTGCGGATTCGCCTGTATTGTAGTATGATTGGGAAAAAAAGAGAATCATTTCAGGGAGTGTACATGAAGGCAAATGGGCAAGGAGAGCCATTCAACGGATATGGCGGCATCGAGGACCTGGGTTTGTATGTGGCGACGGAATATGGAGCTGCCTGGAAGCTTCATAAGCTGCAGACCCTGACTGGCATCGGAACCTTCACACAGGGGCGGTGTGAAGCGGGTGCGCCCAACTGCACACTGGCCTCCATCGCCAGAATCATGCTGTATCACGCGGGGCGTGGGTGGAATGGAATTCCTGATGATTTGAACGAAGTTTATCGGGTTGTCAGAAAAATCGGCGTCGCGCATGGCTATGATCCAGGGGAAAGCGGCATCATCCGTGATATTTTTATCTACACACCTTTTGAAATCGACAATATGGTCAGAGATGCCTGGGAAGCATTCGGATATCCGAAGGGGATAGGCGATAATGACTATTTCAAGAAATGGCGCACCATCAGGGAGCAGATTGATTTGAACCAGCCTCTACTCCTCAGCATGTCAATCGGCGACTACGAAGGACATACCGTATCGGTCACCGGATATGCCATTTACAGGAACGGGCAAGACTGTGAGAAGGAATTCGTTCAGGTCCTGGACGGATGGAGTGAAACCGTTCGATATGTCGATTGGGACAAGTTTGGCATCATTCCTGCCAATATCACGAAAATAATTCCACCGGAGGTGGACAGACAAGAAAAAAAGCCTTGACAGTTATGCAGGAATTCTTGTAAGATACGACAAAAGTGAGGATGCCTGTTGGGTTTACACCTGTAGCGGCATCGGAAGATGAGTCTTCTACACGCGGACATTTGTGCGCGGAGTCACTCTGGAAACAGGGGGCGCCGCGCTTTTTCATACCCTTTTCCTGTTGGCGCGTTACCCGGGCAAGCCGTTTCAGCACAGGTTCCTTAGGCGCCGGAAAGAGATGATTTTCTCTTTCCAAGCCTTTTTCTCATACACGGACACTGGAAAGGAAGGACATCATGAAAACCATGCTGACCGCCTCGAAACTGACCAAGAATTATCGCGCCAAAATCAAGGAGCCCGGACTTGCCGGCAGCATCCGGGCCATCCGGCAGCCGCAGTACCGAGAAATCGTGGCGGTGGACGAGATTGATCTGGAAGTGGAACGCGGGGAGATGCTGGCTTTCCTTGGTCCGAACGGCGCCGGAAAATCGACCACGATCAAGATGCTGACCGGTATTCTGACCCCTACATCCGGCACCATGTCCGTTGCGGGTCTGGTGCCCGGCAAGGATCAGCGGGAGCTGGCCTATCGCATCGGGAGTGTGTTCGGACAGAAATCCATGCTGTATTGGCATTTGCCTGCGCTGGACAGTTTTCGCCTGCTTGGTGCCATTTACGATGTGGAGAGCAACGTGCTGCAGAAGCGGCTGGATGCACTCGTGGAACTGCTTGAAATCGGAGAGCATCTGAAAACCCCTGTAAGAAAACTCTCGCTCGGGGAACGAATGAGATGCGAGGTGGCGGCCTCTCTGCTGCACAAGCCGGAAATTCTGTTCCTTGATGAACCGACCATCGGGTTGGATGTGGTTGTGAAGGCGAAAATCAGGGAGATGATCCGCCGCATCAACCGGGAGGAGGGGGTCACCGTCTTTCTGACCAGCCACGACATCGGAGATGTGGAGCAGCTTTGCAGACGTTCCGTCATCATCAATCATGGCAGGATGATCCTGGACAGCACGGTGGATGAGATCAAACGCAGTTATCTGCACAAAAAGGTCATTCGCGTACAGTATGTGATGGACATCGACTGCACCGCCCTGGAGGGATTCAAGGTCCTGCAGTGCAAGGGAAACGAAGCCGTTCTCGAAGTGGATGCGAAGGACAGTTCCATGCATGACACCATGGGGCGACTGATGGCGGTGGGGGAAGTGGCGGATGTGACCATTTCAGGGATGCCGATGGAGGAAATCATCTCGGCCATTTTCCAACAGGAGGATTCTCGTCGCGAGAAGGGAGGGGATGACGCATGAAACGGTTCTTTCGCAAATATGGATCCGTCATGCGCGTGGCCATGCAGAACAGCACGGTCTATACACGCAACTTCATCTTCGGGTCGCTTTTTTTCTGCCTGATCCTCTTCATGTTCCTGCAGCTGTGGGAGAAGGTAGCCGGTGAACGCGGGCTGGTGGCGGGTTACAGCATAAACCGACTGCTCTGGTATTATACAGTGGCGGAAATCGTGACCCTGACACGAAGCGACATGCTGGAACGTCTCAACAACGACATCCGATCCGGCGACGTGGCCATTCAGCTGCTTCGTCCCTATCAGTACCTGACGAGTCTGTTTGCCGATGCGGCCGGTCAGATTGTCCTGCGTCTCAGCATCAATGTTCCGATCGGCTGTCTGACAGCATTGGTGCTGGTCGGTCCTCTTGAGGGGTTTCAGCTGATACACTTGCCGTTCATGATCCTGTCCATTCTGCTTGGATTATTCCTAAGCCTGTCAATGGAAGCAGTCATAGGCCTGACTGCCTTCTGGACGGAGGACAATTCGGCATTCTTCTGGATTTCACAGAAGCTGGCTTTCATGCTGGGTCTGTTCCTTCCCTTGGAAATGCTGCCGGACTGGCTCCGCAGCATTGCGGTATTCCTTCCGTATCCGTATATGATGTATGCACCCGCCCGGCTTGCCTCATCCTTTTCATGGGCAGAAGCAGCTTGGCTGCTGCCGGGACAGATGGCTTTCGGCATCGCTGTCTTTGTTCTGGCGCAGGCTGTTTATGGGAGAGGTGCACGGATGGTGAATACAAATGGAGGATGAGCGGATTTCTGCTTGGATGTGAATACAAATGGAGGATGAGCGGAATATCTGCGCGATCGTTGCATACAACAGGATTGGAGGAACATATGTGGAAAAGGAGTGTTTTGCCGCATTTGCGGCTGATTTGGGATTATTTCCGCACCAATCTGGCCTCGGCCATGGAATACCGGGCCAGTTTCCTGATGCAGGCTGTGGGCATGGCCATCAATGATGTGTTTTTTCTGTTTTTCTGGTGGATGGTGTTCCAGCAATCCAGCAGCCTCGGGGGATATGAATTCAACGATGTGATGTCCATCTGGGCATTGTCTGCCTCCACGTTCGGACTGCTGCACATCTTTTTCGGCAATGTCCGCAAGTTGAACGGCCTGGTTCAGAGCGGTGAATTGGATATTTTCCTGCTGCAGCCGCGTGACCCTTATATACACGCACACACGGCGCGGATGAATTTCTCGGCCTGGGGGGATTTTGTGTATGCGTTGCTGCTTTTCCTGTTCATATCCGGGTTTCATCCCGGCAAATGGCTGTTGTTTCTGCTCTTTACGATAGGCGGCGCTTTGCTGCTCGGTGCCGTGCTTTCCATGGCGGATGCCCTTGTCTTCTATTGGGGGGATTCGTCCGGCGTGACACGGCTGGTCACCGAGTTCATGCTGAACTTCTCCCTGTATCCGGAAAGCATTTTCAGACCAGGCGTGAAATGGATCATCTACACCATCCTGCCGACGGCGTTTGTCGTGTTCATCCCGTATCGTGTCATCCAGCATTTCAATCTGCCGGTGTGCCTCGGGGTGTTCGCTGTGGATATTTTCGCGGTTTTGCTGGCTCGAAAGGTTTTCAACAGCGGATTGAAGCGTTATGCCTCGGGAAATCGCATGGGGGCCAGGATGTGAAACACATGACATCCTGTCCTGTCTGACATCCGACTCATCGTCAGCCGTTTCTGAAGTCCGCATCCGCCCAATCCTTGAAGGGGAGCTTCAGAAGATTGCTGTTGAAGTACCTCGGATCGTCACTGACTTCAAGCCCCAACCATGCCGGTTTCGGGAATTCCGTCTCTTCTTCCGGCAATTCGATTTCAGCGACAACCAGTCCTTCGTTGTCCCCATGGAATTCATCCACTTCCCAGCGGAAACCGCCATAAGTCAGGATATGCCGGTCCTTTTCCAGAATTGCTCCCCCACAGAACAGATCCAGCATTGTGTTGGCTTCCTCCTGCGGGATTTCATATTCAAACTCCGATCGGGTCACACGTTGGGTGGCCCCTTTGATCGTCAGGTACCCTTTGTCATTGCAAACCCGCACACGGACGCACTTCTCGCGGCTGTTCAGGATGTAGCCCTGGCGATAGAGGCTGCTGACTGATCCTTCCCGATATTGTTCCGAAATGACGAGAAATTTCCGTTCGATTTCCTTTGCCATAGAGGTCCTCCACAGTATTTGTAAATCAATTGCTTTTTACACACGATTCCCAAGGAATCCTGCATAAAAACTCGTTGAAACGACTTTTTGCACGAAAATCAACATTGTTCAATGGAAATCCCGTGTCCTGTATATCCCCGTCCGAAGTTCGTCGATGTACTCCTCCAGATGCGGCATGTCGCTTGCTTCTGCAAGATGAACCGCCTGTTCTATGTCATAAGGAACACGGGCCAGGGTAATGGAAAAAGCCTTTTGTTCCGCTGAACCATATTCACCCTCGAGAATGGCATAGGAAGCCTGGGGGATCTCGAGCGGGTTCCCCACACTGCCGGCGTTGAATATCATCTTTCCACGCTGCGGGCCGACGAAATGTTCGACATAGGCGCCGTGGATGTCTCCATATCCGAGCACATCCGCTTCTTCGTTCAGGGTCTCTGTCGGTGCGAAAAGCCTCATTCTTTCGTGCTCTTCCGTATGCATGAACACCCGGTGAAACAGGTCATGCGGCGAAGCGTGACAAAGGCGGACCAGACGTCCGCTCATTCGGAATTCGAGATAGATGGGCAATTCATAGAGCGTGTCTATCCTCTGTTGCCCGAGTTGAGCCCGGTGCCACTGCATGAACGTCCGGTCCCTCCATTTTGTCGCAAGATAGTCCCAGTTCCCCTTGACGACTGATTCACACCGTTCCAGCACAAGGTCAACGCATTCGGCCGGTTGAGGCCCCTTTCCGATGAGGTCCCCCAGGCACAGGATTCTGGTGATGCCTCGTGATGCAATATCGGCCAGCACCGTTTCCAATGCAGTCAGATTGCCATGGATGTCGGATATGATGGCGATTCTATCCAATATGCACACTCCTGTTGTCTTCTCTATCGGTTGGTTTAGACGCATCACAAACAAAAAACAGTCAGCCCTCGATCTGTCTGATAACCATATCATGGAGATTTTCCACTGACAAGCAGGGTGTTCTCCTTGTTTTCCGGAAGATGGGGAATCATGACCCAACCTTGTTCTGATATAAGGACAAGCTGTCCTTTCCACCGGTATTCTACTGAATGAAAGTGTTTGGTCCCGGGGGAACGTGGTAAGGAAGCATAATAAATCAACCAAAAATCAAGTTTTCGGCAG
>JAIFNI010000163.1 GCA_020047785.1 Clostridia bacterium
CTTTCCACGACTGGAGTCGCCGCATATGACAAACCGATATGGAGGGTCTGAACGGCATCGGAACGAAAAACAGACTGTCCCTTGTGGGACAGCCTGTTTTTGTAAGGTGTTTTTGCATCAATTCGCAAACGAAAACCCTGTCCGCTCTCGCACTTTGCTTCGCAAAATGCTGCCGCGACTCTAATCAATTCGCGAGCGAATTGATTAGTGAATAATCGCGCGCTCGGTTTCCTTGTCGAAGAGGTGGATGCGGTTCATGTCGAACATCAGCTTGATGTTGTCATTCGCAACCGTCTTGGACTTCGGGCTGACACGGGCGGTAAAGCTCGAGCCGTTGATGAGCAGATACAGGAAGGTCTCGGAACCGAGGCGCTCCGTAACTTCAACAAAAGCGTCGATGAGCTCGCTGGAAAGCTGGCTCTGGGTGTGTTCATCTTCATGGAGGTTCTCCGGACGGATGCCGAGGACCATTTCCTTGCCGATGTAGCCCTGTTTCTCAAGTTCCTTTGCCTTGTCGGCCGGAACGGTGAGCTTGTAGTTGCCCATGCTGAGAATGACCTTGTCGCCTTCCTTGAGGATGGTGACGTTGATGAAGTTCATCTGCGGAGAGCCGATGAAACCGGCAACGAACATGTTGACCGGAATATCGTACAGACGCTGCGGGTTGTCGACCTGCTGGACAAAACCGTCCTTCATGACGACAATGCGGGTACCCATGGTCAAGGCTTCCGTCTGGTCATGGGTAACATACACGAATGTGGTGGCAAGCTTCTGGTGGAGACGGCTGATCTCGGCGCGCATCTGCACGCGGAGTTTTGCGTCCAGGTTGGAGAGGGGCTCGTCCATGAGGAAGACCTTCGGTTCACGCACAATGGCGCGGCCGAGAGCAACACGCTGGCGTTGGCCGCCGGAAAGAGCCTTGGGCTTGCGATCGAGCAGGTGCTCGATGGAAAGGATGCGGGCTGCTTCATGCACGCGCTTCTTGATCTCTTCCTTCGGGGTTTTGCGGAGCTTGAGTCCGAATGCCATGTTGTCGAACACGGTCATGTGCGGATAGAGGGCGTAGTTCTGGAACACCATGGCAATGTCACGGTCCTTCGGAGCCACGTCGTTGCAAAGCTTGTCGCCAATGTACAGTTCGCCGGCGGAAATTTCCTCGAGACCTGCGATCATGCGGAGGGTGGTTGTCTTGCCGCAGCCGGACGGACCTACCAGAATGATGAACTCTTTGTCTTCGATGTCGATGTTGAAGTCACTTACTGCGGTGACGCCACCTGCATAGGTCTTGAATACGTTCTTCAGCCTTACGCCTGCCATGTATGAGTACCTCCTGCTCCCGTATCTAAAACGCGGAACGAATTTGTATGATTCTACTTTATCACTGCACCCGCAATGGAACCAATATAGGAATCTACGAAATTGAACAAGGTCCTTTGTTGACATTGCATAGTGAGACAACGATCAAATCGCGATCATGGAACGGATTCCCGCCACAATCCCGAAGCACGGAGAATCTGTTCGGCCTCATCGGGCCGGTTCATCGAGAGCAGATGGATGCCGGCAACCCCATTCTCCGTCAGGTCACGGATTTGAGCCGCCGCATATTCGATGCCGGCTTTCTTCATGTCGTCCGGGTTGTTCTGGTACCGATCCATCATGAGGACCAGCCTTGCCGGAAGCGCCGCGCCGCAGAGGGATGCGATGCGCTTGATCTGATCCGCCTTGAATACCGGCATGACACCTGCCGCAACAGGGACATTGATGCCTATGGCCAGCGCCTTTTCCATGAAATCGTAATACATGCGGTTGTCGAAGAAAAGCTGTGTGACCAGAAAATCAACGCCGGCATCCACCTTCCGTCTCAGAAACCGCAGGTCCTCACTCAACCGTTTTGCGTCCACATGGCCTTCCACATAAGCCGCTGCGCCGATGCAGAAATCCGCTTTCGTACGAATATAGGCAATCAGTTCATCGGCATAAGGGAACGCATTTCCGGAAAAATCGAAATCCGGTTCATTCAGAGGCGGATCTCCCCGAAGCGCCAGAACATTTTCAATCCCGGAAGCCTGCAGTTCCGCCACCATTTCGTCCACCTGCCCGACCGTATGGCCCACACAGGTGAAATGAGCCATGCTTTCCACACCATGCACCTGTTTGATCCGGGAGGCCAGTTCGATGGTTCGCCCTTTTCCGCTGCCGCCCGCGCCATAGGTCACACTGATGAAGTCGGGCGACATTGCGGCGAAACGGTCCATCTTGCCCAGAATCACATCCAGCGGTGTATCCAGCTTAGGCGGAAATATCTCCTGGGAAACCACAGGACGCTTTTCCTGAAACAAACGGCTTATTCTCATGATGCACCTCCCATGTAATCCGACAAAAGAACCCGGCAAAAGAACCCGATGCATTCGTTCCATTCATTGTAACAGAATATCAAATACAGTCAATATGGTTTTATTTTCATTTATATTCATCTATAAATCATTTAAATACATTCCGATTCACAATTTCGCCTGTGTGGCGCCAAGTCGGGCATTGGATGCAGGATGCAGCATCCGCATGCTCCGAAACGCTTTTGCGGCAACCCGGATATGGGTGACGCTTCACCTGTTCAAACGCAATGCTTGCATTTTTATTCATTTCTAATGTATAATCATGAAAAATCGCGCAGGGAACGGGCCCTTGAAATGCCAATTCGTCTGCGGGCAATCAGACTGCAGAATGGAGGCATGACATGATAAAAGTGGCCATCGTGGGCGCAACCGGCTATGTCGGGGTGGAAATCGTCCGTCTGCTGCATGCCCGGCAGGATGTGCAAATCACCTCCGCCGTATCGAACAGTTTCGCGGGGAAACCATTCTCCTCCGTTTACCCCTCTCTGAGAGGCATTTTCGATCTTCCCTGCGACCCGCTGGATGCCGACCAGCTCATGGAGAAAGCCGATTTTTTCATCCTTGCGCTGCCGCATGGCGTATCCGGCGACCTGGTACCGAAACTGCTGGCAAATGGAAAGAAGGTCATCGATCACAGCGCGGATTTCCGCTTCCGGGATCTTGCCGTGTATGAAACCACCTATAAAGTCGAACATCCGGCCCCCGCACTTCTGCCGGAAGCCATATACGGGCTGCCGGAGCTCTACCGGGAAGAATTGAAGCACGCAAGACTGGTCGGGGATCCCGGTTGTTACCCCACCTGCTCCATACTCGCAATCGCCCCGCTGCTCCGCAACCGTTATGTTTCCACGAAAGGCATCACCATCTGTGCCACATCCGGCATTTCCGGCGCCGGACGCAAATCGGAACTTCCCTATTCCTTCTGTGAATCCGAAGAAAGTTTCAAGGCATACGGCCTCAACGGCCACCGGCATACACCCGAAATCGAGCAGGAACTCTCCCTCCTGGTGGATGAGCCGGTCATGGTTTCGTTCATTCCCCACTTGGCACCCATGAAGCGTGGCATGCTTGCCACAATTCATCTGGACCTGATCCGGGAAACCACCGCCGAAGCATTGCACGAATTGTATGTGGAAACCTACCGGAATGACCCGTTCGTCCGGATTCTGCCGCTTGGGCAGTTTCCTGAGACACGTTATGTATCCGGATCCAATTACATCGATATCGGTATCGCCCTGGATAAGCGCATGAACCGGGTCATCGCCGTCTCTTCCCTGGACAATCTGGGAAAAGGCTCTTCGGGTCAAGCCGTGCAGGCCATGAATCTGATGTGCGGTCTGCCTGAAACAACCGGCTTGACAAACCCGGCTTTTTATTTGTGAACAAAGCTGCTTGTTTCTGCATGCTGCAGAAACGCACGGATGAGGTAGGCAATATGATGGATTACACGGAAATCATCAGGAAAGCGGAGATTCTGATCGAGGCGCTGCCATACATCCAGGCCCTTTCAGGCAAGACTGTCGTCATCAAGTACGGCGGAAACGCCATGATCAATGAAGAGCTGAAGAACTCCGTCATGGAGGACATCACGCTCCTCAAGTACATCGGCATGAACCCCATCGTCGTGCACGGCGGGGGGCCGGAAATCAACAAGGCTCTCAAGAGCTACGACATCAAATCAGAATTCATCAATGGCCTCCGCATTACGGACGCCGCAACGATGGAAGTCGCTCAGATGGTGCTTGTCGGCAAAACGAACAAAGAAGTCGTGTCGCTCCTGAACCGCAAGGGCGGCAAGGCAATCGGCATCAGCGGCATCGACGGTGGGTTGCTGGAATGTGAAAAACATGTTGAGATGGTGGACGGAATACCGGTCGATCTCGGCTATGTGGGCCGCATCACAAGAATCAACACCCACGTGCTGGAAGTCCTCACAAAGGATGAATACATACCGGTCGTCGCACCGATTGGCACGGACGCAACAGGACAAAGCTACAACATCAACGCGGATACCGTGGCGGCTGAACTTGCCTGCGCGCTCAAGGCGGAAAAACTGATGCTTCTGACAGATGTCGAGGGAGTCAAGGCTTCAAAGGATTCGGATGAAATCCTGCATGCGCTGACTGTGAAGCAGGTACATGAACTGATCGACAGGGGAATCATCGTCGGCGGCATGATCCCGAAGGTGCTCGGATGTGTGAACGCCGTGGAGAATGGCGTAGGCCGCACGCATATCGTGGACGGCAGAATCCCGCATTGCATTCTGCTGGAAATTTTCACAAACAAGGGAATCGGCACCATGATCACCCGCGAGCTGAGCCGGTACTTCGACAAGGAAAACCTGTGACATCACGTAAAGCAGGACCGCCGTGCGAGCAGCGATCCTGTTGTCTTTCTTCGGGCATGGTTCTTCTTGCAGATGCCGGCTTTGGCCGGCATCCGGGTGTCGGTTCCGACACCTTTTTTTTTATTCTTCCTTCCACGATTCGTCTGGCATAATATCCCCGGTGTTCTGTGCAACTGCCCGAATATCGGCGGCAAGTTTTTTCATCCTGTCCCGCATGTCCATGGCCACCTCAGCCTGAAGTCCCGTGCCGCAGAGAATCTGCATGGGAATTCCGAGCACCTTGTCCCGAAGTGCCCAACCTGCAGGTGTCAGCCGGACAATGACGGAACGTTCATCGGAAGCATCCCGTTCTTTTTCCACATACCCTGCCCGTGCCAGTTTTTTCAGAAGAGGCGTCAGCGTTCCGGAATCCAAAAAAAGATGCTCGCCAAGGGCCTTCATGGTGACTTCGCCACATTCCCATAAAACGAGAAATGTAATGTACTGTGTATAGGTGAGTCCGAGCTTTTCCAGATGCGGACGGTACAAACCCGTAATTTCCCTGGACAGGGAGTATGCTGCAAAACATAGCTGATTGTCCAGCATCAGCCAGGCTTCCCCGCCTTCCCGTTTCTCCGTGCCGGTCGGTGTATTTTTAGCAGACCGGATTCCCTGTTTTGGCATATCGTCCCGCCTTCAGCCTGCAAGTGCGCAAGCGTCCCATTGTATTGGATAAAATTGAATTACCCCGCATCCGCCTGACGAAACAGAACCGCCGCTTGAATACGGTACAAAATTACTTCAACATGCGTTTCATCAACAGAAGGAGCGCAAAATCACCATGATTCCATCAGGCTCCTCTCCTGTATTGCATTTTTATTCTTTGAGATGTATAATTATGCAAAAATAGGTGAGGAAAGACGCAGCCAGGCAAGATGCTGCAAGGAGGTATCCATGAGCCGCACCGATTCAATCCTGTTTGTCACCAAAAGGCCGGACGTCGTGATGGAAAAAGGTCGCGGCATGTACCTATGGGATACGGAAGGGCGCAAGTATCTGGATTTCGTCGGCGGATGGGCCGTCACCAGCCTGGGTCACTGTCCGGATGTGCTGCGGAATGCGCTGATCAGCCAGTCCGAGATGCTGGTCAATGCAAGTCCCGCATATTACAACGTGCCGATGCTGACTTTTGCGGATCTTCTCGTGAAACTCTCCGGGTTCGACAAGGTCTTTTTCACCTCAACCGGTGCCGAAGCGAACGAAAGTGCCATCAAGCTGGCACGGAAATACGGCACGCTGAAGAAGAACGGCGCCTATGAAATCATCACCACAATCAACAGCTTCCACGGACGTACACTCGCCATGATGTCCGCAACCGGAAAAAAGCAGTGGGAACCTTTGTTCGCACCGAAAGTGGAAGGCTTCATCCATGTTCCCTACAACGACATCGAAGCCATGAAGGCGGCTGTAACAGACAAGACCTGTGCCATCATGTTCGAACCCGTTCAAGGAGAAGGCGGCGTTTATCCGGCCACGAAGGAATACCAGGAAGCTGTCAGGAAACTGTGCGACGAACAGGGCATCCTGCTCATCTATGATGAAATTCAGACAGGTCTCGGACGCACGGGCAAGCTGTTCGCGTTCGAACATACCGGCGTCCGCCCCGACATCATGACCCTCGCGAAGGGAATCGGCGGCGGGTATCCGATCTCCGCCATGCTGACCACCTCGGAGCTGGACATTTTCGAAGCGGGAGACCAGGGCGGCAGCTATTGCGCGCAGGCACTCGGCATGGCGGTCGGGGAAGCCGTCGTACGGGAAATCGCTGGCGGCGGCTGGGTGGAGAATGCCCGTACCATGGGGGACTACCTGCAGGAACTGCTGAACGCGCTGAGCAAGGAGCTCGGGAAGGCTCCGAACGGAAAGCCTTACATCAGCGGAGTTCGTGGCCTTGGCCTGCTGGTCGCCTTTGACCTTTCAGACAATTTCGGCGCGGACATGGTACAATATGCTATGACGAAGGGTCTTCTGATCAATGCGCCGAAACCTGCGACCATCCGGTTGATGCCTCCGCTGATCGTGACCCGGAATGACATGGATGCCATGATCAAAACCTTGCGTCATGTCCTCGTCAAATGCAGCCAACCGGCTGACGCCACCGCCTGATCCAACAGATTCGAACCCGTTCACAGGTTGCCGCGTCGCCGATGGACACACCGATAGGAGTGACACCATGCGTACAAGGCAACCTGTTCTGTTTTTCTCCCGCGCCAGAAATGAATTTTCCAAGGTCGAATCCCGGCGGCGGGCATGGCACAATGTTTTGCATGGAATTGCCGGTTTTTGCGCTTTGCTTCCGGTTCTTCTTGCCTGTTTCCTCCTGCCGGTTTCAGCCGCCGGGTCAATCTCTCCGTCGACGGCAACGGCTGCGCCCACCTGCATCATCCAGGTCGATGGCACAGCGATTGCGTTCCCTGTTGCACCACTCATTCAATCGGGCCGTGCGCTGGTGCCTTTCCGGGCCATTGCCGAAAGCCTCGGCATTGCCGTGAACTGGGTTCAGGAGACGCAGACCGTACATGCTGTCGGATATGGAAAAACCGTGGATCTGAAGACCGGCAGCAAAACGGCAAACATCGATGGGAAAGCTGTTCCCTTGGATATCGCCCCCTTCATCACCAGCCAGCGTGCAGTCATCCCGCTGCGGTTCTTCGGTGAGGCGTTTGGCTGCAAGGTTGACTGGGACGGGCCGAATCGGACAGTCCGCGTCGTATCTCCCGTGAAGACAATGGAAATCACCGCCTGGTATGCCATGGACAACAACTGGGCAAACCTTTTCGGCGCCGCTTATCCGGAAACGGCCGTCGGCGGGACGGATGCGCTCGGCAGGGTTGTATTCGGCTGGTATGAGATGAGGGAAGACGGTTCCCTGACCACAAGCGGCACCAAAGGCTGGAAAAAGCCTGCGGGATGGGAGTCGGCCTTGTCCGGCGCGCAAAAGGCCGGCCTGAAGATAGATCTCTGCGCTTATATGTCCGATGGTTCCGGTGAACTGACCCGCCTGATGGACAACCCGGCCGCATGGGAAACCGCGGCACTCTCGCTGGTGCGGGAAGCGGAGGTTTACAATGGCGTCCATCTGGACCTGGAGGGTCTGGGTCTGACAGACACAGGCGATCAACTCGCTGCCGTCCGGAAACAGTTTACTGACTTTTCCCGTATCGTATCGACGGCGCTTCATTCGGCCGGAAAGACCCTTACCCTTACACTGCATCCGACGAACAGCGCATACAAAGGGTACGACATGGCCGCACTGGCACCTCTGGCCGACCGGATCCATCTGATGGCATATGACTATGGACAAAAACCCGAGCCGTCGTCCCTGGTCCAGCAGGCTGTCAATCAGGCTCTGGCGCTTGTTCCGAAGGAAAAGCTGATCCTTGGCATATCGCTGGCCAGTGAAACGCCGGAAAGCCTGCTCGCAAAGTTGGCTCTGGCCAAACGCAGCAATCTGGCGGGTGTCTCCCTCTGGCGCCTCGGGCTTATGCAGGAGGACGACTGGTTGTCTCTGCGGGATTCGATCAGACCGATCCGGTAAGTAGACGGAAAAATCTACTTGCTTGCCTATTCGCCTTTCCAGTCGAATTCAATAACCTTCAGGAATTCACGGGCCAGCAGCATGTGGCCGATATGGTTCGGGTGGATGCGATCCCATGCAAGGTTGTTCGGGTGGTATTCTTTGAAATACGCATCGAATGCGGCCTGTGTGTCCACGAAACAGGTGCCGTGCCGGGTTGCGGTCTCCTTCACGATGGCCCCATACCGATCCATGGTTTTCCGCATCGGATCCTCCCGGTTCGGTTCCAGGTAATAGGGAGTCATCAGCACAAGCCCCCTGAGCAGCGGCTTTGTCCGCACAACCAGCCTTTCGAGCCTTTCCGCGTATTCTGCCGGAAGTACATGGGTTTCCGTCTGCAGCGGACAGTCATACTGACGCCAGACATCGTTGATGCCAATCATGACAGACAGCCAGTCCGGCTTCAGGTCCAGCACATCCGTCTGCCAGCGCTCCTCGAGATCCTTCACGGTATTCCCGCTGCCGCCCATGTTCACCACCCGGATTTTTCGGGCTGGATAGGCCGTATCCAGCAATCCGTTCACCAGATTGGCATAACCGGTGCCTATGGCGCCAAACAGTCCCTCCCCCACCGGTCGGGCACGACCGCAATCCGTCACGGAGTCCCCGATCAGGACCAGTTTCGCATTCTTTTCGATCAGCATATTCTTTCCTCCTTCAAGCAAACAGGTTCCGTAGCCATTCCACACACAGGTTCACCCATGAGCCGACATGGGGATCGATGCCCTGTCCCTCCCAGGCCGTCTCCGCCGTGGCCAGGGACAGACCGTGGCCGCCATCCGGGAAGACATGCAATTCAAACGGCACACCGGCTTTTCTCAAGGCCGAGGCGAACAGCAGGCTGTTCTCAACAGGAACAAGGCCATCCGCGAAGGTATGCCAGAGAAAAGCAGGCGGGGTATGGCTTCCCACCTGCTTTTCCAATGACATCATCTCCAATGCGGCATCCGGCGCTTCCTTGCCGAGCAGGTTGTCAAACGAGCCCCGGTGCGCATGGACACCGGAAGAAATGACCGGATAGGAAAGAATGAGGGCGTTCGGCCTGTTGCCTTCGAATCTGATGCCTGGAATTCCGGACAGCCAGGGTTTTTCCCAGTGCACGCCGATGGACGCCGCAAGATGGCCGCCTGCCGAAAACCCGGCAACAGCGATTTTTTCAGGATCGAGATGCCATTCCTCAGCATGTTCCCGAAGGACGCACAATGCGCGGGAAACATCCAGAAGGGGCTGGGGATGGCAATGCGGCGCGACACTGTACCAAAGAACGAATGCATGGAAGCCTGCCGCGGCGAACTGCGCGGCAATAGGCTCTCCTTCGCGCTCCGACGTGAATCCGTAACCGCCGCCGGGAAGAACCAGAACGGCACCGCGTGATTTCGCGCCATCGAGGATGTATGTGTCCAGGCAGGGCCGGAAACCGGGATGAGGAGTTTCATCGTATGGCAGACCTGACCAGATGTCCAGTTTCAGGCATTTCATGCAGTCCCTCCGGCGGAGCCGCATCCGATTGGGGGCCGGAAGAAGGTGAATCGGGTGAAACCCGCCATCCTTCCTGATTCCATCCCCGGTGCGAATGCCCCGCGATTGTCCGCTCCCATTATCCGCCAGAGAAAAAAAACTGTCAATTCACCGCCAACATGCATTCACCGCCAACATGCATTTGTCATCCGATTTTCAGAAAATTCTGTCAGAGCCGGATGATGTCGTCGCGGGAAGGGCCTGTGGAAACGTATTGGATTGGAACCCCCATGTGCGCCTCCGCGAAACGCACATAAGCAGCCGCCTCTGCAGGAAGGTCCGAAAACCGCCGAATGCCTCGAAGATCGCATCTCCAGCCGGGAAGCCATTCATACACCGGATGCGCATTTGCAAGAATCCTCGAAGTCGGGAATTCCGAAAGCCTCACGCCATCAACTTCATAAGCCGTGCAGACGGGAATCTTCTCCAGATACCCCAGCACATCCAGCAGACCGAATGAAATGCCGGTCGCTCCCTGGATTGCGCAGCCATATCGTGTGGCAACGGCGTCAAACCAGCCAACCCGTCTGGGGCGTCCGGTCGTTGCGCCATATTCTCCCCCATCTCCACCGCGCTGCCGAAGTGTTTGCGCCTCCTCCCCGAATAGTTCCGTCAGAAAAGGACCGGCTCCCACACAAGAGGAATAAGCCTTGACAACAGCAACCACCTCACGAATGGATTGGGAAGGCAATCCGGCGCCTACTGCCGCAAATCCTGCCAACGGGGAAGACGAGGTCGTATAGGGATGTATGCCGTGGTCCGGATCCTTCAAGGCGCCAAGCTGTCCCTCCAGAAGGATTCTCTTGCCTGATGCCTCTGCCGCACGAAGAAATGCCGACGTATCCGTCACCATCGGACGAAGTTTCCCACGAAATTCATCCACCCATGCAAACAGGTCCCCGGCTGAAACCGGAGCTGTGCCGTAAACACCCGCCAGAAGACGATTTTTGCTTTCACAAATTGTGGTCAGCCTATCCATCAACCATGTGTCCTCGAACAGATCCGAAACCTGAAGGCCGATTTTCAGCGCTTTGTCGGCATAGAAGGGCGCAATGCCCGTTTTGGTGGAACCAAAGGCCGCCATCCCCAAATGGGATTCCTCCAATTCATCCTGATTCCTGTGCCAGGGCAGGACAAGTTGTGCCCGATCGGAAACCCGAAGATCCGGAGATGGCACACCCCTGGCAGCAAGACCGTCCAGCTCCCGGAACAGGGTTTCCGGATCAAGCGCCACACCCGTGCCGATTACGTTGACCACCCCGGGTCGGAATACACCGGAAGGCAAAAGGTGAAGCGCGAATTTGCCGTAAGGATTCACAATGGTATGTCCCGCATTGGCACCGCCTTGATACCGGACCACGATGTCCGCTTCACCGGCCAGCAGATCGGTCATTTTTCCCTTTCCCTCGTCGCCCCAGTTTCCTCCAACAATCGCCCGAACCATGCCGCCCTCCTTTTCTGTCCCGTTGCCTGTTCCTGTTATTCGGAGACATGCAGACAAGGACCTGACGGCAATAGCGTAGCAGATCCGAAGACATATGAAAAATCACATTATTCTATTATATTCATAGGTTTTGCTTATGTTCTTGCAGCTATACCTGTCGCAAATCAGCAAACATCACGTGAAAAGGTTGGAGTCCGGATGCCGTTCCACCGTCGTCAACATCAACCGGTCACCTGTTCAACCAGCTTGCGTGCCGACGGAGACAGCGGGATGCCATTCAGGGTGGCGAGACAGAGATTCCTTGCGGGAACGGGTTCCTGTGTCTTCACTTCAAACAGTTTGCCTGTTCGGAACGATTCCTCCGCATATCCCCGCACAACACAGCCGATGCCCAGATTCCGTTCCGCAAATTGTACGATCAGATCACTGGAAGCCAATTCGAATTCCGGTTCCAGACTGACGCCCCGGGAGAGGAGGAATGCATCCAGATGCGCTCGGGTGCTGGTTTTCGGCTCCAGCAGAATCAGTGGCCTCTCCGTCAGATCCATCCATGTTGCGCAGGATTCCCGAAAACCGACGAACCGATCCCCTGCCACAAACACATCTTCGATCCGCAGCAAGGGTACCAGCGCCAATCCTTCCGCCGGAACGGAAACCGGTTCGCTGACAAACCCGAGATCGATCTCGCCATCCGAAAGCATCCGCAGGGTTTCCGGTGTCGGCCTGTTGGTGATGTGGATGCGCACATCCGGAAAGGCACGGTTGAAGATCTCCAGGTGCGGCAGCAGAAAGAACCGGAGCGCCATGTCGCTTGCACCGATGCGCAGGGTGCCGGAAGCGAGGGAAAGCAATTCCCGCACCTTCTCCTCCGCTTCCGCAAAATGTCCGAAGCCGCGCGAGACATGCGCGAACAGGACTTCTCCTTCCGGTGTGAGGGTCACGCCACGCGCATTCCGAATCAGAAGCGGACAGCCGATTGCCTGCTCCAGCAAGCGGATGGTCTGGCTGACGGCAGGTTGCGATACACAAAGAGACTCGGCCGCACGGGTAATGCTGCCGAGTCGGGCTACATGGAAGAAAATACGGTAGTGTTCGAAATTCGTCATACTTCCTCTCAAACCTGCAGGTTCGACGTTTCGGATTTATTGTACTGCGTAAGCCTCCCGCTTGTCTTGCCGTAACAGAAATGAAAACATGATTCTCGTGTAAAAACACGTTGAAACGAGCCGATTTACCGGAATCAAACCTGATTCCGTGCCATGCAACGGCTGTGATATACTGGCACC
>JAIFNI010000141.1 GCA_020047785.1 Clostridia bacterium
TCTGCGCACGTTGACGGTACGGAAGGAAAAGGACCAGTGGGGGGAGAGCTTCGATTTCACGGTGAATGGCGTCGGTTTCTTCTCGATGGGCGCCGATTACATCCCGGAAGACAACATCCTGTCCCGCTGCAGCCGGGACAGGACGGAATTCCTCATCAAAAGCTGTGTGGAAGCCAATTTCAATTCCATCCGGGTCTGGGGAGGCGCGTATTATCCGGAAGACTGGTTTTATGACTTGTGCGATGAATATGGCCTGGTTGTCTGGCAGGATCTCATGTATGCCTGCGGCGTCTATGAACTGACGGATTCCTTTGTTGAAACCATCACGCAGGAAACGATCGACAACATGAAGCGTCTGCGCCACCACGCTTCTCTCGGTTTGTGGTGCGGAAACAATGAACAGGAAGTGGCCTGGGTCGAATGGGGATGGAGCAGGACACAATCCCTGAAACTGAAGGCCGACTATATCAAAATGTATGAATACATCCTGCCGAAGATAGCGAAGGAAATCGATCCGAACACCTTCTACTGGCTTGCCTCCCCGTCCTCCACAGGGAGTTTCGACAACCCGAACGACGAGAACCGCGGGGACATGCATTTCTGGGGTGTCTGGCACGGGTTGCAGCCCTTCACGGACTATCGGAAGATTTTCCCCCGATACATGTCGGAATTCGGCCTGCAATCCTATCCGGGGCTTAAGACCGTGGAAAGCTTCACCTTGCCGGAAGACAGAAATATTTTCTCATCCGTCATGGAATCGCATCAGAAGAATGTGGGCGGTAATGCAAAGATTCTTTACTACATCAGTGAAAATTACCGGTATCCGAAAGATTTCGATTCCCTGCTGTATGCATCCCAGCTCATCCAGGCGGAAGGGCTTCGGTATGGGGTCGAACATTGGCGGCAGAATCGTGGCAGATGCATGGGGGCGATCTACTGGCAGTTGAATGACTGCTGGCCGGTTGCGTCCTGGGCCAGTGTGGATTACTTTGGCAGATGGAAGGCCTTGCACTATACTGCGAAGCGGTTCTTCGCGCCGGTCATGGCATCGGCCTGCGAGGAAGGCTCAAAGGTTTCCCTGCATGTTTCGAACGAACGGCGATATGCCGTTTCAGGAAGGCTCTTCTGGCGTTTGATGCTTTCGGATTCCACCGTGCTCGAGGAAGGTGAAAAGCTGGCAACGATGCACAGCATGACCACAAATGTTCTTGCAATGCTGGATTTTGGCGATTATCTCACGACGAAGGACATGCTGCGCTCCACCTATCTTGAGTTTGGCTTCGAATCCGATGGGGAGCCGTTCAGTGGTGGGACCGTGCTGTTCTGCAAGGCGAAGCATTTCCACTTTGAGCATCCCGAGATTCGGATGGATATCACGGAGCATGCGGATCGGTTTTCCATCCACGTGATCTCGTCGGCATTTGTGAAATTCGTTGGATTGGAACTGAAGGAAGCCGATGCCATTTTCAGCGATAATTTCTTCGACCTTTCCGCCGGTACGAAAAAAATCGTGGAAGTGAAGAAGGAAAGGCTCTCAAAGCCGATGACGCTGGATGACATGAAAGCATACCTGACGGTTCGCAGCCTTGTGGACACCTACTAATTTTTGTCAAACTCTGTTCGGATCCCAGTCGGATCTCATTCGGATCTCTGTTCGGATCTCAATCGGATCCCAGACAAATCCTGTTCGGATCCCCGTTCGGATTCCAAGGAAAGGCCAGGTGGGTGATGTCTGAGATCGCGGTTCTTCGTCAAATGGTTCGGGGAAGTGACAACATCGTCTTTTTCGGGGGTGCGGGGGTTTCCACGGAAAGCGGCATCCCTGATTTCCGCAGTTCGGATGGTGTTTTCAAGCTGTTGGGCGGTATCTCGCCAGAAAAAGCATTGAGCCGGAGTCATTTTGATGAGAATCCACAAGCATTTTTCAACTTTTATCGGAAAACCATGGTTTTTCCGAATGCGAAGCCCAACATGGCGCATGACAAACTTGCCGAACTGGAGCAGGCAGGGAAAGTCAGGGCGGTCATCACCCAGAATATCGATGGACTCCATCAGAAGGCGGGCAGCCGGACAGTCATTGAACTTCACGGTTCTGCGGAGCGGAATTACTGCATGGATTGCGAGCGAAAGTATCCAATGGCATTTGTTCTCGATTCGGATGGGATTCCCCGATGCGTTTGCGGAGGCATTGTTCGTCCGGATATCGTCATGTATGAAGAACCGCTGGATCACAGGACAAAACGGCTGGCATACAATTTCATTGATGAAGCGGATATGTTGATCGTGGCGGGGAGTTCGCTGGTGGTTTATCCGGCTGCGGGATTCGTGCGGGATTTTCATGGTCGATACCTGGTGTTGATCAACCGCTCGGACACGCCCTATGACGGAAAGGCCAATCTGGTAATTCGTGGAAGTGTGGGCGAGGTGCTCAACCTCCTTTGATTTGTGCGGCAGCCTTCAGCAGCAGCGCAGCGATAGGGGCAGCGGCTTTCCCGCCCGAACCGCCTTCCTCCACGACAACCGCAATGGCATAGGGAAACTTTTCGTCCTTGATGTAGCCGACATACAAGGCATTGTTTTTCTTTTCTTCCACCTGGACAGTTCCTGTCTTGCCGGCCACCGAAAATCCCTTGACAGCGCCCGGCGAGGCAGTGCCGTGAAGGGTTGCGTCCATCATGAGCGCCTCGAGTCTGGACGCGGATGCTTTGTCCATCACCTGCTTCAGAATCCCGGGCTCAAGCTGCTGGTACGTTGTGCCCAAAGGGTCCGTCAGATGGTCAATGATATGGGGCTGGGGGATTGCACCCTCATTCCCGACGGCGCCGGCCATGAGCGCCATCTGGAGCGGAGACATCCGGAGCGTGCTGAATTCGTTCGGCTGGCCGATGGCCAGCCAGGAAAGCGTTGCCGGATCCTGATCGACCGTCTTGATTTGACTTGTCCGCACGCCAAGCCGGTCCACGGAGATGACGTCGCCGATGCCGAAGTCCCGCGCTTTTGCAAGCAATTCGTCCTTGCCTGTGAGGACGCCGACCTGGCCAAAAAAAACATTGCAGGATTTTGAAAATGCCTCTTCCAGTCTGACGCGGCCATGCCCTTTTGTCGTTTCGTCGGCGCCGTTTTCCACAACGGTCGATTTCCCCCCGCAGTCGACTTCCAGGGCCACATCAAAGGAGGGAGAGTCCATCCATGCGGCGGCCGTGACAAGCTTGAACGTGGATCCTGGCGCGTATGCGCCCATGAAGGCCCGGTCGAACAGAGCTGTATCGGGAATGTCCCGCCAGACAATGACGGAATTCGGAGAGGTGCTTGGAGAACTCACCGAGGCGAGGACTGCGCCTGTCCGGTAGTTGATCAGGACAACTGCGCCTTTTCGCCCTTTCAGCAATTGGTAGGATTTCACGGACAGTCCCGGGTCGAGTGTGAGCGTGATGTCATCCCCTTCCAGACCATGTCCTGAAATATCGAGGAACAACTGGTGCAGCGGGTTTCTGTCGGTTCCGAGCAGCTGCCCCTGATAGTCCGCCTCCACGGTGTTTCCGATGTGATGCGTGTAATCTCCGACAACATGCAGCACGGCCTTTGCCACATCTGCATTCTGGCTGTAGATGCGTTTTCCGTTTTTGCTTTGTGCAAGAATCCCGCCGTCCCGGGCGAAAACCGTACCTGCATTTGCATAACGAGCCTTCAACCCTGCCCGGTTTTCTCCTGCAGCTGCCGCAAACTGATTCTTGCTGCGGTGCTGCTGGATTATCAAGCCGGCAAGCAACGCGCTCGAGACCAGGAGGAAAAGCACCAACACGATCTTGATGTTGCGAATCAGCATTTTCATCGGTTCATTCCTCCTTTTCTTCCAAACCCTAAGGCATTCCATCGACTTTTGTCCGACGCGCGGACAACCCGATCAGAATCCCGAACATCAGCAGTTTGGCCAGAATGGAACTCCCGCCGCGCGCGATGAGTGGAAGTGTTGCACCTGTCAGGGGTATCAGGCCTGTAACTCCGGCGATGACAACCGCTGCTTCCATGAAGAACAGCGTGCCGATTCCCAGAGCCAGTCCCGAAGTGAAGCCGTCCTGGCCGATCAGCGTGATTCTTGCCGCGCGCAGCCACAGCACAATGAAGGCCAGTATGATGCACAGTCCCGTGATGAGCCCGAGTTCTTCGCATACAATCGAAAACACCATGTCGGAGGAGGCGAGAGGAATGCCGTCCGGGCTGCCATTGGAAAGACCCCGCCCGAACAGGCCGCCGCGTGTGATGGCCTGAAGGCTGTAGACGATTTGCCGGTTTCCATCGTTGACTTCGGTCCACAGGGATGTCCAGCCGGCCAGACGACGTTGCACATGCGGGAACAGCGCGTAGGCCGCGACTGCAAGGCCGGTGCCGGAACCCAGAATCGCCAGCGTGGTTCCATATTCCGAGGTCATCACCACAAACACCAGCAGGGTAGTCGGCAGCAGGATCAGGGCGGAACCGAGATCCGGCAGCAGCATGATCAGGAAGAGAACAAATGCTGCCCAGACGGCAAATAGCACCTGCTGGGAGCGGGTTGGCCGGTTTTTGAAAAACCATGCCAGAACAAACAGATAGGTGATTTTTGTAAATTCTGTGAGCTGCAGGGAGAAGCTTCCGACATGAATCCAAAGAGCGGCGCCATGGGATTCCGATCCACGTCCCAGAAACAGCGTCACCAGCAGGAGAACCGGTGTTGCGAGGGCGCACAGAATCCCGATCGATTCGGGGATTCGTGTCCGGGCAACGAGGAATGCCATCATGGGAAGAAGCATCATGCCCATGATCAGGGAGATGGCCTGCGGGCGCATGTCTGCAATCATGGAGCCAATCATCGCGGCAGCGGCTGCACCGATGGCTTCCTGGTCCATCCCTTCCATGGAAAGCCTGGCCTGAAAGAGAATGCCGAGAGAGGTCAACAGCATCAGGCATAGAAGAAGCACTTTGTCTGCCTGCTTGAACAAGAGCGGCAACAGCCAGAAGTGAAGGTTCATCAGGAAAAGAAATCCAAGGCAGAAACCGCCCAGCAATGTCTGAAGTTCCAGCATGCCGGAAGGCGGTGTGAACACAAGGACATATATTCCGCACAGCATGAACAGGTTCAATGCCAGCCAGGCACCCCGAATTTTTCCTATTGATCGCTCTTTCGGAAATACAGGAGTCTTTTGGGCATTCATATGCTGAAGATCCACAAGATCCGCATCCTGATTCCTGTTCAGGAAAGCCAGCACCTGGCTGCTGATGGTGATTTGATCCAGATTCTTCAGTATGCTGGGGGCATGGATGCGTTTTTCATTCAGAAGGACTTCCTGCCTCGAACCTGCGGGACGTATATACCATTTTCCATCATACAGATAGACAACGGCATGACGTTTCGCGGTGCCCGGTTCCGTCAGCCTGACGTCGCAGGACCTGGAACGGCCCAGCATCGTGGTATGCCAGAGCTGCATGACGCGCAGCTGTCCACCGGCGGAATCGGTTGCCGGGCTGCCTGGTCCGGCGGGGGATTTCTGCATCATGAGACTGTATCCCGGAACCGGAAGAATCCTGTTTCGCATGTCCCATCGCAATTCGCCGATGGATAGTCGCACCAGCAGCCAGACGGCTATGGAGATCAGGAACACGAAGGCATATCTGAGCAGATAAGAGACTTCCTGAATGGTCATGCAGGCACCTGTATCCTTTGCACCGGAAAGGGAAACAGTTCAAGCCTACCATATTTCCCGGAACCCGTCATCAGACTGAACCGCCAGGGCTGACAATACGATGGTTTGATGAAAACCTGATCTATTAAATTACCTCGCCGGAATAAGGTTTCCATATGGACACTTTCTTTCTGTTTTTATATGATGGAGTCATGAACGCGGCACCAATCGGCAAAACCGTGGAGGTGATCACATGAATCCGCTGCTCAAAGGCCTCGAACACCTTGGTCACGCATCAGTCCGCATGGCGGGTGAAAAGACGATCTATGTGGATCCGTTCCAAATAGGACAGAATTATCTGGATGCGGATGTCATTTTCATCACACACAGCCATCATGACCATTTCTCGCCCGAAGACATCCGTCTTGTAAAAAAGCAGGATACAGTCCTTGTCCTGCCGCCCGACAGCGAGTCCCTCGCGGCAGAACTGGGCTGGCACAATACGGTGACGGCAACCGCAGGCATGAAGGAGATTGTGGCCGGGGTCTCTTTTGTGGCGGTACCCGCCTACAACATTGGAAAACCATTTCATGCAAAGAATCGCGGTTGGCTTGGGTATATCATCGAGTTCGGCGGCCTTCGCGTTTATGTTTCCGGTGATACCGATGTCATCCCCGAGATGGCCAACCATGCCTGTGATGTTGCTTTTCTTCCGGTCGGCGGCACATATACCATGACCGCTGCGGAAGCTGTCGAAGCCGTTCGCCTCATCAAGCCGAAAGTGGCGGTCCCCACGCATTATGGCGCGGTGGTCGGCGGTCCGCAGGATGCATCGGCTTTCCTGTCGAATCTGCCGGACGGCGTGGAAGGCGATTTGCTGCAACGGAAGCGGTGACGGCAGAAAACCCTACCCTGAATGGCTATACAGAAAAAGAGACGGACACCTGGCGTGAATCCAGACGTCCGTTCTTTTTAGTGTGCGTTGTTCAACCAATAAAACATAAGAACAAGAGTCCCAAAAACTAGAAAACCAAAATAACAAGGAATCCAAAAACAAGAAAATCAAAATAACAAGGAATCCAAAATACCATGAACAAATGCACTCATTCTGTTGAGCAATCAGCGCCAGATGAACCAGATCATCGCATAGCCTGTGACGACTGCCGCCAATGTGAACGGAATGCCAATTTTCATGAATTCACCGGTACTGACCTGATAGCCTTCCTTTCGGAGGATGCCCAGAGCCGCAATATTGGCGGACGCACCGATGGGGGTCATGTTTCCGCCGAGGGTTGCGCCGGAAAGAAGCCCGAAGTACAGGATGGTCGGATCGATTCCCATCATGGCAGCGATGCCGGACATGACCGGCAGCATGGTTGCGACATAGGGAATATTGTCGATGAAGGCGGAAAAGAAGACCGAGGCCCATGTGACAAGGGTGAAGATGACGAACAGATTCCCACCGCCGATGCCGACAAAGAGCTTGGCAATGTCTGCCACTACGCCTGCTTCCGTGATGCCGCCGATGACGACGAACAAACCGGCCAGCAGCAGAATGGTGAAATAATCGATGTCCTTGATGGCCTTGATGGTCAGGGTATGGTCCTTTTTGATGTAGTATTGCCGCACCAAGCCGACAATGAACAGCCCGGTGCAGATGAGCCCGTTTGTGATCGCGATTTTGCCTGGGATGAAGGAGGCCATGATCAAGCTCAGGACCATACCCACAAGCAGATAGGTGGGGAAGAGATCCTCGACCACCGCATCGTTGACCGGGTTGATTTTCTGATTCTGCTTGCGGAATATGTAAAGGAGAACAAGGGTGGAAGCAATGGCGCCAGCCTGCACAACCCAGAACATTCCAGGTTTTCCCCGGAAGAAGAAGAAGTCCAGAAAGTCGAGTTTGGCATATCCGCCCAGAAGTATGGAGGTGGTATCGCCGACCAGTGTGGCCGCCCCCTGGAGATTGGATGCTACGGCAATGGCAATGATGCTGGGAACAGGAGAGATCTTGAGCTTCTTCGCAATGGTCAGCGCAACCGGCGCCACCATCAGCACGGTGGCCACGTTGTCCACGAAGGCCGAGATGATGCCGGCAAAGAGGGAAAGGGAAATGATGGCCCATTTTACATCCGGCATCTTGTCGATGATTTTGTCCGCCATCAGTTCCGGCATCTTGGAATCGATGAACAGGGATACGACACCCATGCTGCCAGCGATCATCAGGATGACATTCCAGTCCACGGCGAAGAATACCTTGCCGATGGGAAGGATGCCAAGCAGAACGAAGATGGCGGCAGATCCGAGTGCGATGTATGCCCTGATTTTCGGAAAGATGAGCAGGGAAGCATAAGTCATGAGGAAAAGTACGATGGCGAGTGTTTTCATACGGGTTCTCCTCGGTATGCGTCTATCATCATTAGGCTGATGCATGACGACTTGCATTGATTCTATCAATCAGTCCGGAAACGCACAATGCCGGCTTCAATGTATTGCATGTGTCCTTGCGAATTCACTGAGAGTCGGGATGACCTATATCTGCGGGGAGAGTTGGTCAACATTGGCCGGACGGGATCCCTGATTGGATTTTGCCGATGAGAAACCAGGCAAGATCCGGCCATGTTTCGGAGCCATACAGGCAGTAAGGTTGATCGGCTGCGTGGTGGGTCAATGCCATCGCGTCGGGTTTCGTCAAATCCGAGTGAAGCGACGCAAGGATGTCAGTCTTTCTTCTCCGTGCTTCGGCGAGATAACGCTCGTATGATTCGGAAGCATATTCCGCGTCATATGGCTTCGGGGGCTTAACAGGATGAAGCATGGATACAAGGTGCAACGGCATTTCTGCGCTTTCAGGGTTCGAACGATGCGACCACAAGCCGGTCGCCGGATCCAGCCGGTAGTCCTGGAGAAAATGAACGCCGTGTTCCGCGACAAAAAGCACAGCATCAAGCAGAAATCGGAAAGACGACTCGTCAAGTGAATAGTGGAAATTCATGCGGACCCAGCCCGGTTTCATTGCTTCGTACCCTTCCAGAATGATGGAGCGATACCGGGCTGATTCTTCCGGACCGATTCCGAGCAGCCTATGTCCGTATGGCCCGGCGCAGGAGCAGCCTGCTCTTGCCTGAATACCGAAAAGATCGTTGAGCAGCCGCGTCACGAACCGTGGGTGCAGCAGACCCGAACCATGCCGGATATTGAAGGACAGGATGCAGAGTCGTTCCATGTCCGGAGACTCCTGTTCTCCGCAGTCCTGACCGATCAGTTCGATATGGGGATTCGCACGGAATGCGGACAGCGCCCTTTTCAAATAATCCGCCTCAATGCAGGTGATGTGATCGGTTCCGATTCGTTCCTTCAGCTCCAGGGCCAGAGCAGTCCGGACAGCCTGAAGGATGGCGGGCGTTCCGGCATCCTCACGGGCTTCGATGTCCGTCTTGTAGTCCTGTGTCCGGTCGTTCACGTAGTCAACGGTTCCACCCCCTGCAAAGGTTGGCGGAAGGTCCTTCCGATATATGCGCTGATGGAACATCAGAAGACCCGATGCGCCGGGCCCCCCCAGAAACTTATGGGGGGAAAGGCAGACGCCATCCAGATAATCGGCATCATTCACCCATGCACGGATCGGTACATAGGGGGCACTGGCGGCATAGTCGAAAAACGCGTATCCACCATGGGCATGCAGGATGGCGGCGAGTTCCCTGACAGGGGTGATGATGCCCGTCACATTCGAAGCCGCAGAAAAAGCACCGATTTTCATCCGATTGCTGAAGCGAGGGGACCGGAGCAAATCTTCCAAAGCGGCAGAATCCGGGCGTCCACAGAAATCAAGAGGAATCTCAACCACTTCCGCATTTCCTTCACGCCATGGCAGGACGTTCGAATGATGCTCATAGGGCGTAATGAAAACAACAGGTCTTCCTGCGGTGTTTTCCTCTTCCAGCCTTTCGAACGCAGCCCGGTACGCAGGATTTTCATTGGCAATTTTTTCCTGAAGGCGTGAGCGGTATTCTTGTGCGGCAGGCACTTCGTGGATTCCGAGAATTTCAGAAAGCCGATGGATCGCTCCGGTTGCGCCGGTCCCCGTCAAAATGACCATATATTCTTCGGTTCCGCCCAGCATTTTCCGAATCTGCAGCTTTGCCTCTCTGACCAGCATGGTGGTCCCATGACCCGAGTGGTTGTCCTCGGTATGGGTGTTCGCATAGGTGGTTTCCAGCTGAAGCAGGCAATCTTCGACAAAACGCAGATTCCGTCCTGAAGCCGTGTAGTCCGCATACGTCATGAGACGATCTCCGTAAGGAGTCTTCAGAAGGGTGTGCCCCCCGATGATTTCACCGCGCAGCGTGTTCATGTCCATGGAATACCTCCGGTTACCTGTGATAGGATGGGTGAAGAAGAACGCAGCGGGTTCGTACGGAACTGCATCATCTGCATCCGGCGGATGCGGCTGCATGACAAATTGAGGCGAGCTTAGCCCTCAATCGGTCAGAATCCTCACAATATCAGCTGTTCCCTGCACCGGGTAGCTCGCCGCCTCCACCACGCCTTCGACGGATATGTTTCCGGATGAGTCATCACCTGGCATGCGTGTTTCATGTTGGCTCCCCTCTGAACATGCGATATGCCAGGTTCATCATAAATTGAATGGTACACCGGATACATTGCGTATTGCATGGAAAATCCGATACATCGCTTATTGCTCGGTACACCAGATGAAACATACCTCGCATATAGGACAGTTTAGCATATATCATACCATATTCATGGCTCAGAACAGATGGGTGAAAGGGAAATTGACAGTCCCACTGCCGGATGGTACGCTTTCTTACATCAGGAAATGAACTGCCATGCAGTCGACGTCTGTTCAAATCTGTGAAGACGTCCGGGTTGATCCTGCACTGCGGGTCGGAAAAGAGGATTTGTGCCTGTGAATGACCAAACAGCGAAATTCGACATGGAGAAAAAGCCGGTCAGACAATGGCATATTCTTCGACCCATCACGTGGCTGCTCAGTTTTCCGGTTGTCTGGAAACACCGGCTGACCATCCGACGCACCGGTATGAAAGGCATGCAGGCACCATTTCTTCTGCTGTGCACCCATCAGGCCTTCATGGATTTCATGGTGACAACTGCGGCTCTCTTTCCGAAGCGCACGAACTATGTCGTGGCCATCGACGGCTTCATCGGTCGGGAGTGGCTTCTGCGGCAGGTCGGCTGCATCTGCAAGAGAAAATTCACGAACGATACCCAGCTCATCCGACAGATCAAGCATGTCCTGCGGGACAATGGGGACATTCTGGCTTTGTATCCGGAAGCACGCTATTCCCTGGACGGAACAAATTCCGAGCTGCCGGAATCTCTGGGAAAACTGATCAGAATGATGAAGGTTCCCGTGGTTCTGCTGAAGATGCACGGTCATTATCTGAACGCTCCCTGTTGGAACCTCGCGGAACGGGGAAACCGGATTGAGGCGGAATTGACCCGTCTGTTGACGGCAGAGGAAACTGAATCCCTTTCCGTTCCTGACATCAACCGCCTGCTTGCAGAATCGTTTGTGTATGATGAGTATGCCTGGCAGAAGGAGAACGGCATTCGGATTGATTTTCCGGAACGGGCGAAGGGACTCCACAACATCCTGTATCAATGTCCGCACTGCCTGACGGAATTCAGGATGGACTCGGCCGGCCATCGAATCTGGTGCGATGCCTGCGGGAAAGCATGGTCCATGACGGAACTCGGTGAAATGGAAGCGGAATCCGGGGAAACGGAGTACCCTCATATTCCGGACTGGTTCACATTCGAACGAAAACAGGTCAGGGAGCAGGTACAGGCCGGCACCTATTTGTTCCGTGATGAGGTGACCGTGGACTCCCTGCCGAATGCAAAAGGATATATCAGACTGGGCAGCGCGCAGCTGACGCACGATACAGCAGGATTCCGACTGGAAGGAAATTTCAATGGAACGGAATTTCTTCTGGTGAAAGATCCAAAAAGCATGTATGCCTGCCACATCGAGTTCAATTATTTCGGAAAGGGAGATTGCATCGATCTGTCAACACGCGAGGATACATACTACCTGTTCCCCCGAACTTCGCGCACGGTCGTGACAAAAATCGCCCTCGCAACCGAAGAAATTCATCATCTGGCAATGGGTTCGCCTTGACAGGACTTCCAAACCCTGTCGGGTGCCAGGCTAGGCTGGAACGCGCAGATTCCTGTTCCTGTCTGGTGCCAGGCGAGGCCGGAACGCGCAGATTCCTGTTTCAGCATCTTCCCTTTCTTATCCGAGCATTTTTTTCAATACGGGTGCAATTCTGCCGGGTTTTGTCGTGGGCGCGTAACGACCGACAACTTCCCCTTCCGAATTGATCAGGAATTTGGTGAAATTCCATTTTATGCTGTCACCACCGATGCCGGGTTTCTGTTCCCGGAGCAGTTTGTACAGCGGATGGGCACTTTCCCCGTTTACATCCAGTTTGGCGAACACCGGGTAGGTCAGACCGAAATTGATCTCACAGAATTTCTGAATCTCGTCATTGCTTCCCGGTTCCTGATTGGCAAATTGGTCACACGGAAAAGCGAGGACCTCGAAGCCCTTGTCGCGAAACTGTTCGTACAGGTCCTGCAGATCATCGTATTGCGGGGTGAGTCCGCATTTGCTCGCAGTGTTCACGATCAGCAGGGTTTTTCCCTTGTAGGTGGACAAGGAGATATCTTGCCCCTTCGCGTCCTTGACTTGTATGTCGTATATGTTCATGTGTTGCCTCCATTCGCTCCTGAGGATGGATTGGGTGGGAATGAAATAAATA
>JAIFNI010000239.1 GCA_020047785.1 Clostridia bacterium
CGATGAAAACGATGAAATCAATGGACTCGATGAAAACGATGAAATCAATGACGAAGACGATTCCGATGAAAGAAACAATGACGAAGATGACAGTCTGAAGCCGAAGAAGAAGAATCTGCTGAGGCTTTACACGGTGGATCTGCTTGAGAAGGCCCGCAATCATGGCATCGATCCGTTGATTGGCCGTGAGGACGTGCTGAAACGCACCATGCAGATTCTTCTGCGGCGCGTCAAGAACAATCCCATCCACATCGGGGACCCAGGCGTCGGCAAGACAGCCATTGTCGAGGGGCTTGCTGTCATGGTGGCGGAGGGCCGAGTCCCCGCGGACTTGAAAAAAAGCCGGATTTTCTCACTCGACATGGGTGCGCTGATTGCTGGGACCCGGTATCGGGGCGATTTCGAGGAACGCATGAAAAAGGTGCTGCATGCACTTGAAAAGATTGAAACCGCCATTGTCTATATCGATGAAATCCACAACCTGGTCGGAACCGGCGCGACCTCGGGCGGAAGCATGGAGGCATCCGGAATCCTCAAGCCGTTCCTGACGGCCGGCAGGATCAAGTTCATCGGGTCCACCACCTATGAGGAATACAGGAAGCATTTCGAAAAAGACAGAGCTCTGTCCAGGCGGTTCCAGCGAATTGATATTCTGGAGCCGTCCATCGGAGAAACCGTGCAGATTCTGCAAGGGCTGAAAGCGCGTTATGAAGAGCACCATCACGTTTTGTACACCGACGGGGCGCTGCAGACGGCGGCGGAACTTTCCGCCCGATACATCCAGGAGCGTCACCTGCCTGACAAGGCCATTGATGTGATGGATGAAACAGGGGCGCTGGTTCGCATGGAATTCGGTGATACGGTGGACGGGGAGGAAATTACCGTTCTTCAGGTGACAGACAGGGAGATCGAGCGAACCATTGCCAGCATGGCCAAAATCCCCGAGAAGAGCGTCAAAGCCGATGAAATCTCCGCGCTCAAAACGCTGGACACCCAACTGAAGGAAGTGATTTTCGGTCAGGATGAGGCTGTGAAGGCGGTGGTTCAGGCAATCCGACGTTCACGTGCGGGGTTCGGCGAGGCGGAAAAGCCTGTTGCATCCCTGCTGTTCGTTGGTCCGACCGGTGTCGGAAAAACGGAACTGACCCGACAGCTGGCTGCCATCCTGGGTGTGAAGCTGCTGCGGTTCGACATGAGCGAATACCAGGAGAAGCATACGGTTTCCCGGCTGATAGGCTCTCCGCCCGGATATGTCGGTTATGAGGAAGGAGGCCTGCTGACAGAAGCTGTCCGCAAATCTCCTTACTGTGTCGTGCTGCTGGATGAGATCGAAAAAGCCCATCCGGATGTATACAACGTGCTTCTGCAAATCATGGATTATGGCATGCTGACGGACAACAGCGGAAAGAAGGCGGATTTTCACAATGTCGTGCTGATCATGACTTCCAACGCCGGGGCACGGGAAATCGGCAAGGCGCTGATAGGGTTTGAAGAGAAGAAGCTGGATACGGACAACATGCGCAAGGAAGTGGAACGCATTTTTCTGCCGGAGTTCCGCAACCGTCTGGATGCGATCATCTCCTTCAGGCATTTGGATCGGGAGATGGCGATTGGGGTGGCACGAAAGGAATTACAGGCCTTCTCGGCAAAACTTGCGGAAAAGAACATCTCGCTGAACCCAACCGAGGCGGCGTTGACATGGTTCGCGGACAAAGGGCTGAAATCGGCCTATGGCGCGCGTGAAATCATCCGGGCCGTTCAGGATCGCGTGAAGTCCGGACTTGTGGATGAAGTCCTGTTCGGATCTCTGATGAACGGCGGAACGGTGACGATTGATGTGGTGGAGGGCGAATTGGTCGTCCTTCCCGTTTCAGGAGGAGCAGATCCTGTACCTGTTCCTGTTCTGCAAGGATAGACCGGCACAGCGATCTTTATCATGCCACACAGGTGTTTCGGACCTCGGCCAGTCATCCGTGTTATGATATACGTAGTTGCGATGGATGATGCGATGGATGATGCGATGGATGTTGCGATGGATGATGCGATATATGATGCAACAAATGATTTGTGACACCCATTGAAAAGGAATTGGCCCGAAAATGGTGAAAGAATGGTTATATGACCGGTATGACAAGAAAGCCAGGAATGAAATGGTTGACGCTAAGTTTCGTGATTCTGATTGCGCTTTCCCTCACCGGCTGCAGTCTGGATCCAAACAGTCCGGAGACGTCCGCTCCGCTGGACGCCGAAGAAACCCAATCCGCAGGGACTGCGCCGGAAGCCGGTGCAACAGCGGTTCCGGCGACTGCGCTTCCGGAGCTGGAGGATGAGCTTGATATCCTTGGGTTGATTTTACGCATGGACCCTTCGGAAATCAACAGAATCAAATCGCATATCGATGAATATGTGACGCGCAATGATGCCATCGGTTACCATGCGAATCTTTACATGGCAAAAAAAATGGAGGCGGAGGAACAGGATGCTTCCCCTTTCTATGAGAAGGCTTACTCCCTGTACGAAACCGATGGAGTCATGTTGAAACTGGCGGATTCATACCGCAAAAAAGGTGATCTTTCCGCGGCTCTTGCCGCATACAGGGAACTTCTTCCCAATGAGACGGCATTGACGGAGATGCTGGAAATCGATCTGTCACCTGTCCTCATCGGGGAAATCCTTTTGGAGAAGGGCCTTGGGAATGCAGCGGTTCTCTTTCTGGAAATTGAGCTTCAAAAGGAATCCCGAGCGGCGCAGTCCGCTCAACTATCCAGGCTGCATGCTATGAGCATGGCTCAATCGGGGCGTTATACCGAGGCGGTACCCCTGTTGGCAAAGCTTGAAGTGCCTGTATCCGGTGAATCGGGGGCAGCCACGACGGATTTGATCACTGCACTGGCAAATCCGAAAGCCATCGTGACGGATCCGAATGCAGCCTTCTGGTACGCGCGTTGTCTGGAAGCGGTGGAACAGGGCAAGCAGGCGATGGCGCTCTACCGCAGACTCGGTCCGATGGGTGGAGAACGGCTCGGGTTGCTTCTTGAAAAGGGAGGGCGTCTGAAAGAATCCGCGCAAGCGTTCATGCTCAGCGGCAAACCTTCGGTTGTCTGGCGGGGCACACAGATCGCAGAAGAGCTTGGTGAAACGGAAATGGCGCTGGAAGCGTATCTGCGGCTTACCGAAGACAAGAGCAAGGAAGCGGCGGCCTATCTGGATGATGCCGCCTACCGGGCGTACATCCTTGGCAGGAGACTCGGGCAACAGGATAATCAGGACAAGCTTTTGAAGGAACTGTCCGCGCATCCCGCGTGGATGGCTCGAACCGGTGAGGATCCTGTTTGGGAACCGTTTACGGAAACTCCGGTGGAAAATCCGGAGTATTTGGCCAAAACAGAAAAATATGAAAAAATGGGTTTGGATGAAATCGCCGAACTGGAATATGCGATCGGAATCCGGGAAACCACGCCGGCAGAAAAACTGGCCTTGGGGAAATGGAATCTCGAACGGGGAGATATATACAGGAGCAGCATCTGGGGAGCCAGAGCGCTGACGGAAGTCAACGACCGTCAGGCCTATGAACTTGCCTATCCGAAGGTTTTCGAGGAATTCGTCATGAAATCCGCGAAGGAATTCGATCTGGAGCCATTCCTGATATGGGGCCTCATGCGCCAGGAGAGCCAGTATCAGCCACAGGTGCTGTCAAGGGTCGGCGCTGTGGGTCTGATGCAGATCATGCCTGCGACGGGTGCCGATATTGCGGTCAAGCTGGGTGTTTCCAAAGAAGACATGAATCTGCAGGATCCGGAGACCAATATCCGGTTCGGGGCCTATTACCTCCGTTCCATGCTCAAGCAGTTCGACGGGAATGTGGACATGGCGCTGGCTGCGTATAACGGAGGCGGCGGAAATGTGCGGCGCTGGAAGAAAAGCGGCATCATGAAAAAGGCCGAAGACTTTCCGACTGCGATCACCTTCTTCGAGACAAGGGAATATATCACAAAGGTCATGGATGGTTGTCTGACGTACCGGTGGATGGATACGGTCAAGGAAAATTGAGTGGATGATGGGACGGGTGCCTGGCACAACGGTGATGGATATGGACAGGAAAAACCGAACATGGAATGAGGAGACCGCCCATGAATGAAAAATTCAATGCCTGGACAGACATGAAGAAAAACGACCTCGTCTGGTACGCGTGCTATGGAAGCAACCTTTGCGCGGATCGGTTCATGCGTTATATCGAACGCTGTGCCGACCATACGCCTCCCCGCGACAGCAAACCGGTCATAATCCCGCACAAACTGTATTTTGCCAAAGCGTCCGCAAAATGGGAAAACAAGGCGGTCGCTTTTGTGGAGCCTCTCCCGGTGGAAGGAGTCAGGACTTTGGGGCGTGCCTATCTGATCTCCAAAGAGCAGTTTGCGGATATTCAGCTGATGGAATGTGGGCAGAGCAAAAAAGGATGGTATCGGCACGAATTGAAACTGGGCGTCATCGGGAAATATCCGATCAGTTGTTTTACATCGCCGGGAATCCTTGCAGCAAATAACCCTTCCGAAAAATACCTGGATGTCATCCGGAAAGGGCTGCGGGAGACCTGGCCCGAACTGGGCCGGGAAGCACATGAAAAGTATCTTGCGGATTTGCTGAACGGTTGACATCCGGCCGCGTATGGCTCCCGTGATCCGCTCAAAGAACTCAGAATGTTACACGATAAGTTTAATAATAATACAAATAAAAATATTAAAAATGATTAAAATAAAGACTTGACTTTTTCTTTGAAAAGGGTCATACTTGCAATATCACAAGGAAAAGGAAACGGATGACGCATGATTATTTCTACAAAGGCCATTGTATCCAATTCCGACATGATCAAAAACTACAAATCCTGCAGGGAAAAAGCCGCAGGATGCGGGAAAATATTCATTCTGAAGAACAACCAGCCGGATGCGGTTTTGTTTTCCATAGCTGAATATGAAAGACTTTCAGAATTCATTGAAAGTCTGGAAACACTTGAACCTGAAGAAATTGCAGGCATAATCGCCAATTTGCCACAGGACGGGAACAGACGTCTTTATTCCATCAACAGTGTCAAGGATGAACCGAAATGACTGCCAGTCTCGGTTTATCTGAATAGAAATCAATGATATCACCCGGTTTGGCGGTTAGCTGGACCGGGTGGTTTGTCCAATATGCCGTCACAGCATGTGAACTTCATCTCCACCCGCACCGGGAGATGTGGGTGCCGATTGGCGGAATCCGGTCAGGTGAATATGATGGGTCCTACACAATGTGCCGAACAAGGAGGCCAATCCAATGAGCAAGAATATGATACCGGTTCTGGAAGAAGATACGCAGACGGAAGAAAAAAATCATCATACAGGTCTGAAAATTGTCATGGGTCTGGGAATTGCCGCAGTTGCCGCAGTCGCAACCGGAATCATGATGACGAAAAACGCGGAAATCGAAGGAATGGAACCGGAAGCAGAACAGGGTGAAAGCCCACTGGATGCGATCGGAGACAAAATGATCGAAAAAAAGGAAGAGGTTGCGGATGCTGCCGAAAACATCAAGGATGGCGCTGTCCGCATGGCGGCAGATGTCCAGGATAAGGCGGATGATGTGAAGAAACATCTGCACTCCGGGTATCGGAAGATTTCGAAGGATCTTCATCGGACTGCGACAGCTGTTACCCGTGACATGAAATGAATGCCGCAGAAGCACGATGCTGTTCCAGCAACTCCTGCCGAGTGGGTTTTCCCGCTTGAGCAGTCCATGCGCCGGACCGTACCGCCGGGTGGAATCAGATTTGCTGGTCGGCTGATTGTCTGATGGATGCTTTTACAAAACCCGCATTTTGGGTATGATGATAGTGGGTCCTGTACCATATGATTGGTGCAGGACCTGTTTCCGATTGATTCATCGCAGAACGTGAACAAGCTTGGACTGAATGGCTGAGGGTCATTTACCAAAAGATGGCCGTGAAGGGTGAGCAGCATGAAATACAGGGATTACTATGAAATCCTCGGTGTAGGAAAAACTGCATCACAGGCGGAAATCAAGAAGGCATTCCGGAATCTTGCCAAAAAGCATCATCCGGATGCGAACCCGAACAACAAAAAATCCGAGGAGCTTTTCAAAGAATTCAGTGAAGCGTATGAAGTGCTCGGAGACCCTGACAAGAGAAAGAAATATGATGCACTGGCTGAAGAAGCCAAATTTCAGAACGGCAGGGACTTTGACCCATCGCAGACGCAGCGGGGGAAAGCGGGATATTCACCCCGTTCCTCGCCCGACAATGATTTCAGCGATTTTTTCAACATGTTTTTCGGAGGAGATCCGGACAGCCTGAGTGATCTTTTTGGCAGGGATACAAACAAAAGCCGTCGGACGAGACACTTTGCGCAGGATGGAGAAGACATCGAGGCGGAAATCAGCATTCCTTTGAAGGAAGCCTATCATGGGATTGAGAAAAAGGTCAATCTGCGGGACAGTGCCTCGGGGAAGACCATCTCGTTCAAGATTCCGTCCGGCATTCTGAGCGGACAGCGGATCAAGCTGGCCGGGCAAGGGAATCCCGGCATGGAGGGAGGCCGAAACGGCAACCTGATCATCAAGGTCATTGTGCTGGAAGATAATCATTTCCTGCTGAATGGCCTGGATCTTGAAACCCCGCTGGACCTTTTGCCTTGGGAAGCCGGGTTGGGCTGCGAGGCGAAAGTCGAGACACTGGATGGCAAGATTCTGGTTCAGGTACCGGAAGGCATTCAGACGGACGGGAAAATCAGGATTGCCGGAAAAGGGTACCGTGATTCACAGGGCAGACGCGGAGACCTCTATCTTCGGATTCGCATGATGAATCCCAAAACCATGGGTGGCAGCCTGAAGGAGTTTTACCGCAAGATGGCGAACAAAGAAAAAATCTGAATGCAGCTCGACTGGAAAGACAATATGATGGTAGGATGAAAGCGTGAACCAAATAGGGAGGCCGGAGATTGGATTCTGTTTTCAATGTTATCATCGATATCTATTCCCTTGTCATTGTCATTGTCATCGGGATTCATGCATCAAAAACGGTTGAGGAAAGCAACCTGCTGCATCGTCTTTATTTCTGGATGCTCATGACGACGCTGCTCATGCTGACATCAGATGCGTTATCCTGGTTTGAAGGAAGAATGGAACCGTCCTTTGTCCTGTTGAGCCGTGCCGGGAGTTTTGTCATCTTTTCCTTGAACACGGTCATCCCTTCCTTGTATTTCCTTTATGTCCACAGACAGGTGTACCACAGCGATCGTGAAACCATGCGCTGGGGGATCCCGCTCATGGTGCTATATCTCGGAAACTTCTCCCTGCTGGTGGCATCCCAGTTCACCGGCTGGTATTACTCGTTTGACGACCGGCAGGTCTATCACCGGGGACCCCTGTTCTGGGTTGGTCTTGCCCAATTCATCCTGATTACCGCATCATCCCTGTTCATGGTGGTTTTCAACAAAAAACAGATTGAACGGAGGAACTATGTCGCGCTGGTTTTCTTCCCGGTTCCTCCGTCCATCTGCATCCTGCTGCAACTGAGTTTTCCCGGGACCTCCCTCATGCTGCACGGACTCACGCTTTCGCTGCTCATCGTTTTCTTCAGCATCCAGAGCCGAACCATGCAGACCGATTACCTGACGGGCGCATACAACCGGAAAAAACTGGAGTCCTATCTGAGGGAACGAATTGAAGAGGCTTCTGCAGAAAGGTCATTTTCCGCCATCATGATCGATCTGGATAATTTCAAGTTCATCAACGACACATACGGACATGATATGGGGGATAAAGCGCTGGAAGCCGCAACCGTGGTGCTCCGCAAATGCCTGCGGACAGACGATCTCATTGCGCGCTTCGGGGGCGATGAATTCTATGTGGTGCTCAATGGCTGCGGTCGGTCCGCATTGGAGGCAACCGTCGAACGAATTGAGGATGCGGTCCGCGCGTATAATCAACGAAACGAAAGCCCCTTTCAATTGGGATTCAGCATGGGATATGCCGTATTTGACCCGCAGACCGGCATGAAGTCCGAAGAATTCATGAAGCAGGTGGACTTGCTCATGTATCAGGAAAAAGAATTGAAACGAAGGCATTCCTGAGACGTAAAAGGCAGTGTCCGTGAAACAAGCGGTTGTTCACACCTCCGCCCAGATTCTCCGCAGGTTGTCCAGAGACACTTTCGTTCCGTATAGACAGTCTTCCATGCCTTCGTACTCGATGAAGATATTGCCGTCAAAGCCGGATTGTTTGATGGTTCTGACAATGGCGGGAATGTCCAGGTCCCCCTGACCCAGAATGGAGCCTCGAAGGTAATTCCCGAACCGGGAGCGGAACCAGGAATTCGAACAGTCAAACTGACTGGCATCGCCGGGATTGCGGCTTTCCGGCCGGATGTAGAAATCTTTCATGTGTATGGTGGTGGCATATCCGATGTTCATTTTGATGGCGGCTTCAGGAACATCATCCACACAGATGAAGTTCCCGCAATCGAGCTGACCGCCAAAATTCCGCCTTTTTACAGCTTCGAAGACAAATGCCGTCCGCTCTGATCCGTTCACATGAAAGCCATGATTCTCCAAAAGAATGGTGATGTCATATTTGATGGCATAATCGCACAAATCCTCGTAGGTACGCACAATCACAGGGAGTTCCCGGATGAAATTCGCTGTCGTATTGGTTTCAATGGGTCGTCTGAATCCTGCGCAGTCCACCCGAAGGGTGGATACGCCAAGTTTGCCGGAAATATCGATGTAGGTTTTCACTCTGGCGACTTCCGCAGCATACTGCTCTTCCGTGATTTGCAGAAAATTGGCGTTCAGGGAGAAGTTGTCGATTTTAACCCCGCATGCCGCGGCTGTATCCAGACATTGCTGAATCAGCTCGGGCTCCTTGATGAAATCTATCCCGAAAGGAACAAGTTCAATGACTTCCGCGCCTTGTTCCGCCAACCACTTTATACCTTGCATGGCGGTCCATTCACCGGCCATGATTTTGCGGCTGACACTGTAGATGCTGACTCCGAATTTTGGCATGTTGCGCCCCCTGTTCTTCTATGTTTGGTTGCGTTGTGGACAAAAAAACATTCATGCATCAGACATCCATTGATGAACGGACCTGAATCCGTCATCTTCAATGCGAACTGTCCTGGTCATTATATCACGATCGCCTGATTCAGGTGAAAAGCACAAGGAAGGCCGGACCACAGCGTTTGCGGTCCGGCCTTCCCTGTCCGGGAGCTTATGCGAATCACGAGATTCGCATGAGGCATCCAGAAGAGAGTGATATCAGTCTTTTCTCATCATTTCCGTGTTGACTTTCTGCGGAGCAGGATGCCGGTGCCAATCAGACCTGAGGCAAACAATCCGTAGAGCTCAATCGGAAATCCTGCCGTTTGGGGCAGTGTAGGCGCCGCTTCCGGCACTTCTTCCTGCGGCAGTTCCACAACCGGGATTTCAACCGGCTGCGGGGTCGGGGTGACGACGGGGACAACAATCGGTTCTGGGGTTATGACGGGTGGAGCGACCGGTATGGTCGTATCGGGAATGGTCCCGATCGGGGCAAAACGTGCGATGACGGATTTGTTGCCGGTCATGAGTATTCGGCCATCGAGCATTTCGGATCCGTTTGTGCCGAACCAACCGACAAATGTGGCACCTGCATCAGGCAGGATCAGCATCTGGATGACGCTGTTCTGGCTGAAGACACCAGTGCCCGGCAGGGCATGACCGGGTCCTTCGTTGACAACGGTGAACGACACATTGGGTGCGACATAGGTCGAAGTTGTCTGGGAGGCTGTTGGCGTCGCGGTCGGCGTTGGTGTCGGTGTCGGGGTGCTGACCGTGACCATCACCTGATCGACGTAAGGACCGACATCGACTTCAATTGCATCTTCCTCTGAATCAAAAGGCACCATCATGGCGATGCCGCCGACCGTGGCTGTATTCGTATAATTGCCGGCATCATGGAAAGTTTTCGTGAAAGTGAATTCCTTCGAGGCCAATGGCGCCAGAATGAATGCATCATACGGTGAATCCCACGCCATCGAATCAACCAGTTCAATGGCAGATACGGTGACATTGCCGGCATTCGTCACAAGAATCGTGTAGGTGACTGTCCCATTCACATTCAGGGATACCGGGCCATCCGACCCGTTCGCCTTCTTGTCCAGAACCAGTCTGGCTTCCGGATATGATGTTCCGTCGGCCATGAAATTCGCGACATAGGTCACATCTGTCATGATGCCCGGCAAGGTGAAGGTTGCGCTGTCGGAGACGAAATTTCCCTGGAGATACCAACCCTCGAACCAACTGTCTGCATCCGGGGTGGCGATGATGGTGGGTGTGGAGAAGGCGGCGAAGATTCCACCGCCGGTGACGGACCCCTCTCCGTTTCCGGAGATGGAGGTGCTGACCGTCACATCGTAATCCTTCAGGGTGAAGACGGCGGAGATGGTCTTGTCGGAATCCATCAGCAGCTCATCCGGATTCGTATCATCCGAGCCGGTCATGTCACCGCCCCAGCTGTCAAACTCTGATTGCGCGATGGGAACGGCCTCGAGGTCCAGCATTGTATCTTTCCAGTAATTGGTCGTTCCAAGCAGACTGTCGGAGTCATCGTCTTTCTGAATGTCGCCATGAACGGCGGCAGCCGTAAGGAGAAAGAACTCCGTGCTGAAGGCCGTGATGGAGGCATCCGTTGTTGCGTCAGCCAGCTCCTGCTCCCAGTGGATGCTTATTTTATCGATTCTTGGCAGTTCCGTATCCACGGTATCTGTCACAAGGATGCTGTTTCCAACTGTCGCGATGCCGACGCCGATTCTCTCCGGTGTTGTGCCGGTAGAGCCGACAAGTTGAAACTGATAGGGTACGGCCACGGGGTTGGCGTTTTGAATATTCCAATGGGATTCGCCACCCGGTGTGGACGCTGCCTGGTCGAATGTGATGACCAGAGGTTCGGACACGTCCTCTGCCGCGGCGGATATCCAGACGGAAGAAGAAAAAACAAGTGTGAGACATAATAAAAGAGCCATGATTTTGCGAGACATAAATGACCATTCCCTTTCCAAGAACACGAACCGTTTTTCGATAGTCGTGCGGGTCATTGGCGGCGCATCCAGGTCCATCGGCCTTCGTGTCGGCCTGAATCATGAATGACATCCCCGGCTTTTGAAACAAGCCTGACGCAATTTGGCTGCAAGGCAGGAAAACGTCGTCTGGAATTTGAAAAGCCGACCAAGGTTCCCTTTTCCCGGAGAATGGCAACTGAACCATCCTGGCACTTGGTGCTTTAGACTTCAGGTTTTGCGGCCCGCGCTTTCGCACGGTTTGCTTTTGTCACTCCATTGTTGAAATATCTGGGGCTGAAAAAATGGAAATATAACCATCCTGGCATGCAACCGCTCCTTGCGTCGTTTGATTGCGCAGGCCTTCCTGTTTCTATCGGCGGCTTATTTGTATTGGGCTTTCAGTTCGGCGACTGTGGGGTATTTCAGGCTGATTTTTTCGTCGGAGATTTTCCTTTCAGCCAGATACACTTCGGCCTGCTTCAGCACTTCCGCCTTGATGGCCGCGATGTCTTCCTGCAGAGTCTTGTTTTTGCCCATTGAATCATCGATGGCTGCGTATTCCGCTTCCACATCTGCGAAGATGCCCAGCGTCAGATTGTCCGACATGGTTTTTGATGTCAGGAAATCGGGATTTGCCAGCTGGTTCTTCACCGGATCCCCATTGAAGCGGAAACCGGACAGCATCGGGTCATAATAGGTTTTGGTGTCGTTGGCCGATTTCATCACGTGGAGCACATCTTCCGGATAGTCCTGAGGATATCGGATGAAGTTCGGATTCCAGGACAATTCGTATCCCGGGAAATTGTAGTTGGTGGTCAGGTCCAGTCCTTCCGGGTAGGTGTATTTGTCTGTTCCGACGGCAACGAAATTCGTTCCTTCGATGCCCCATTCAATCAGGTCGTGGTTTTCGACGGCTGCAAACATCCAATCGAAGAATTTCATGATGCGTTCCGCTTTGTCATCGGGGGTCGTCACAGGAATGCATATGAAATTCCATGCGGTGTAGGATCCTTTTTTCATGCCCACGAAATTCTGGGAGCTCAGCGGATCGGGATCCCATATTTCAAGCCTGGAGCCTGATACAGACTGAGTCAGGGCAGAAACGACCGTGTTGTACTGCGCGGCATCCCAATAGAAGGAAGCCGCCTTGCCGGCCGTGAAGGTTCCCTCCACATCATCGCGCGTGATGACGTCCTTCTCGATGTAGCCCTTTTCATACCATTCCCGTACCTTGATCTGCGAGGAGTAGTCAGCCTGATTGTAAGGTGCCGGGAAATTGGCATAAGCGGCGTTTGTTTCTCCCGATATCACCGTATCCACGATGGCATAGTCTCTGATGAGCAATTTCGCTGTGATGCCGGGAGCCAGTTCTGT
>JAIFNI010000235.1 GCA_020047785.1 Clostridia bacterium
ATGCGCATGACCTGGAACAGATTGAGGATGCCATCGGGAAAGCCAGAAACAACGTCGGGTCCCCGACGATGATCGTGGCGCATTCCACCAAGGGAAAGGGTGTATCCTTCATGGAGAATCAGGCTTCCTGGCATGGAACGGCACCGAAGAAGGAGCAGCGCGATCAGGCTATTTCCGAGCTTGATGCTTATCTGGCCGCTCTCTGATTCCAGGCACAACTGCGCCCTTTTTTCCGTAACGCCTTCCGTCTGATGCCTGCTTTTTTGTGCGAGCAATCCCGGCCTGGCTCAGGTGCGGTTTTTGGCGGAAATCCTGTTCGAGATGAATGACTGGCGGTTGAACCGCCCGGAGGTAGGAAATGGCAGAAAAAATCGCCACCCGTGTGGCTTATGGCACGGCACTGGCTGAAATCGGCGGCAACAAGGACATCATCGTGCTGGATGCGGACCTCTCGAAGTCCACCCGCACCGACCTGTTTCAGAAAAAATACCCGGAACGCCACTTCAACATGGGGATTGCGGAAGCGAACATGATGGCTGTGGCCGCCGGTCTGGCGACGTGCGGCAAAACCGTTTTCGCCAGCACGTTCGCCGTGTTTGCAGCCGGACGTGCCTACGACCAGGTCCGCAATTCCATCGGTTACCCGCACCTGAACGTGAAGATCTGTGCGACCCATGCCGGCATCACCGTTGGAGAGGACGGCGCATCACACCAGATGATCGAAGACATCGCGCTCATGCGCGTCATCCCCGGCATGACGGTGGTAAGCCCTTGCGACGGACCCTCCACCGCAGCACTCCTGAAGGCGATTGCAGCCATGAAGGGGCCAGTCTATCTGCGGCTGGGCCGTCTCGATGTCCCCGTGCTTCATGGAGAGGGAACGGTGTTCGAAATCGGAAAGGCAATCCAGCTTCGTGCCGGCAGCGACATGACCTTCATCGCGAATGGCCTGATGGTCGCCGCGGCCCTGGAGGCGGCGAAAATTCTGTCGCAGGACGGCGTATCCGCGCGTGTCCTCGATCTGCACACCATCAAGCCGATCGACCGGGAGGCGATTCTCGCGGCAGCCCGGGAAACCGGCGCGATCGTCACCGCCGAGGAACACAATGTGCTGGGAGGGGCCGGCAGCGCGGTGGCGGAGGTCGTCGTGTCCGGTTGTCCCGTCCCGATGCAGTTCGCCGGTGTGGAGGATGTATTCGGCAAATCAGGCAAACCGGCCGACCTCATCGCCCTGTACGGCCTGACGGCGGAAACGCTTGTCAGAAAAGCGAAAGCCGTTCTTTCCATGAAAAAGTGATAGAAAAAAGTTTTCTGTTTCTTGTGTGATAATTTACAAAAATAAGTGTATATAAGAAAGCATGCCGGCAAGAGATTTTCGATCGGAGACCCACGTGAAAATCGGGCGGTTGGAGGTAGTTGCATGATGGATAAAGTTCTGCAGGATATTGGAGAGGCGGAAGCCAGGGCAGCCGATATCGAAGAGCAGGCCATGGCGGAAGCCCGGAATCTTCTCCAGACTGCAAAGGCCACGGCACAACGCATCCTGCATGAGGGTGTCCTTCAGGAGGAACGTCGTGTGTCGTCGGAATTGAGTGCGTTCGACCTTGCAGCACAGGACGAAATGCGTAAAACACTTGGAACTTCCGCACAGGCAGCCGACAAGGTTCTGATACAGGCCAACGCGCGGATGGATGCAGCCGTTGCGCTGATAGTGGAAGGAGTCCTGGGCAAGTATGGCAATTGCTGACATGACACGTTTCCGGCTGTACGGGCTGGACACTGAACGGGACAAAATGCTGGGGCAGCTCATGCGTTCCCGGGTTGTGGAGATTTCGGATGCTCATGCCGTGCAGGATGCGGATCCGGAAAATCAGGGCACAGGGGCACCGTCCGATATGACGGGCATCCGCAGGCTGGAAGACGGCAAGGGGGTTCAGGAATATGAATCCCTCGCCGCTGCGACGGGCACGGCCTTACAGATTCTGGGCCGGTACTCGCCCGTGAAGAAGGGCATGTTTTCCATCAGGCGGGAAATGAATGCATCTCAGTTGGAAGCCATATTGTCCGAACGCAATGGGATTCTGGATACCGTACGGGAGATTCAGCGTCTCGAGGATGCATTGGTCGACCTGAAGTCGGAAGAGAGCCGCATACATGGGCGAATCGCCTTTCTGAAGCCCTGGCTGGGCATTGGCATGGATCTGTCCCTGGAACAGACCAGATTGACCGTCCTTCAGGCCGGTACGCTTCCGGTGAAGCAGGAAGCGGGCGCACTGGAAGAACTGCTCCAATCCGTCGAGCCGGCTTCGCTGGTCTCCTGTCACAGTACGGAAGGGGAAACCCGGTATTGTGTTGCCATCTGGCATGCGTCCTCGTCCGGCGAGGTCCTGCGGGTGCTGAAGGATGCCAACTGGAACCGCATATCATTCCGTGAAGTGCCGGGGGATCCGGACACGGTTTCTGGAAAGCTGCAGGAACGGCTTGAAGAAATCGTCAAGGAGAAAAAGCAGCTGGAGTCGTCCATCCGCGCCCATTCGGACGCACGGGAACGGATGGAATTCCTGCATGATGCGATGAACATGGAACGGGACAAGCGTGTGTCCCTCGCGAATCTGGCCGTGACCGGCAAGGCTTTCCTGATCACCGGATGGGTTCCATCCGATTCGATGGAGGCGCTCAGAAAACGGGTGGAGCGGGACTTCACCTGCTTCATGGAATTTGAGGCACCTTCCGAGACGGAGGAGGTCCCCGTCCTCGTACGGAGCAACCGGTTCACCGAGGCCATCCGTCCGGTCATGGAAATGTACGGAACCCCGTCCTATCGGGAAATAGACCCGAACTTCCTGACACTTCCCTTTTTCGCCATCTTTTTCGGTCTGATCATGAGCGATGCCGGATATGGCCTTATTCTGGCCGGATCCGCCGGCTTCGTCCTCTGGCGCTTCAAGTTGGAACCGGTCACCCGCATGTTCGCCAAATTGGTTGTTTTCTGCGGATTCACCAGCATTTTCTGGGGTCTTCTGTTCGGCGGATTCTTCGGTATCGCCGCGTTTTCCCAGCATGCCCTCTGGTTCAGCCCCGGCGAGGAAGGCGGCACCGAGAAGCTGATGGTCTGGTGCCTGCTGTTCGGCGTGATTCACCTCTTCACCGGCATGGGTCTGAAGGCCGCAAATCTGCTGCGCCGGAAACAATATGTGGATGCTCTCTGCGATGTCGGCTTTCCCTACGTCATGTTCACCGGCTTCGCCATGACGGTGCTGCCGAATGTTCCAGGACTTGATCCTGCATCTACCGCACCTGTTTCGGCCATTGGACTTTATGTGCTGATTGTCGGCATCGCCCTGGTTGTCTTCACGTCCGGAAGAAAAAGCAAAAGCATCTTTGGAAAGCTTTTCGGCGGGCTTCCCCGGTTGTACGACATCATCGGATTTCTTGGCGACGTCCTTTCCTACATGCGTCTGCTTGCTCTGAGCCTGGCGGGCGGAATTCTCGGTGGTCTCATCAACGATATGGCGTCCGGGTTCGGCAGTCTGGTGGCAAAGCTCATCGGCGGCGTCCTTCTCATACTGCTCGGTCATGGCATCAACTTTGCCATGAGCATTCTAGGCGCATTCGTCCATTCATGCCGGCTTCAGTATCTGGAGTTCTTCACCAAGTTCCTGGAAGGAGGCGGAAGGCCTTTCCGCCAATATGGTCCCGTCACCAAATACATCATCATGAAGCAGGAGGATTGAACACCATGCAAAACCAGACAAGCATCTTACTTTTTTCCCCGTTGGGTTATGCGCTGCTCGGCGCGGCCATTGCCTTCTTCGTCGCAGCCCTCGGTTCTTCCAAAGGTGTCGGCATCGCAGGTCAGGCCGCTGCCGGAGTGGTCGCGGAGGATCCGGGCAAATTCGCCCTGACCATGATTCTGCAGGCACTTCCCAGCACCCAGTCCATTTACGGTCTCGTCATTGCCATCATCATGCTTGGCAAGATTACCCCCGAACTGACGATTGATCAGGGAACCGCCATGCTGATGGCAGGTCTGCCGGTCGGATTCGTCGGTTATCTGTCCGGTGTCTATCAGGGAAAAGTGGCGGCGGCCGGCATCAACCTGATCGCAAAAAGGCCTGAAGCCTTCGGCAACGCCATGATTTTTGCCATCAACGTCGAACTTTTTGCCATCTTCAGCTTTGCCGCCTCCATATTCATGCTGGGAAAGATTTGATTGCAGGAGGATTCCTTCATGTCAGGTGTGCAGCGTATCAAGGATAAAATCCTGCTCGAAGCGGAAACAAATGCCCGTGATCGTCTGGAGGCAGCCCGTGCGGAAGCTGGAGCCATCGTGGCCGATGCGGAGCGACAAAGGGCCTTGGCCGGGCGGGATGCGGACAATCGGATTGAGATCGGCAAGTCGGGACAACTGCGCCGCAACGATGCAACACTGCATTCCGAGGAGCGCAAGCAATCACTTGCCATCCGGCAGCAGCTGGTGGAAGAGGCCTTTGCGAAGGCATCCTCGGCCTTGCTCACGCTGCCTGACGCCAGATATGCGGAACTTCTCGCAGCCATGCTTCTGGAAGCGGGCTGGCGCGGAAATGCGGAACTGGTCGTTTCAAAGTCCGATCAAACGCGACTGGGTGCGGCCTGGCTGACGGAGCTCGATGCCAGACGCGCAGCGGCAGGTCTGGATGGGATGACAGCATTTTCTGCCGACAACCTGCCTGATCAGGGCGGATTCGTCGTGCGCGTCGGCGATGTGGAGATCAATGGCACGCTCCCGGTCATTCTTTCCGGCATTCGGCCTGCACTCGAACAAAATGTGGTGAAGGCGCTGTTTGACTGATCCGGGATGACATCATCTCCATGGAAAGGTGTTCTGGATGACGAGGATTCTTGAAGAGGACTATGCATATGCGACAGCCAGGGTGCGTGCCATTGAGCGCCGCCTGACGGATGCGTCCGGTTTCGATCGGTTGATCGATGCCGAAACGACGGATGATGCCATGAAGCAGCTGATGGAGTCATGTTTCGGCGACGGGACGGATGCCGGCCGCCAAGGTTGGGAAATGATGCTCGATCAGGAACCGGAGCGCGTTCTTGCTTTTCTGGCCGGTCTGATGCCGCATCCGGAGATCCTGGACCTGTTTCGGCTGCGGGATGATTATCTGAATGCGAAACGTCTGCTGAAGATGATGTATCAGGGCCAGGACCTGACGGCTTTCGCCGGAAAGTCCGGCGGCACCGTTCCGGTGCCGGTGCTGCTGCAGGCCATTGTGGAGCGTCGCTACGGCACACTGCCCGACATCATGGGCGAAGCCGTCTCGGAAGCCATGGCGGAGTTCGGCAAGAAGGCGGATCCGAGGGATATCGATCTTGTTCTGGACAGAGCGGTATTTCTTCACATGAACACGCTTGCGGCGGAAATCGGAAACCCGTTTCTGACTGAACTGGTAGCTTTGATGACGGACATGGCGAACATTCGGATTGCCATCCGGGGAAAATTGACAGGGGAAGCCCGGGACTTTTTTCAGAAGGCTATTCTGTCCGGCGGCTCCATCGATCCGGCCAGATTTCGGGCGGCGGTTGAAAAACCACTCGAAGCATTTGTCGAATCCATTCGCATTACCTGGTTCGGAGAAGCGGCCATTTCGGGCATGGAAGGGTATAAGGCCGGACGCGGCATCTCCTGGCTGGAGAAGCTGCTCGAAGATCGGCTGATGGTGTTCGTTCAACGGGCAAGGTATACTGCAATGGGTGTTGAAGCCATGGTGGGACACTTGTTGGCCAGGGAAACGGAAATCCGCAATGTACGCATCGTGATGACCGGGAAGGTCAACGGCCTTTCCCAGACGGACATCCGGGAAAGGCTTCGGTTGACCTATGTATAGGGTGGGCGTCATCGGGGACAAGGACAGTGTGCTCGGTTTCACCGCCATCGGATTCGAGGCGTTTCCCGCGGAGAATCCGGAACAGGCGGAGAGATTGCTCCGGGAACTTTCCGAGAAGGATTTTGCCGTCCTGTATCTGACCGAGCAGTATGCGGCGGCGCTTGAAAGCGTACTGGTGCAGTTCAGGAGCAGACGGTTCCCGGCCATCATCCCGATTCCCGGCGTACAGGGTGGTCTGGGCATCGGAATGGCCGGTGTGAAGCAATGTGTGGAAAAGGCCGTCGGCGCGGATATTCTCTTCAATGAATGAGCGTTTCCCATATGGGCGGAGAACACCGGACAGGTTCGGCAGGGAAGCCACTCGGCATCCCGAGGGTCAGCCGGTTTCGTGATGGCAGGATAGGGACATGGGTCGGAACGGAACGCTGCGCGTATCCGGAACGGCGAGGTGCAAGGAGGGATCCGTTTGAGTCAGGGCAAGATAGTCAAGGTCTCCGGTCCGCTGGTTGTGGCCGAAGGGATGCGGGATGTGAACATGTACGATGTGGTTCGCGTCGGTTCGCTGAACCTTATCGGGGAAATTCTCGAAATTCGTGGAGACAGAGCTTCCATTCAGGTCTATGAGGAAACATCGGGACTTGGGCCCGGCGCGCCGGTCATCTCCACAGGTCTGCCGCTGAGTGTCGAACTCGGGCCTGGCCTCATCGAGAACATGTTTGACGGCATCCTCCGTCCACTGGTGACGATGCGGGAACAGGTCGGCAACTACATCACGCGCGGCATTCAGATTCCTTCGCTTGATCGCGTGAAGAAGTGGCCGTTCCAGCCTTCCGTGGATATCGGGACACAGGTTTCACCTGGGGATATCATCGGAACCGTTCAGGAAAACGGCGTTTTCTCTCACCGCATCATGGTGCCGATTGGAATGGAAGGAGAAATCCTTGAAATCCGGGAAGGCATGTTCACCATCGAGGAAACGGTCGCCACACTCAAGGGTTCGGATGGCACGGTCAGGAATCTGACCATGCTCCAGAAATGGCCGGTTCGCCGGGAACGTCCCTATGCCCAGAAACTGGCGCCGGATGAACCCATGCAGACGGGTCAGCGCGTCATCGACACGCTGTTCCCCATCGCGAACGGCGGCGTGGCAGCCATTCCGGGTCCCTTCGGCTCCGGCAAGACGGTTGTCCAGCATCAGTTGGCCAAATGGGCTTCGGCCGATTTGATCGTCTACATCGGCTGCGGAGAACGCGGCAATGAAATGACGGACGTGCTGATGGAGTTCCCCGAACTGAAGGATCCGCGCACCGGCGAATCCCTGATGAAGCGCACCGTGCTGATCGCGAATACGTCGGACATGCCGGTTGCGGCACGGGAAGCCTCCATTTATACCGGTATCACGATTGCGGAGTATTTCCGGGATCAGGGCTACAGCGTCGCCCTCATGGCGGACTCGACGTCCCGCTGGGCCGAAGCGCTGCGCGAGATGTCCGGACGACTGGAGGAAATGCCGGGTGAGGAAGGATATCCCGCCTATCTCGCCTCCCGTCTTGCCCAGTTCTATGAGCGCGCAGGCAAGGTGAAAGTGCTCGGAAGAGAAGGCCGCATCGGCTCCCTGAGCGCAATCGGTGCCGTATCGCCTCCCGGCGGTGATTTGTCCGAACCGGTCACACAGGCTACCCTCCGCATCGTCAAGGTCTTCTGGGGCCTGGACTACAACCTCTCCTACCGGCGCCATTTCCCGGCCATCAACTGGCTGATCAGCTATTCGCTCTATTCCGACCGGCTGGAAGGCTGGTACAAGGACAACATATCCCGCGAGTGGGTCGGGTATCGGGCGGACATGATGCGCATCCTGCAGGAGGAATCCGAACTCGATGAAATCGTGCGTCTGGTCGGTGTGGATGCCCTTTCTCCGGAAGATCGCGTCACCCTGGAGGCCGCGCGTTCCATCCGTGAGGATTACCTGCAGCAGGACGCCTTCCACGAAGTCGACACCTACAGCAGCTTCCACAAAATGAACCGGCTTCTGAAAATCATCCTCTCCTTCTCGGATCTGGGCAAGGAAGCCGTCCAGAAGGGGGCTGACATCCGCCGTCTGTTTGATTTGCCGGTCCGTGTCCGGATCGGGCGGGCGAAATATGTGCCCGAATATGAAATCGACGCGGAATATGACGCCATCGAGAAGGAACTGACCGCCCAGATACTGGCGCTGGCCGCAAAGGAGGTCGGATAAATGCTGAAGGAATACAAGTCGCTGGCGGAGGTGGCCGGTCCGCTGATGCTGGTCCACAATGTCGAGGGCGTCACCTACAATGAAATCGGTGAGATCACCCTGGCCAATGGGGAGATTCGCCGCTGCAAGGTGTTGGAGGTCAACGGCGCGCACGCCCTGGTTCAGTTGTTTGAAAACGCGGTCGGCATCAACCTTTCCAGCAGCAAAGTCCGTTTCCTCGGACGCGGTTTGGAACTGCCTGTTTCATCCGACCTGCTCGGAAGGGTTTTCAATGGACTTGGCAAACCGATTGACGGGGGTCCGGAGATTCTGGCTGACAAGCGGATCGACATCAACGGGCTTCCCATGAACCCGGCTGCGCGCAACTATCCGGATGAATTCATCCAGACCGGTGTTTCCGCCATCGATGGCTTGAACACGCTGGTCCGGGGTCAGAAACTGCCCATTTTCTCCGCCTCGGGTCTCCCGCACGCCCAGCTTGCCGCACAGATCGCCCGTCAGGCGAAGGTCCGCGGAACCGATTCGAAATTCGCGGTTGTTTTTGCCGCCATCGGCATCACCTTCGAGGAAGCCGACTTTTTCATCAGCGATTTTCGCCAGACCGGTGCCATCGACCGTACCGTACTTTTCATGAACCTTGCCAATGACCCGGCCGTCGAACGTATCGCCACACCCCGCATGGCTCTGACCGCTGCCGAATATCTGGCTTTTGAAAAGGACATGCATGTGCTGGTCATCATGACGGACATCACCAATTATGCCGAAGCGCTGCGAGAAGTATCCGCCGCCCGCAAGGAGGTTCCAGGCAGACGCGGGTATCCGGGCTATCTGTATACGGACTTGGCCAGCATGTACGAACGCGCCGGCCGCATCCGCGGCAAGGAAGGTTCCATTACGATGATTCCGATCCTGACGATGCCGGAAGATGACAAAACCCACCCGATTCCCGACCTCACCGGCTACATCACGGAAGGCCAGATCATCCTGAACCGGGATCTGTACAAAAAAGGCATCACACCGCCCATCGATGTGCTCCCATCCCTGTCGCGCCTGAAGGACAAGGGCATCGGCCGCGGCAAGACCCGCGAGGATCATGCCAACACCATGAACCAGTTGTTCGCAGCCTATGCGCGCGGCAAAGAGGCAAAGGAACTGGCCACGATCCTCGGCGAAGCCGCCCTTTCGGAGACGGACCGCCTGTACGCGAAGTTCGCGGATGCCTTCGAGCGCCGTTACGTGTCCCAGGGCTATCAGACGGACCGGAGCATCGAGGATACCCTGAAACTCGGTTGGGAACTGCTTGCCATCCTGCCGGAATCCGAACTGAAACGCATCCGTACGGAATTCATCGAGAAGTACCATCCGGCGCATGCGAAGCCGGCAGCGGAATGATCCTTTCTTTTTCAGTCGATGCATCGGGAGGTGGCTGTCCATGGCCCGCTTGAACGTGAACCCGACCCGTATGGTGCTGACCAACCTGAAACGAAGGCTGCGGACGGCACAACGCGGACACAAGCTCCTGAAGGACAAACGGGACGAACTGATGAAACAGTTCCTGGACATCGTCAGGGAAAACCGGCGTGTCCGGGAAGAGGCCGAGTCGCTGCTGAAAAGCGCGCACAGCCGTTTTTTGATGGCAAGGGCCGTGATGAACGACGACCTGATGGAGGAGGCATTGTGCTTCCCGAAGATGAAGATGACCCTGCAGGCGTCGCTCCGCAACATCATGAGTGTCAACGTGCCCGTTCTGTCCTTTGATACCGGAAATGCGTCCGAGGGGGATATCTACCCCTACGGCTTCGCCACCACCTCCGGAGAGCTGGACGGAGCCATCGCTTCCTTCTCGGCGGCGGCATCCGTCCTGCTGAAGCTGGCGGAACTGGAGAAGTCCGCGCAGCTGCTGGCGGATGAGATCGAGAAAACCAGACGGCGCGTGAATGCGCTGGAATATGTCATGATTCCGAATCTGCAGGAAACCATCAAGTACATTGTCATGAAGCTTGACGAGAATGAGCGCGGCAACCTGACGCGGCTCATGAAGGTCAAGGACATGATGGTGGAACAGATGCGGCAGCAGCGGATGAAGGAAGACCTGGAAGCAGCAAAATGAACAAGGGTCGTGAGGTGGACATATGATGTTCGACAAACACGAGGTGGACCTATGACGTTCGGCAGACATGGTGCTGAAATCTTTGTTCCGGATGGCGTTTCATTCGAAGAGGCGATGAGCCGTTCCACGGTGATGGCCATCGGAGCGCATCCTGACGATATGGAGATCATGGCAATCCCGGGCATTCTGAAAGGAAGGCAGGAAGGAGGATCACGTTTTTTCGGCGTTGTAGCCACCAATGGTGGAAACACACAGCGTACGGGAGACTACACCGGCTTATCCCTCCTGGACATGCGGGAAACACGAGCCGGGGAACAGAAAGCGTCTGCCGTGTCGGGTCAGTACTCGGCTGTTGTTCTCCTCGGATATGAAAGTGTGGAAATGAAGGATATCCACGACAGCCGGCCGGATGCAGATTTCATGCAGCTGATCGATGGCGTGCGGCCCGACGTGCTGTATCTTCACAATCCGTTTGACCGGCATGATACGCATGTGGCCGTCTGCATGCGCGCAATCGGCGCACTGCGCAAAATTGCGGCATCCTCTGGCTGGATGCCGCATGCCGTATATGGCTGTGAAGTCTGGCGAAGTCTTGACTGGATGATTCATGGAGATCTTCTCTCCTTGCCTGTGGACGACCCGACCAATCTGTCGGAAGGGTTGATCGGGCATTTCAAGTCGCAATATGCGCATGAACGAAGATATGATCTGGCCATACAGGGCCGCCGTCAGGTGAATGCCATGCATCAGGAGGCGCAGTCGCCTGGACTTCATACGGAAATCGAATATGCTGTGGACCTGCTTCCGCTGGTGCGGGAGGAGGATCTCCGGCTGGAGGACTTCACCAGACGCGTCCTGGACCACTTCGCCGCGGACATCTTGTCCAGGGTGGAACGGTTTTCTTCGTTTGGCAATGTCATCTGAACCCTTGAAACGGTCCGGCATGTTTATCCGGATGCGAAAGAAGTCGTACCTGCCACAGCAGTGAACGACTTCCTTTTGTGTTGAAAAGGCTTGGAAAGGAATACTGCGTTATGGATTCTGGTATTCCTTCACCATGCGCGCCCGCAGATACCCGCGGTCCGTTTCGATGGCCTCCACAAAAAAACCCCTGCTGTAGTAAAACCGGACCAGGGCGAGGTGCCGGGAGGCAGTGTGCAGGGTCACGCGCTTCACGCCATTGGCGGACAGATACTTGTCCACGACATTCATCAGGGATTTGCCGATCCCCAGGTTCCGCGTCTCGCTGGAGACCGCGAAACGGCTCAGATAGGCTTCCGTACCGTGTACGTCAAGGCGGACGGTTCCCATGATGGCGCCGTCGATTTCCGCGACATAGACGGGTTTCGTCCCGATTTGCCTGCGAACGTCCTCCACGCTTTCCTGAAGCGCTTCCAGCCCGGTCTGGCCCGTGACCGCCGCATATTCCCCGAACGCGGTCTGCAGGATCTCATGAACGGCGGATGCATCCGTCACCTCGGCACGACGGATGATGAAACTGTACAGCATGTGCGCCTCCCGTCAAGCCATCAGTCGGACCAGAACAGCTTTCTGGGCGTGAAGGCGATTTTCCGCCTCGTCGAACACCACGGATTGGGGACCGTCGATGACTTCGGCGGAAACCTCATACCCGCGATAGGCCGGCAGGCAATGCAGGAAGATGGCATCGGGCTTAGCCTGTGACATCAGCACGGCATCCACTTCAAACCCGGCGAATTGCTTCACCCGCTGTGCCTTCTCCGATTCCATGCCCATGCTGACCCAGGTATCCGTATAGACGACATCCGCATCCTTGACCGCTTCCACCGGTGAATGCGTCAGCATCACCGTGCTTCCATTCTCCCTGGCGGCTTCCTTTGCCATCGCCACGCTGTCGCTTTCGCAATCGAAACCGGCCGGTACAGCAACCGCAATGTTCATGCCGACTTTGGCACATCCGATGAGGAGGGAATTCGCCACGTTGTTTCCGTCGCCCACATATGCCAGCTTCAAGCCGGACAGTGTCTTCTTGTGCTCCCGGATGGTCTGGAGATCCGCAAGAATCTGGCAGGGGTGCTGCAGGTCCGTCAGCCCGTTGATAACCGGGATGGAACCGTATCTGGCCAGATCCTCCACGTCGGATTGTTTGAATGTTCGGATCATGATCCCGTCCAGATAGCGGGAGAGCACC
>JAIFNI010000129.1 GCA_020047785.1 Clostridia bacterium
TTCGGTTTCACCGCATATCGGCAGGGATCCCCCGACTTCTCGACTCTGCCGCCAGCCAGGCCGGATTGGTTCAACCTTTTGCTGATTCACGGGACGCTGGACATGCCTGTCGGCGAAATCCCGTATCATCCGGTCACCTCTGCGCAGCTGGCACAAACCGGCTATGACTATGCAGCGTTCGGTCATTTCCACAAACCCTTTGAGGCGGCGGGAAGTCCCTACACGGCGAATCCGGGATCTCCGGAACCGCTCGGATTTGATGAACCTGGAGAACACGGTGTTCTGGTCGGCTCCATCGACCGCAGAAACGGTTCGGTCAGGGTCACGACACACCGGGTTCCTGTCGCTGCAAGGGTATATGTGGAACGCAGGGTCGATCTGTCTTCCTGTGCAAGTCCGGACGCCTGCAAACTCGCCTTGGCGGACGCATTGTCGGATTGTTCTCCGGAGCGTCACCTTCCGCATGTCCGTCTGACCGGCACCCCGCTGGAGGCGCCGGATGTCGATGCGCTTGCGGATTGGTTCGGCGGCGACTGGCTGCTTTTCAGGCTGACGGACGACACCCGGCCTCCGCTGGGCGGGGAAGCCGGACTTTCATTCGAATCCCTGACAGGCCTGTTCTGCAGGAATCTTGCCGAAAGACTTGCGGCGGCGGATTCGGCCGGCGACAGGGAACAGGCCGAGGCGCTGCGGCGCGCGCGTCAGATGGGGCTTGAAGCCCTTGCCTATGGAACCGTCCATATGCCGCCGGAACGGTGAGGGGGATACATGAAAATCACCAGGATGGATGTCAAGGGGTTCGGTCGGTTCCGTCAGGCCCTGTTTTTGCCAGGGCCAGGTCTGAACCTTGTCCATGGTCCCAATGAAGCGGGCAAGAGCACCCTGCTTGCCTATGTGGGTGCCATGCTGTACGGCCTGCGGGGCGGACGCCGCGGCCGGGACGGTGAACTTCCGCCTCTTCGGCAATACGAACCCTGGCAGGGAGAGGTCTATGCGGGTGTACTGGAATACAGGCTGGATGATGATTCCACGTATCGGATCGGCCGAAACTTCCTGAAAGGGTCGACCCATGTTCAGGATGGGCATGCGAACGACATCACCGGTCTCTTTCCGTTGGATCGCGAAACCGGCCCGCAGTTTGCCGAAGCGCATCTTGGCATGAATGCGGAAACCTTCCTGCGCACCTTGTTTGTCGGTCAGATGAAAACAGCGCTTGATCCCTCCGGCCGTCGGGATGTCATGGACAGCCTTCTGAGGATGCAGGATGCGGGCCGGGACGAGAAGACCTTTCGGCAGGCGGAAGACGCGCTGCAGAAAGCTTTGCTGGAGCGCGTCGGGTCCGGGCGCAGCACGGTGAGACCGATGGACCTCGTTCGGAACCGGCTTGCTGAACTGGATGCGGAAGCGGCATCCATCCGTCGGCAACGGGAGCTTGTCCGGGAAACGGCCATGTCGCTTGCCGAAACAAAGGCAAGATTGAGCACGCTCAGAAGCAGGCAGGGTTCCTGCAGGCTGGAATTGGCAACCTGCAGGAAAGCCGTCCGGGAAGGCGAACGACTCGAACGGTTGGACGCCATCCGGGATGGAAAAGACAGGCTTGAATCCCTTTCAGGCGAAGAAGCGACCTTGACGGCCGAATCCGAGGACTTGGCCGTCAGGCTGTCAGAACGGTCCGCGCTGGCTTCCATCGAGGAGGCATCAGCAGCCCAGCTTCCCTTTGACCTGGGCAGGCGGCGTGAACTGCTTCGGGCGTCCGCGCGCATCGAATTGGAACTGTCCCGAAAAAAGGAAGAGGCCGAATCACTCGAGTCCGAACTTCCGGATGCACCGGCGTGGCGGGACAGAAAACGGGTGGATGCCGTGCTGCGGGAATACCTTGCACTTCGTGGACAGGTTGGTTCATCGGATGAACGGGGAAGTGTGATCCATGAGATGAAGCGCCGGAAAGAAAATGCCGGCGCTTATCCGGAGAATGCCGGCAGGCCTGGTCCTCGCTTTCTGAGATTCATCGCGCGTTGTTTTTCTTTTCAGGCAGTGAGATGTGGCGTGAATAATTGGCCGATCCGAATTCTGGGTTCCCTCGCAGGGGCTGTTCTTTCCATTTCGGCAGGTTCTCTCGCACTCGGAATGGTCCGCCCGGACATCGTTCCGCCTCGAAGCCTGGCCGGGGTTCTCCTTGTTCTTGTCGCCGGATTGTCCGGTATTGCCTCACTATGGGTGCTGATCGGTCCCCGGCTTATGGGAACCCGCATCGCGGAGTCGGACGAACTCGGGGATGCCGACCGGGATGGCATCCTTCGCTGGAACCGTGCCAGAAAAGCTTTTGACACGCTGATCAACGAAACGGGTGTATCTTCCGTTCAGGAATTTCTTCGGGTAAAAGGGATCGTCGACATGGTGGATACCCGCCTGGCGGACTTGGCAAGGGATGCTGCCGAACTGTCCGAACGGAGGGATAAGTCGCGCAGCGAAGCGGATGCTCTTTCCCTGCGAACCTCGGCGTTGATGCAAGCGGCCGGACTCACCGAAGAGGACAACCTCGATGCCGGCCGCATGAAGGATTTCCAGGACATTCTCCAGCGTTACCGTGACGACAGAAACAGGGCGGCTGTCGTGAATATGCGTCTGGAGGCAATTCTGAACGAGCGGACTGCGTTGCTGCGCTCGGTCGGTGCCCTGGAAGAGAATGAAATGGTCTGGGGACATGACCTGTCTCCGGACAGCCTCCCCCCGGAGGAACACACCTTCCCATTCGGTCACCGGGTGGATTTGCCTGAAACCGGGGACATGCGGCGGAAGCTTCTGAACGAGGCAGCCACATCCGCCATGCGGGTCCCAGCCCTTATGGACTCAATCGAACAGCTTGGGCTGGAAATCGCCGCGGCGCAATTGACGGAGGCGACGCTGGAAACCCGTCTGGAGCGTGCTCCGACGGAAGACCGCCTCCAGCAGGTGATCGAGGAATCCGATCGGCTCGAGGCGCGGCAGGCCACGCTCCAGGCATATGGCGAAGGTCTGCGGCTTGCACTGGAGGTCCTCCGCGAATCCGCATCCGCGCTTCGTCAAGGGGTATCGCCCCGTTTGGACGAAATGACGGGGGATATCCTGTCCGCATTTACCAGCGGCAGATACAGCCGCGTCGGAACGGACGATCAGCTTTCCGTCCGCCTTGAGGCAGCAGAATCGGCGGAGATGACCGCCCTTTCGCAAATGAGCGGGGGCACCGCAGATCAGGTCTGGCTGGCTGTCAGGCTTGCAGCCGTGAGATTGCTCGAGGAAGGCAGGGAGTCCCTCCCGCTTTTCCTGGATGAACCTTTTGCCCAGTTTGACGAAGGCCGCACGGCCGCAGCATTGCGCTGGCTGCGCGACCAGGCGGGAAAACGGCAGATTTTTCTCTTCACCTGCAGGAATCGGGAAAAGGAACTTGCCATGTCGATTTTTGGTGATTCTGTTTCTTTGCACGAGTTGTAGCAAATTGCATCTACTGGGTCCGTTGCCGCGGAAGGATAACATAATCAGCTATCCTCCGTCGGGGGTCCGAATCCGCCTGCTCCATGATATAATGAAACCTACGGGATTCATCCTGTAAATCGTATCGGGATTCACGGATACGCTGCAGCGGAATCAGGGGGAGCAATGGCTCGGAGGCCGATTCGGACAAAAGATGACAGAAGCACGACGACTCAGGCGCCGGAAAGCGAATTTCTGCTCTTTTTCAGGAAAAGGTGGCAAGCCTGGCCATTGTTTTCTGAAATCCACGGAGCAGGTCATTTCTTTCCTGGTCCGAAGTGGCTGACCGGTTGGCTGGTGGTCCTTTTTCTTGTTCTTTTCGTGACCTTTGCGTCGTTCACGCTGGTAGCCGACATGCTTGGACGCAAAATCGCCGATACGGCGGGTGCCGTCACGGCACAAGGCAGACAGGCCCGGCTGATCCTTTCGAACACGGAACGCCAGCTTGACCAGCTTGGCCATATGTTCGTGAAAACACTGGAAAAGACCGAGCCGGCAACGGGAGATGACGGGGAACTTGACAGGCAGCTCGCGGAAACAATTGTGGAGACCGTATTCGACGAAGGCCAACCGATTGCGGCTTATCTTGACCTGTATCATGCGACGGGCAGCCGGACCACCATGCTGTATGAGGATGACGGAACCGGGGCAGGCCTCTCCATGGTCGATTCCAGCCGTGCTGCGGACCGGTTCGACCTGCCCGCCGGGGAACGCGGATTGGCGCATGAGAACCTGATCTGGAGTGAAACAATTGGTGAAATGCTTCCAGGAGGGGCTGCCAGGTCCCGCGCAACGCTTTTCAGGATGATCGGAACGCGGGATGTCCGCGGTCATATTGCAATTGCTTTTGACGCGGATCGGATTGCCGGGAACCTGTCTTTGAAGATGCCCGATGCGAGTCCATATTGGGCTCTTGTGAATTCAAACGGAGATTTGATTGCGTTTTCCCTTCCCGACTCACAGGACGGCACCACTTCCGTGAAACCGCTCCGGAATACCGGATTGGCACCGGCCAGTCTCGGCATCCAGGCAGCGAAAGCGGACGGGGATGGATTGGTCGCGCTGACCGACTCGGTGGATGCCGTTTCCCGGCAGATTGGCTTTTACCGGGGCAGGATGAAACTGAACGGGCAGGATGTCTATGCCTTTCCGACAGAAATCGGCATCGGCTGGCGGTTCATTGCAATTTATCCTTCCCTCGATCTGTTTTCCGAACAAATCGACATCATGAGACTGTTCACCGGTATCACGGTTCTTTCACTGGCGCTGGCGCTGCTGGCCGGACTGATGATTGCCAGGCGTGCCGCTTCGGATCTGACGCGGCTGACTGGTTCCGTGAACAGGCTGAAACAGGAAAGCACCCGGAGCAAAGATCAACCCGATCTGCAGATGCCGCTGGAAGATCCGGTGCTTGCCGGGACCGGCGAACTGGCTGAACTGGCGCGCAGCATCCGCGATGCATGGTCCGGTCTGGCGGTGCGAAATGGCGTGCTGGAGGCCGAACTGGAGAAGAACCGGATGCTGGCCGGCGAAATATCCCGTTTTTATTCCCATGTCCGTGTTCTGAATGGGCAGGACTTCCGGATCGATTTTTTCGAATACTATGTGGAGTCGGACCGGTTTTTGTTCCTGACCGGGCTGGTCACCCTGCTCGGGGATGGTTCGCAGATTTTTCGGGAAATGGGTGGAAGGGAATTCTTCGAACGCTTCAACTGCAGGCTTCAACCGATGGCGTCGGGTACATCCGCACGGGGGCTTGCCCGGCGGACGGAACTCCATGCAGATGCGGAGGAACTGCTTTCTCCGTCGGATTCCCATGAGAATTTCCAGCGTGGCATCACCGACAGCCTTTCCGGGAACAAGTCCTTTTCCGTGGAGTTCCGAGCGGACGGAATACCGGACACACCGCTCTGGCTGAGATGCTGGGGTCGGCCGGACATGGCGGAGGGCAAGGTCAGCGGTGCCCTGATGGACATCAGCCAGGAGGTCCACCAGCGCTCCGTCGACAAGAATCGCCTGCTCACGGACGGCATCACGGGTTTTTTCAACCGGAACGCATTGTCCGAAATAGGCGGACATGTTCTGAACACCCGAGAACCAGGTGAACTCATCGCGTTTGCCTACTTCGGGCTGAAAACCTATCAGGATTTCGAGCTGCGGTTCGGCATGGTGGCAGGAAATGCCTACATCCGAATTTTTGCGGATATGCTTCGGGAACGCACGGCGGAACAGCACATCCTGTTTCGCTGGTGGGGTGCCGATTTTCTATGCATCGTACGCGGTCTGAATGAGCTTGAGGAAATGCGCCGTCTGGGTGAAAAAATGCTGCGGGAACTTTCCGCGATGCATCGTTCCGTCAATGGCATCACAGCGGACTTCCCGCTTGTCGCCGGATTTTCCTTCGCCGGCGTCCACGGGAATACGCCGGCGGAACTGCTCGAGTATGCGGCTTTCGCCAAGCACGAGGTGGACCTTGGGCAGGCGGAGAATCTGAACGAATTCAATCGCACGCGATACGACGACTCCCGTCAGGCTGCGCTCCGCCGGAGCTTTGTTCGGGATGTCATAGAAAGAAATGAACTCTATGTTGTCTATCAACCCATCGTATCGCTGGAGACTGGCGAGGTGTTTGGATTCGAAGCATTGTCCAGACCGGCGAACCGGGTTTACCGAAGCATCACGGAACTGATCGGGGATGCCGAGGACACAGGCCACTATGCTGTTCTGGAACGACGCATGATCTACAATGCCCTCGACGGGTACATGGAGCGCCCGGAGTCCTGCCAGGATGCATGGCTCTTTCTCAATACCGCCCCGGTTCCCGCACTCACGGAAGCGGACTACCTGGATATCCGGGACCGTTACTTCGGATTCATGCATGTGGTCTATGAAGTCATCGAACGCAGCCGGATGGATCCGGACGAGATTGAGCGACGAAGGAACCTGGTTCGCCGGACCGGTGCGAAATTTGCACTGGATGACTTCGGATCCGGGTATTCGAATCATCTTGCGCTGCTGGCACTGGAGCCGGACATCATCAAGATCGATCGGGGCCTTGTTGCAGGCGTCGATCTGGATGTCCGCAAACAGAAGCTGCTTTCGGACATCATCGGCTACGCACGGCAGGGCGGAACGCTTGTGCTGGCGGAAGGTGTGGAAACGCGCGGTGAATTGGCCGCACTTTGCCGGATGGGGATTGATTATGCGCATGGGTTTTTCCTCGCCAGACCAGCTGTCACCTTCGGCAGTGTGACGGCGGAAGCATTGGAAACGATCCGCAGCCTGAAGGCAGTCCGGTGGGACAGTCATGAAAAAATCCACCGGACCGCAGCCCGTCTGCAGGTTCTGAACACCCAGACCGCCCTGGAACACCCTTTGGCAGGAGGATGACCATAGATGAAAGGACTGCATACAGATGAGTCTCGAACGATTTTTGGCGCTTCGTGCACAATTTGACGCATTTTTCTATGAATCCTATCGTTTGTCTGAAGAGAACGGCACTTTTACCTGCAGATTCTCCTATCGGCTTCAGGGACGGGATCGGATCATTCCTTTCGAGCACTCGGTCTGCTTCACGGAGCATGACACACCGTTTCTTTCCGTATCGGACCCCCTCCTCCGGCATGCCGTCTTCCTTCTGGGGATGGCGGAATCGGTCAGTTATTGGAAACTCGCTTGTCCCGAACACTTCACAGTTTGTGCGGGCGCTTTTTCCCCCGAGGAATCCTCTTTCTGGAAAAAACTCTTCACGCGTGGTTTCGGAGAGTTTTATTGGTTGAACGGCATTTACGGGCATGTGCCGGACGATGGATACGTGCAGATAGACTCCCTGCCGGATGCGGTGATCCATGCCAGCCGCAGTGCGGAAACCTCCGGATGCCTTGTGCCGGTCGGCGGCGGCAAGGATTCCGTCGTGACGCTTGAGCTTCTGAAACGGCTGGGCACCGTCCTCTCTTCCAATCCGCCGCATGATGCAGGCACGGGACCGGCAGGCGCCGCAGGACCGGCAGGCAGTCCGGCGATGCTGCCCGAGTGCTATCTGCTGTCGGCACGGCAGGCATCCTATGATACGGCGGAAATCGCCGGATATGGAGCCGACCGGCGTACGGAAGCGTTTCGCACATTCGACCCGCAGCTGTTCAGGATGAACCGGGAGGGGTATTTGAACGGTCATGTCCCCTTCTCCGCGATTCTCGGGTTTTCCGCCGTTGTTGCGGCCCTTCTGCGTGGGCGGCGCTATATCGTGCTTTCCAACGAGGGCAGTGCGAACGAGCCTACGGTGCCGGGCACCTGGGTGAATCATCAGTACTCGAAGTCCCTGGAATTCGAAGTTGATTTATCCGAATACATACACCGGTTCCTGACTCCTTCCGTCACCTACTTCAGCCTGCTGCGGCCATGGAGTGAAGCCCGGATTGCCGGAGAATTCTCCAGGCTGACCTCCTACCATGCCGCGTTTCGAAGCTGCAACAGAGGAAGCCGGGAAAACCGCTGGTGCTGCGAATGCCCGAAATGCCTGTTCGTTTTCATCCTGCTGGCGGCACATGCAGGTGTGCCCGCGACAGCTGCCATGTTTGGGGAAAATTTGCTGGAAAAGGAAATGCTTGTCCCGATTCTGGATGAACTGGCCGGTTTTGCTCCCGTGAAGCCGTTCGAATGTGTCGGCACCGTTGCCGAAACCCGCTGGAGCCTTGAACGCATCCTGGAAACGGGATGGTGCGAACCGGGCCGTTCGGCATGGGTGCTGGCCGATCGGTATGCGGCGATGCGTCCGCCAGGCGAAGCACCGGCATTCCGCATGACGGAACCTGAACTGGCGGAAAGAATCCCTGCATTGTTTCGGAGAATTGTTCTGGAGGGGTATGCCCATGTGTGAAGAAGCAATGGCATCCACACTCAGGAGCAGGTTTTCACCGCACAGCATCGGCATCCTCGGTTACGGCATGGAAGGCCGGTCCACCTTTCGGTTTCTGCGCAGCCTTCTGCCGGACGCCCTGCTGCATGTCGCAGACCGTGATGCCGCCCGGCTGACGGAATTATCCAGCCAGGAGTCGGCCGGACTTGTCGCGCTTCATGCCGGAGAATCCTATGCAGAAGCGTTGTCTGCCTGTTCCCTCGTGTTCAAGACGCCCGGGATTCCGTGGCGGGATATCGATCACATCTTCGCCCCGGAACGGATTACCTCCCAAATCGACCTTTTCCTGTCCCTGCTCGGCGACCGGACGATCGGCGTCACCGGCACGAAGGGGAAAAGCACCACGACCGCCCTTCTCCGGGAAGCGCTCCGGGCATGCGGGCGGGATGCCGTGATGGTGGGCAACATTGGCCTTCCGGCACTTGATGTCGTTCTGTCCGATGTGCCGGAACGGGTTTATGTTCTGGAGTTGTCCTCGCACATGCTGGAAACCGTGCGGCATGCACCGTGTGGAGCTGTTTTTCTGAATCTCTTCGAGGACCACCTCGATCATTACCGTTCCTTCGAGGCATACGCGGCCGCCAAGGAGAACCTGCTCAGACTGCTGGGCCCGGACAGCTTTGCCATTATCGGGGACCAGGTGATCGAACGCGTCTGGCATCTCGTGGCGGGACGCGTCTGGCATCTTGGGGCAGGTTCCCGCTACAGGATTGAACTCGAAGAGGATGGTACGCTGACACTTCCTGCAGACCTTCCCTCCATGTCTGCCATGATGCGGGATGCGTCCTCCCTGTCCGGACGAAAGGCGTCCGGCGGCATGCTTCCCTTCGCGGAATCCGTTCGAATTCCTGAAGCCGCTTTTTCATCCCGTCTGCTTCGAGGAATGCATAACCTTTCCAACATGCGTACAGCCCTCCTGGCCGCCTGGGTTTTCGAAGAACGTTCCGGCCGTGCACTGGATGTCCAAAAGGCCGTTGACGCACTCAATGCCTTCCCCGGCCTTCCCCATCGGCTGGAATTCATCGGCGAGGCCTCGGGAATCCGGTTTTTTGATGATTCCATCTCCACGATTCCTCAGGCAAGCATTTCTGCCGTGAAATCGATCGGGGACGTGGACACGTTGATCTTCGGCGGATTGGATCGGGGCATCGACTACGGGCCGCTGGAGAATTTCCTCGCGGAAGGCGGGGTGCCGCATGCAGTCGCGCTTCCGGCAAGCGGTCATGCCTTGCTGGAAAGGCTCGAAGCCGCAGGCAGAATCTCTCGGGGTGTGGCATGCCATCCTGCGGCGGATATGGCGGATGCGGTGGAAATTGCCTTCCGTGTCACCCGCCCGGGGCGCTCCTGTGTGCTGTCGCCGGCAGCGGCCAGTTACGGCTATTACAGGAACTTTGAGGAGCGCGGCGCGCATTTTGCCGGGCTTGTGCGGGCCCATCCGACGGGAATCGTTCTCCCGTGACTGTTTCGGCTGTCGCTTCATCCGGTTTTTTTGACTTCTGTCATTCATTTTGCTATAATTGGCTTTGGTACAGGGTTGAAACTCCCGGCAAACGAATGGGCACGCCCAATGCGGGGCTGGCAGCTGGGAAGGCCGGCGGGCGGCTTTCCGGGGCAGCGGGCACTTTCCGTGGCGGACCCGGATCAAACCAAATCGAATGGTGCGGCATCGCACCAGCGGACCGTTTTCGTCGGACCGTGAACAGAGATGCGGAAGGGTGTGCCAAAGAGGGGCGTTTGTATGTTCAGTATCGGTGACAAGATTGTGTATCCCATGCACGGAGCCGGTGTCATTGAATCCATCGAAGAACGCGAAATCCTTGGTGAAAAAAAGAGCTATTATGTCATGAAAATGCCGGTTGGTGACATGAAGGTCATGATTCCGGTCGGCAGTGCCAATCATGTGGGCATTCGCGGCGTCATAGGACGCGGGGATGCGGATGCCGTCTTCAAATGTCTGGAGGGTGGAACCTGCGAGCAGAACACCAACTGGAACAAGCGGTACCGGGAGAACATGGTCAAAATCAAGAGCGGCAATGTATTTGAAGTGGCGGATGTCGTCCGAAGCCTCGTACAGCGCGAACGCGTCCGCGGGTTGTCCACCGGAGAGCGGAAGATGCTCAACAGCGCCAAGCAGATTCTCGTCAGCGAACTGGTGCTTGCGAAAAACCTTCCCCCGTGTGAGGTGGAGGATATCATCAAGCTGAAAATCCCCCTTTGAAGAGCAGCAGATTTACACCGGATGCCGGTGCGGTATCCGTTCGGCCCTGCAGACGGGCCGTCCTTGTCACGCCCGGGTCTTCCGCCGAGTGACCGGTCCTTGGGTCCGGGTGCTCCGAAAGACCGGGCAAACGCGTTCAGGAGCGGGACAAACGCATGCTGGATCGGATCCTTCGTTTCGCATTCGGACTGACTGGTGTCATTACAGGTGTCACCATCACAAGATTCCTTCTCGTGCAGTACGGCTTTCGCGACATGCTTGACAGTTCGCGGGGCGCGCTATGGCTGCTCGGATCCGGCATTCTCTGCGGGGTCATCATGTTCCTGCTCAGCAGCCGCCTCATCAGAAGCCTCACGGCTGCGCTTGAACAGACGGAAACGCTTATCGGGAACGTCACCCTCTATGAGATGATCATTGGCGCAGGCGGCCTCATTGCGGGGCTCATCGTCGCCAATCTCGTTTCCATTCCACTCTACCGCATCCAGGTGATCGGTGTCACGCTGGCCATCATGATGAATGTGCTGTTCGGGTTCTCCGGCATATACTTCGCCCTGATGAAGCGTCATGAGGGCATTTACGGCGCCCATGGAAAATCGCATGGCGCATCCGTGAAGCTGCTCGATACGAGTGCCATCATCGATGGAAGGATTCTGGATGTCTGCCGCACCGGTTTTCTTGAGGGAGAGTTGGTCGTACCCGGTTTCGTGCTGGAGGAACTCCGGCATCTGGCCGATTCCCATGATGATCTGGTCCGTGCGAAGGGCCGGCGCGGACTGGATGTGCTGAACGCCCTGAAAAAGGATTCCCGCGTGCCGGTCCGAATCGAGCGCTTTCATCACGAAGGAGCCGCGGAAGTCGATGAGCAATTGCTTGCCTCCGCGAAGGAGATGGGTGCGTGCATTCTCACGAACGACTACAACCTGGCCAAAGTCGCCGCCATCCGCAATCTCACCGTCCTGAACGTGAATGATCTGGCCAATGCCCTGAAACCGGTGGCTCTTTCCGGCGAAGAAATGACAGTCCGCATCATCAAGGAAGGCAAGGAGGCCGGACAGGGCGTCGGGTATCTGGAAGACGGCACGATGGTCGTCGTGGAGGATGGCGGCCGATACAAGGGACAGGATGTGGGTGTCGTTGTCACAAGCGTGCTGCAGACCTCGGCAGGCCGCATGGTCTTTGCCCGGTTCAAGGAACCGCATCTGACGTTGGTCAAGCCGTGACCCTGGTCAAGGACCGAACCAAGGATGGATTCCGACGGCGGGACGATGGATTCCGACGGCGGAAGGATGGATTCAGGCGGCGGCTGGATCCGGAAAGGCAGCCATATGGCGTTTCGCAGGGAAATCACGATACCCGGAGATGTGGCGGTCGTCGTCGTGGCGGCTGGCCGCGGCACACGCATGGAGACCGACGGAAACAAGGTGTTTCTGCCGGTGCGGGGTATTCCGGTTCTGGTCCGGACCCTGCGGGCATTTTACGAGTCGGGTCTCGTTCACCGGTATATCCTGGTGATTGGCGCGGAGGAACGGACGGAAGTCAATTCGCTGCTGGAGAAGTGGTGTCCGGAGATTTCCGTGAAGCTGGTCTATGGCGGCACCGAGCGGCAGGAATCCGTTTACAATGGCCTGATGGCCCTGCAGGGGGATGAATCCGTCGTACTCATCCATGACGGTGCCCGGCCTTTCATCACGCAGAATGCCATCCGTGCCTGCATCCAGGCGGTCTGGACCCAGGGGGCCGCCTGTGTGGGGGTTCCGGTCAAAGATACCATCAAACGGGTCGACAATATGGATGTCGTGGTTGAAACACCCGACAGGACGCTGCTCTGGCAGGTTCAGACTCCACAGGGCTTCAAACCGGACATCATTCTCAAAGCCCATCGCAAAGCTGTTGTGGAAGATTTTCGCGGTACCGACGACGCTGTGCTTGCAGAACGGATGGGCGTGAAGGTCCGCATGATTATGGGCGGCTACGGCAATATAAAAATCACGACACCGGAAGACCTCGCGTTTGCGGAAGCGATGCTGGGGGAATAAATCTTCCATGCACTTCCAAATCATGTACAAATGCGAAGTTGCATGGAAGCCATCAAGTTTTTCTGGGGCAGGCAGGCGATGATGTACGGGAGCGGATGATGGAATTGACGGATTACGGCATTCCCCGTTTGCTGATTGCGGATGACAATGAAAATATCCACGAGGACATCCGGTTCATTCTCAATCCGGTGCCGGGCGGTGCCGAAGATCCCGAGCTTCTCAGACTGAAGGCGGATTTGTTTTCCCAATCCTTCCTGATTCCTCCGCCGATTCCGGACATCCGATACCGCATCGAGGATGCCTGGCAGGGGGAGGAGGCCGTCCGGATGGTTGCCGATGCCGTGGCATCCGGAGACCCTTATGCCATTGTCTTTCTGGACGTGAAGATGCCGCCCGGCATGGATGGCATTCAGACGATCGGACGGCTCTGGGAAAAGGACCCGCAGATTGAAATCGTCATCTGCACCGCATATTCCGATTATACCTGGGAGCAGATTCTTGTGCTTTACGGGCAGACGGATCGGCTGCTGTTTGTCCGAAAACCCTTCGACAGTGTATCCATCAAACAGATTGCCCTGTCTCTCACGACGAAGTCCCGGCTCAACAAAATGAACAGGGACCACATCAAACATCTCGAAGCGGAGGTCGGCAGGCGCACAGAGGAATTGGAGCGCACCGTGGACCGGCTTACCGCTGAAATCGCGCTCCGGCGCGACCGGGAATTCCAGTTGTCCCGTCTGGCTCATTATGACACGCTGACCGGGCTTCTGAACCGGCATTCCTTCTACGGCAGGGTGGGAGAAATTGCGGCAGGCCTGAAACCATCGGATCACGAGCCGACACATGCCTTGCTGTTTGTGGATATCGATGGTTTCAAACTGGTCAACGATGCCTGGGGACATGACGTCGGAGACCTCGTCCTGGTCGAAATTGCGGCCCGTCTTCGCCAGTCGGCCGGGGATGCAGCCGTTCCCCTGCAGGCAATGCTGGTTGAATCGGACGTTCCTCCCCGTGTGGAAGCCGCAGTGTTCCGTTTTGGAGGGGATGAATTCACCCTGCTGCTCGAATATCGGGGACGTGAAAACGTGCAGGCCCTCGCGGAATTGATTCTCCGCAGTCTCGCCGCGCCGATTGCAGTCCGGGGGGAAGCCATCCACATTGCCTGCAGCATTGGTGTCAGCCTGCTTCAGGGAGATGCCGCAGATTTCGGGACGCTGCTGAAGCATGCGGACATGGCCATGTACAAGGCAAAGGAGCTCGGGGGAGCCTGCGTGTTCCATGATCAGCTTCGGGGAACCGGCTGGATGGATCCGGTGGATCTAGCTGCCGACATCGGCTCGCTTATGGATGGCGAACAGATGGAGGTTCATTACCAAACCGTTGTCGGGGATGGAAATCGTCCGGCGGGCATGGCATCCCTTGTCCGTTGGCGTCATCCGCGCTACGGCATCGTGCTGCCGGAGGATTTCATTCCCATCGCGGAGCGCATGGGGCTGCTGACGGAACTGGAGACGCGTGTTCTGCGCATAGCCTGCAGACAGGCGGCCAGTCTGAGCGGCGTCGAGTACCGCAGCCTGTTCGTCATGGTGCACTGCTCTTCGGTTCTTTTCTACATGCCGGGCTTCCCGGCACTGCTTGTGAAAATTCTTTCGGAATCGGGTCTTGGTCCGGAACGACTCACTCTTTCGCTGGAGGAACAGGTCCTCTCTCAGGATCGGGAGGCCGCCGCACGTGTGCTGGCTGCGCTGACAAATGCCGGCGTCCGAATCACCGTGGAAACTTCCGGAGCGGTCCAGTCGCTCAACATGCTTCTGCGGAGCCTGCGCGAAGGGGATTCGATTCAGCTCGATCGAAGCCTTCTGGCCAATGTGACCCGCCGCGAAAGCGACCGGCTGTATTTGTGGAACCTGCTTGACATCGTACGGAACCATTCGCTCGGTGTGCTGATCGGCGGGGTTGAAACCGCTTCGCAGGATGAACTTCTGCAAAAGAGAAACTGCCTGCGGCACGGGTTCTTTTATGGGCCACCGGTTCCATTCGATGCATTCGTCCGGGATATCATGCAAAGCGGCACATGACGGGGGTGGGACGTGTTGGATTCACATGCCGGAACCAGACAGCCCAGGCATGGCAAGTACACCATCGGGTATCTGGATGACAATGACTGCAACGAATTTTTCACCCAGGTTCTCGAAGGGATTTCGGATGCCGCCCGCCGGTTTGAAGTGAATCTGGTACGCTTCGGTTATTTCACCGAAGACGAACCCGAGCGTCATGCGCAGCTGCTGGCCCTCATGCAGCAGGCGGATTTGGACGGGCTTGTATTTCTGGGATGGACACAGGCCGCCGTCATGTACAATCGGGAAGACTTTCTGACTCGCTTTTCCGGCTTGCCGCTTGTCAGTGCCGGTGCCTTGTTTGCGGACATTCCTTCCGTCCTGTGTGACGGGTCCGACCACATCCGGCATATTGTCCGGCATCTGATTCGCCGGCACGGCTACCGGCGGATCGCCTACCTGCCGCCCGAACGGCCGGACAACCGCCTGGAAGCATGGGAGGAAGTCCTGCGGGAGAATGGGTTGTGGTATCCTGAACTTCACATTGAGGACGGCGAATGGAAATGCGCGGGTCACGCCGCCCGCGCCAGACGTTTTTTCGAGATCCTGCTGGATGAACGGGAAATCCCGCTGGACGCCGTGGTTTCCTCCGGTGAATATGAAACGGAATCACTGATGCGCGAACTGGCGCGCAGGCATCTGCGCGTTCCGGAAGACATTGCGTTGACCGGGTATGTGGACGGTGATTTCGAGCGGTACTCCCAGCCCGGCATCACGACGGTGGATTATCCATGGGCTGAAATCGGCTATCAAGCCATGCGTGTCATGCTCGATCTGCTGACAGACGGTTCTGCGCCTGCCGTCACCGTCGTACCGGGCCGTGTTCTTTACCGGGGTTCCTGCGGGTGCGTTTCCGATGTGGTGCACCTGTTCGCTGTTGGCCCCGCAGTTCCGTCTGTCCGTCTGCTCACGGAAATGACGGATATGGAACATGCCGAGCTGGTTGCCGGATTGTGTGCAGATTTTCACAGCCCGGGCCTTGATTTTCACCGACTCGTCGATACCTTTCTGATGGACTGCAGGACGACTGAACCAGGAGCCTTCCTGCCCGAATTCTCCCGTCAGGTCGCGGAAACGTCCGCGAACTTGAGACAGGCAAGGCTGGAAACGTTGGTTGCGCGCTTCAGGAATGCCGTCATGCCTTGGCTCATTGCTTCCCCCGAGCTGATGCGCATCTCCGGGGAGCTTTTCCGGCAGGCGCAGCTTCTGCTCACGGACGCGATACGTCGCAGCAGGGGCCATGCGGAGATCCAGTCGAAAAACCTGGCGCAGTCCATGCAGGAAACCAGCCAGGCTGTCATGACGGAGCACAGCAATCCCGCCATCTTCACCGCACTGATGGAAAACCTGCTGAAAATAGATGTCGGCTTCTGCTGCGTGGTTCTCCAGGAAACCCGGCTGCCGGAATCACAGGCGCTGCCCACGCCTTCGGAAAACCGGTTCGAGCGGGGAGAAACCGTGTTCATCGATGTGCTGAAGCGGGAAATGATCAGCGTGCGGAATCTCCCTGCAAATGCGTTGTTCCGCCGGCTTATGCCGGAATCCGGCCATGCGCGTTTTCTGCAGGTTCATCCGCTGATGGCGGCAGGCACCTGGATGGGATATGTCCTGTTTGAACCGGGGCCGACGGACGAGTTGGTATATCGGACGCTTGCAACGCATCTTGCGGCCGGATTCATCAGTGCCATGATGGCACAGCGTCTTGAGGAAAACTATCACAGTCTTGTGGAGCGCGCTTTTGAGGAAGGAATGGCCGATGTCGTTTCCCAGGTGCTCCATAACATCGGAAACGTCTACAACAGCGTCAATGCTTCGGTTCAGCTCCTGACCGGCGAACTGGCGCAAAGTCCGGTTCCCGATCTGCTTCAGGCCGGCAAAATCCTACGGGGGATATCCGACGGCGGAGAACCGGAGACGGAATCGGACATCGAACGCAGGCTGAAACTCATGAACCTCTTCCGCTTGCTCGGGCGAAATGCCGAGAAGCACCGGGAGACGCTGCTCGCCCACTTTGGACGGATCTCCCGGAATGTGCATCTGATGGATGACAGCATCACCATCCAGCAGGGATACGCATCCGGCGGCGGATTGCCGGAACCCGCCTCCCTGCTCCATATGGTGGAGGATGCCATCCGGGTGCATGAAGCGGTATTTGGCCGCATGGGCATCACAGTGGTGAAAGGCTGGCATGCGGCGCCCCTGATCACAGTCCAGCGAAGCCGCATGTTTCAGGTGCTCGTTTTTCTGCTGGGTGCGTTGGGGGAGACCTTGCACAAAGCCGAGAACAACAGTGCGCAGCTTTGGATTTCCATGGATGTGCGGACCGGCTGCAGCTTCCTCCGACTGTGGGGATTCGGCAAGGATCTCCGCGAGTATCTTGCAGGGGTGGATGCGGTGGGCTTCGAGTCGTCGTCCGGCAACCGGATGCATACATTGGAAGCCTGCTATGCTTATGTGCGTGAAATGGGCGGTGAATTGACCGTCACGGTCGGTGAGGGCGGAAAAAGCACCAGCTGCGAATTGGTGTTTCCTGTTTCCGCGCCCGATGCGGGAGGAACGACATGATGGGTGCTGGTGGTTGGGCTTCCCGGTTTGAGGATGGCATCGTGCCGATGACCATTGGATTCCTCGACGAAAACGGCAGTGATGAATACCACAGCACCCTGCTCGAAGGAATCGCGGAATCTGCGGCAGCCCATCAGGTGCGCCTTGTGCGCATCGGGCATTTCATCTCAAACGATACGGAACGGGATCCGGTCCAGGTGAAAATGCTGCATCGTTTCACCTCGCAATTCAAGTTCGACGGTCTGCTTTTTCTCGGTTGGCACCGGGCTGTGAACCTGGAGAACCTCGCATCTTTTCGCAGCCGATTCCAGGACGTCCCGCTGTTTTCCATCGGTTCCGTTCATGAAGGCATTCCGGCCGCTTATTTTGATGGCGGGCCCTATGTGGAGGAATTGATTCTGCACCTGGTCAACCATCATCAAAGAAAGCGCATCGCTTTTGTGGCACCCTTCACGCCGGACGGACGCGCGGATTGCTACCAGCGCGTCATGCTGCAGCATGGCCTGTCCGATCCGCTGCTTTTCGTGCAGGAAACCCTCATGGAAGGACTTCCGGTGCCGGAGCGTGGAAAAAGGGCTGTGCAGATTCTGCTGGATGAACGAAACGCCGGACCCGATGCCATTATTTCGCTCTACAACATCGAGACCGAAGGCATTCTGAAAGAACTGTCCGGTCGAGGCATCCGCGTCCCGGAGGATATTTCCGTCACAAGCTATGAAGACGGAGAAGTGGGACGATATGCCAGTCCGTCCTACACGACCGTCCTGTTTCCCTGGCGGGAGCTGGGACGTGTCTCCTGTGACCTGTTCCTTTCCAGACTGAAACAAAAACGGGAGAACATCCGGGAGGTCACGGACACCGATCCCTCACAGGGTACGCTTTCGGGCTCCATGCCAATGGAAGTCAAGGTGCCCGGGCAGATGATCATCCGTGAATCCTGCGGATGCGGTGGACCGGCAGCGGTTGGCATCCGGGAGATCCAACGCCCTGCCAAGTCCCTGCTGGATATGTCGGAAAGGGAATGGCGCACCCTTGCGGATGCCGCCGGGGAAGTCGTTCGCCGCACCGGTTTGCAGCGACCGGATTTTCATCTTCTGATGCGGGGATTCCTGCGTGGGCTGCAGACCGGAAACCGCAGCCTGTTTCTCCGGGAAATGGAGGCACAGCTTGATTTTTTCGAGCATGCGGGCACAGCCACGGACCCCGCGCCGATTCTGGATGCGCTTCGCAATGCCGTGCTTCCGCATGTGGAAAGGAATACGGGGATGCTTCTCGCGGCGGAGGACATGTTTCTTCAGGCACATGCCCTGCTTGCCGAACGCACCTTGAAGGCATGGGGTTCCCGCGAAGGGGAAGTGAAACGCGTCAACCGGCTCCTGGAACTGTGTGGTCAGAAAATCATTTCGCAGTACACCCTGAAGCAGCTTACGGATACCTTGGGGGAATCTCTTGAAATGCTTGGCATTCCGGACTGTCTCGTCATCCTGTTTGACACCCGACAGAATGCGAAAGACCGGTATGCGCGCTGCACACCGGTGTTCTATCAGCGAAAGGGAGTTCGGGCGGATGAATCCATGATGGCGTCCGGAACCGCAAGGGAAATACTGGAAATTATCTCGCCAGAGGTTGGTCCCGGATGCGCGCTGGCCAATCTGCTCCATGTGGGGAGAATGTTCCACGGATTCGTCATATATGGTCCCGGTCCGATGGATGAGCGCGTCTATCGCGCCTTGAGCTACCATATCAGCACCGCGCTCAGCGGCATTTTTCAAAAGGATCGGCTGGAGCGCAGTTTCAAGCGCCTGGTGGACAATGCGCACAAGGAGGGAATGAGTCACGCAGCCAGCGGCATTCTGCACAATATCCGGAATGTGCTCGGCAGCGTCGAGGCGACGGCCTTCCGCATGCAGGAGACCGTCCAGGCCTCTCCGCTCGGAGACCTCCGTCTGGTGGCGGATATGCTTGGAGCGCAGGATGCTGAATTGGAAGGGTTTCTGGAGTCGGATCCGCGTGCCGCGAAGCTGGTGCGTTTCCTGCTGCAGATGCAGCCGGCTCTTGAGAACTACGACAAGGAAATCGGCATGCTGTCGGACCGGCTCCGGGAAAAAAACCGGTTGATCCGTGAAATCCTCGCCACCCGGCGCATGGATCGGCCTGGTGGCGGAATGGCCGAGTCATGCGACATGGTTTCCCTGATCGAGGAAGCGGTCGAATTGGACCGGCCGGTGCTTGAGGCGCAGGCCGTGCAGGTGGTGTACAGGCTTCAGGGGTCTTTCGTCGTGAAACTGACGCACGCAAAAATGGTCCACGTGCTGCTGAACCTTGTCAAGAATGCGCGGGAATCGATGTCGGGGACGCCTGAGACCGATCGTGTGCTGACCATAGAGCTCATCCGTTCGGGCCGATATGGGGAAGTCCGCATCCGGGATCGCGGGGAGGGAATCCCCACCGACAGGCTGACGACTATTTTTTCCCATGGATATACAACCAAGAAAGGCGGACACGGGTATGGCCTGCATGCCAGTGCGAATGACATCGTCGCAATGGGGGGAACCATCCGCGCTGAAAGTGCCGGACCGGGACGAGGCGCCTGTTTCGTCCTGACTCTGCCGATTTGGGAATCCTGACGGTTCAGCTCATGTCTATCATCCATTCAATCCGGGCCACATGCAGCTTCATCAGATCCTGCGTCATGCGCGCATCCCTTCCTTCCGCTATCAGGCGGAGCATGGGCTGCTCCACATCCGGAAGAACGAGGACCCATCCGCCGTTCACCATGAATTTCACCCCATCCGTCGTATCGATTGTGCCATCATACGGCTCGCTGATGAGCCGATGCATGATTCGCCCCACCATTTCCCACGGACAGTGAATGGAGCGTGTTTCCGAATACCATGGCGGGATGTGCCGGATGGCATCCTCCAGGGAGAGGCTGTGCTTCACCAGAAACTCCACGATGAACAGGAGAGAGGCGACCGCGTCGTGCTGGAGCTGGTACTGGTTCCAGGGGTCGCTGAAGACATCTCGGTCCATCAATGTGGTCAGGAGCGCGTTTTCATCCGTGCGGACCCAGTTCAATCTGCCATCGTAGCGCCGAGCGAGCTTTTCGACGGCCGAAGGACTGCTGACAGGCATCAGCAGAGAGATGCCGGGCACGGTGCGATACAGGATCATGGCGGTGAGGAGCCGGTAAAGTTCGTCCTGGACGACACGGCCCGATTTGTCCATCAGCAGAACCTCCTGCGCATTGCGGTCCAGCCAGGCGCAAAGAAGAACCTCCTGCAGATTGGTTTCCTGCATCATCAGATAGGGTGTGAACCGGTCCATCACAAGGGCTTCCGCCACAACGCAGCCGATGTCGGAGAACAGCTTTTCCAGAAAGGCCGCCAGCCGCTCGGTTGCGGCACAGACGATGATTCGGGGGCGAACTTTTCCGAAGGCTTCGCTGTCGCACAGATTGATGAGGTGGCGCGCATAGGCGTCCGGTGCGTCAGGCATGTTTTCCACGGAAGATATGCCTGCGGCGTTTGTGTGCTGGAATTCCTCCTTGGCGTAGATGGATTCCACCGATTTCTCGAAGCCCTTGTCCACATTTGCGCCGGTCGGGCTGAGCAGGATGGCCTGGAGACGTTCCGTGGAGTCGTTGTCCCGCATGATGTGGATCCCTCCGGCCACACCCAGAAGCGGAATGGCCTGCCGCGCCACAGGGAGGAAATTGGATTGCAGGTCGTAGACCCGGATGCCCGTTGAAAGAAGTCCTGCAATGAACGCATAGCGAAAAAGCATGGCGGGAGAGGAACCATCCCAGGAAACGGCAATCGCGCTCCGGCCACCCAGTTTGGTGCCATAGGCGGCACCCAGTCTGGAGGCGAATTCCGGTGTGATGTCCACATTGATGATGCCGGACAGGCCGTTTTTCCCGAACAGGGTATTTGTGCGGCGTTCCGAAAAGATGACGCTGGAATCGACCGAGGCGTGCGGATCCACCACTTTGCGCGGCCAGATCAGGACATTCGCTTTCAGATTCGCATGCTCCCGAACCA
>JAIFNI010000002.1 GCA_020047785.1 Clostridia bacterium
ATGCTTTGAAAATTCAGGCAGTTCTGAATGGGAAAGCCGCAAGCCTTGGCTGATTGGGGCCTGCAAGCCTGTCATTTCGCCGTCAGTCGCTTCCCTTCCGTCAGGCCTGCCACGTTCGGATTGCTGACCAGGATGTCTCCGTTTTTCAAGCCTTCAGTAATGACATAATCCAGGTCGGTTTCCAATCCTGTTTTGACAGGCTGCAGGGATGCTTTTCCATCCCTTGCCAGCCAAATGGCATCCTTGCCGTCCTGCTTGAATACCGCGGTTTTTGGGACGGCAAGCACCTGTTTTTCCTCGAATGTTGTAAAGGTTGCTTCCACATCACTTCCTTCGACCAGGGCATCAAGCCCCTCTGCGGAAAGGGTCACCTTGACGCGTTTCTCCGACAGACCGAGGCTGGAAAGACGCTCCACGGCTGAGGGGGCAATCGCCTTCACGGTTCCGGAAAGGGAAATATCCCTGGAACGGCCTTCCTGCAGGAGTGCCACCGGCATGCCAAGCCGGAGATCAATGACATCCTCCGCGAGGACGAAGACTTCCACCTTTTTTTCACCGGGTTCCAGCAGGGTCAGCAGGGGGATCTGCGGCAGCGCAGGTTGTCCTTCCTTTGCGGCCAGCGAGGTCACGATTCCGGCAACAGGCGCTTTCACCACAGCCTTCTCCAGGTCGGCCCTAAGTGCATCCGCCTGGGTTCGGAGGACGGCGGCCTGACTTTCATAGACTTTGTCGGTCTCGCTGTCCTTTCCGGCCGCCTGGCCGCGGAGCTGGGTCAAATCCTTCTGAATCAGCAGAATCTGGCTTTTCAGGGCGTCGGACGCGTTTTGTGCGGCATCGACCTCGCTCCTGGAGGCATTGCCGCTTTCATACAGTTTTCCGAGACGTGTACGTTCCGTTTCGGCGAAAACAAGCTGTCGCCTTGCTTCGGCCAGGGCAACGTCCTGCTGGGCGATACGGTCCATGAGCGTGCGGACGGCGCTGCCCCGGGAACTGTCCACACTGGCGATTTGTGCGTCCAGAGAAGCGATTTGCCGTGTCAATGGATCCGTGTCCATCTTGACCAGCACATCGCCGGCTTTCACCATGTCCCCTTCCTCCACCTTCACGGAGGCTATGAGCAGGGAGACCTCCGGGAAAACGCTTCGTGTTCCGGATGCCGCCACAGTGCCGGTTTCCCGGAATTCCACCGAAACGTCGGCCGGGGAGAGTGTCATCAGCGCCACCGGGAGCGGTTTGACGACTTCATACACCATATACCCGGCCATCGAGAGAATTGTCAGGAGAATGAGGGTCCATTTCACTGCTTTTTTCATGTCCGCCTCCAAAAGTGTGTCCGGATTGTCATGACAGGGAATCTGGGTTTTTCTCCGATTCATTCGCGGGCCTTCAGCACTTCCACCATGTCCAGCCTCCGCAATCGCCGCCGGATGTTCAAATATGCGAGGCACAGTGAACCGACGGTTCCGAGCAGGGCGTAAAGGAACATCCGGACATTGATGATGATGGGGATGACGTAGATGTCGGTCTGCATTCCGTCAGCCATTCCCTTGTACATGGCGTAGGTGAGCGGGATGCCCAGCAGGATGCCGAAGAAGGCAAGAAAATTCTGCTCGAACGAGATGACTTCCTGAACTTCGTGCAGATCCATCCCCAGCACGCGAAGGGAAGCCAGTTCCCGTTCCCGCTCGGAAAGGGAGATGACACTGGAATTGTAGATGATGGCAAAGCCCACGAGAATGACCATCCCCACCATGATCCAGACCATGAAGAAAAACTGGTCCATGAGAGTGGCATATCCTTGCTGGGTCTGCTGGATGTCATCCACACCGGCAATGGTCGCTCCTTTCAGGAGGGCTCCTTTCAGGGCCGGCTTGTCGGGCGCGTCCACGCGGATCAGGACGGAAGTCGCGAGTTCGCCCTGGCCGAGGAGGCGGATCAGCGCATCCTGGTTCATATAGGCGTTTTGTCCGATATATTGCGGTACGATGCCGACGACCGGTATCTGCAGGTCCTTCTTCTTCTGGTAGGGACTTTCAAAATCCAGCAGGTCCCCGATCTCCGCCTCCAGGCGATCCGCGAGCGGCTTGCACAGGATGATGCCCTCGTCCGGCACCCGGACCGATTCGTTGTTTTTGTCCACGACCTGGTACAGGGAGGGATTCCCGATATTCGCGATCAGGATGGTGCTTTTCTCCCGGTGTCCGTTCCGCAGGGTTGCCGGTATTTCCAGCAAAGGTTCGACCATCCGGACCCCGGGCATCGCGCCGACCTCCGAAAGGACAGCCGCGCGGGAAGCCGGTGCAGAGAGAGAGACCTTCATGTCGTATTTCATGGTATAACGGAAGGTGTCCATGACAAACACATCGAACAGGTCCGTAAAGGAAAAGATGGATGCCATCAGCGCAAACGACATGGCAATGCCGAAGACTGTGAAAAGGCTGCGGGCCTTGCTTCGAAACACATTGCGCATGGCCATCCGACCTTGAACCGTCAGCGATCGCCAGAACAGTTTGAATTCCTCTAGGGAGATCCGATGACCCGAAGGGGGTGCGGGTGCCGCCATGGCGACGGCCGGAGACAGGCGAAGGACGCTTCTGGCGCCAAGCCAACCCGCCAGAACGCTGAATCCGATGGAAAGGCTCATGCCGTACAGGAAATAGGTGGGGGAAAAGCGGTTTTCCAGACCAGGCAGTGTAAAGTATTCCTTGTACATATCCGTCATGACACCAGCCAGCACAAAGCCAAGCACGGTTCCGAGGACCCCACCCAGAATCCCGACGAACAGGGCGAACGACAGGTAATGGCGCAACACTTCCCAGGCCGTGTAACCGGCTGCCTTCAACATCCCGATTTGCATGCGCTGGTGTTCCACCATCCGCTTGAGCATGATCCAGAGGATGACGGTGGAGACACTCAGGAACAGAAACGGGGCGCTTGTGGCGAAACTGCCGAGTTGCGTCAGTTCGCTCGTGAGCATGAAATTGCTGATTTGGTCTTTGCCTGCCTGCAGCAGTTGAAGCTTGTAGGGCTTGAGAATGACGCGTATCTTCTCCTTCACATCCTCATAAGTGATGCCGGTGTCCAGCGTGAAGGAAATGGAGTCAACCGCACCATTTGTCTGAAAGAGGGATTCCATCGCATCAAACGACAGGTAGGCCACACCGAAATTCTCGGAAGCCGGCAGAAAATCCGTTGCATTCTTCATGGCGTATACGTATTCCGGGGACTGGCCCTTGCCGGAAATGTCGAGTGTTTCCCTGGCGCCGTTGATGACGATGTCAAGTTTGTCACCCGGCTGGAATCCGTTCTTGTTGAAGAATTCAACGCCCAGCAGGACGGAGCGCGTACCGGGGCGAACCATGCTGCCTTCCACGAGCCAAAGGTCGTTCAGACGGTTCTCCCTCGACAGATCCACAGATACCAGTCGCAGGTAGACATTGTCCGTTCGGCCCGGAATCAGGACACGGACATCCCGCACCATTTTGGCATCCACCGTTCGGATTCCCGGGATGCGGGCGAGTGCGTCCAGTTTTCCGACCGGGTAACCCTCGACGCCGGCAAAAACGTCACCGAAGCGAAAATCCCGATAATAGCTGTCTTTGGCATCCAGCAGGATGTCCCGGGTATTCGCCATGGAGACATAGGTCAGAAGCCCGACCGCAATGATGAGGATGCAGGCGGCCCAGGAGACCAGATTGCCGTGGATGTCCCGCAGCATTTTTCGGAACAGCATGTCGGGAAACCTCCTCTGATTCCATGAGCATCCATCACCAGGATACCTCATCCGGTGAAAGCGGTTCATCATTCATGTCAATCTGAACAATCAGGCCGTCCCTCATGTGGAATACACGGTCGGCGATGGCGGCAATTCCGGCGTTGTGCGTGATGATGACGACCGTTCGTCCATGCTTCCGATTGAATTCCTGCAGCAGTTTCAGTACCTGAATGCCGGTTGTGAAGTCCAATGCGCCGGTTGGTTCGTCGCAGAGCAGAATATCTGGATTTTTGGCAACCGCTCTGGCGATTGCCACACGCTGCTGCTGTCCCCCCGACAATTGCGATGGAAAATGATCGGCGCGGTCGGAAAGACCGACTTCCGACAGGACCTCCCCGACTTTCAATGGGTTTCTGGCAATTTCCACGGAAAGCATGACATTTTCATAACACGTAAGATTCGGCATGAGATTGTAAAACTGAAAGACGAAACCGACGGCATTGCGGCGGTACTGCGTCAGCTGACGTTCGGAAGCGTTGTGGAGCGCAGTGCCCTTGTAATGGATTTCCCCGCTGCTGGCCTTGTCCATGCCCCCGATGAGGTTGAGCATGGTGCTTTTCCCGGATCCGGATGGACCCAGCACGACGACGAACTCACCCTCAAATATCTCGAAGGTGGCGCCCCGCAGCGCATGAACCGTCACTTCACCCATCTGATACCTTTTTGCGAGATCGTTCGCCTGCAGAATGCTCCGCCTGGTTTCGGTATCCATGCAATGACCTCCCCATATGGCTGAGGTTCTCTGGAAAATGATACGGGCAGGGGATGTGCAAGTCTTTTCAGGCAGGCGGCTGCTCCGCGTCGTAACCAATTGGCAGAATGATGGTGAATGTGGTGCCTTCGGCTGGAACCGATGCGACGTCAAGACGGCCTTTGTGCTTGTTGACCACAATGTCGTACGCGATGCCCAGACCGAGACCCGTGCCTTTTCCCACCGGCTTTGTCGTGAAAAACGGTTCGAAAATGCGCTTCTGCAGTTCTTCGGTCATGCCGCATCCATCGTCCTGTATCCGGCATATGACATGGTCTTCCTCCACCGAGGTACCGATGCGGATGTTGCCCTTCGCTTCCCCATGCTGCTGCTGGATGGCATGTGCGGCATTGATCAGCAGATTGAGAATGACCTGATTGATCTGGCCGCCATCCGCCAGGATGCCGGGGATGTCTCCGGGCTCGTAATGCACCCGGCAGACATGCTTCAATTCGTTGTTCGCAACCAGCAGGGTCGTACGGATTCCATCATTGAGATCATACCAGTTTTTGTCCTCGTTCGGGTTGATTCGGGAGAAACTCCGCAACCCTTTCACAATCATTTCGATGCGTGTGGTACCCTCCTGAATGTCGGTTGTCATATCGATGACATCTTTTCGGATCCGGTCCATCTGGGCGGTTTGCCACACAGCCCGGAGCCGGTTCAGCGACTCCGCCTCGGGCGATCCCTCCTTCATTTCGAAGACCAGCTGATCCAGTACGTTATCGTACCGGTGCAGATAGGACCCGAGCATGCCGACATTTCCTGCCACATAACTGAGCGGATTGTTGATTTCATGGGCCACTCCGGCAGCCAGCTGCCCGATGCCCGCCAGTTTTTCCTGCTGCACCATTTGGAGTTGGGTTGCATTGAGCCGGTCCAGTGTTTTCTGCAGTTCCGCGTTTTGTTCGTTCAGCTGTCTTTCCAGGCGTTTCTGAACGGTGATGTTTTCCCTTGCATCGATGAAACTGTTGAACAGGCCGGCAAGCATGCCGATTTCATCCTCGCGGATCTGTTCGAATCTTCGCGCGATGATTGGTTCCCCTGCCTGCAGGGAACGGAAGGTTTCCGTGACTTGTCGGATCGGTACGACGATCTGAAGGAAGAACAATCTGCCGAAAATCGGGATGACGGTTCCTGCTAGAACCAGCAACCCGACAAACACGATGGAGATCAGCTGGCTGGTTCGGTAGATGGTCTTCATCGGGATGAAGGACGCAATCACCCAGTCTGTCTTCTCAATGCCCGCGTAGACAATCATCATGTCTTCCCCGTTGATGCGATGGGCAAATGAACCTTCCACCCCTGCAAGCTTGCGGGAGATGCTGTCTGAAATGGTTTCTCCAAGCAGGGAGGAATCCGGATGGTGCACGATGCGGCTGATGTGGTCCAGAATGAGGGTGTAGACCTGCGAATCAACCTGCTCATGCAGATTTCCACCGAAGACATCGGGGTCGTAACTGACAATGAGCAGCCCGTTCCGATCTGTTCCCGAACCCGTATCGGTTCGGACGGTCAGAATCTTTACAGCGGTCACGACATGCGCGTACTTTGAATCCCGGTTGATGCCATTCTCAATTCCGCTCCAATAGATGAACCGATCCGACGCAACAGCTTCCTGACGGAGGCGGTCTGTCAGCGCGGTGTCGTTGTTGCTGGCATTGAGGGTTTCTCCGACATGGAAATGGTTTCCTGAAGCAGAAAAAATATCGATGGAAACAAGTCCTTTGAGATTTGTATAGCCGCTGAGGATGTATCCGATTTTCGCCTGCGTGGACAACTTGTCGTATGCGGAACCCGAATTGTCCCGTGCGAGCGCGTCCTGAATTTCCTCGATGCCGGACAGATTGGCAATCAGGCTTTCCACATCATTCGTGACAAGTTCGACATACTGTCGCCGTTGATTCACAAATTTCCGATAGAAATCGACGGTGTCTGACAGAATCACATTTCTTGCAGTCACAATGGCCATAACCCCGAAAAAAACCAGCGGGACGATGCCCGCCAGCAGCATGTATCCGAGAAATTTCCGGGTCAGGCTTCCCTTGGCCAGGGTCGATTTTTTCATGCGCCCTTTTCCTATCCGCAAAGCGTATTCTTCTTTCCGGTGTCTTATTCCGCCAGATTCTCCTTTGTGATGAGTTTTACCGGCACATAAGTGACTGGAGCCACCGTTTTTTTCTGGAGCAGGCTGACTGCAGCTTCCACGCCTTTTCTGCCCTGTACATCCGCCTGCTGATCGATGGTGCAGTACATCCATCCATCCCTGATGGCCGTCTGCGCATCCGGCAGATTGTCGAAACCAGCCACCAGAATGTCCTTCCTGCCGGTTTCCTGAAGATACTGAACCAGGCCGAGTGCCATCATGTCGTTTGCACAAAAAGCCATTGTGACATCAGGGTGCGATGTCAGCAGCGTTTTGGACAACGCGTAGGCCTCGTCGATTTTCCAGTTTGCTGTTTCAGAAGCAACCAGTGTAATGTCCGGATTTGCCTTGAATGCTGTTTCTGCGCCTTCCTTGCGGAGGCGGGCATTCTCTGCGTCCCGGATGCCCTCGATCAGGATGGCGGATCCCTTGTTTCCAGCCTTCGCACAGATTGCCTCGGTGGAGAGCTTTCCCCCTTCATCATTCCGGACACTGATGAAGGGTACGTCCTTCAGTCCCTCCGTGGCACACATTGCCTCATCCAGTCGGTTGTCGATGTTGACGATGACAATGCCGGCATCCTGGGCTTTTTTTAAAATGTGGACCAGATCCGTGGAACTGCCAGGCGCGATGACAATGGCATCCACCTGCTGGACGATCAGATCTTCCACAATCTGGATTTGTTGTTCTATGGATGTTTCCTTTGCGCCTGTCTTCACGATCAGCCTGATGCCGAGAGCTGTTTCCGCCTCGCGCGCACCTTTCTCCATCTGAACGAAGAAAGGATTTGTAAGTGTTTTCATGACAAGGGCGATTTCATATGGGTCGACCGGTCCTGTGGAAACCGATGTGGCGCCGTCCGCCGGTTTAATCAGGGAGTCGCTTTCCGCCAGCATCCCGCAGGCGGCAAAAAGAACCGGGATGAAAAGCAGAAGGACCAGGTGGCGGGATATCCGCACAACTCCACCTGCCGTGGTTTTTCTGGAAGAATGCCTGCCATGGAAAGTTGCCTTCATGATCGTTCCCTCCAAGGAAAAGCTGGAAGTTCCGTCGGTGCAACGACGGGCATGCCGCATTTGTTTCTTACCATGGATTCGCACGCGGGAATCATGTTTGTTCTGCCGGATCTGTTCCTGCCTGTTCAGTCCGGGTCTGGTTCATGTGTGAACGCTGATACTGTTTCGGACTCATCCCATGATACTTCCGGAACATCCGGCTGAATCGGGCCGGATCAGGCATGCCTGACTTCTCCGCGGCATCGGAGACACGAAAATTCATCCGGAGCATCGCTGCGGCCTGTCGCATCCTGCAATCAAGACGAAAAGCCTGAAAGGTGGTTCCCTGCCGGTCCCGGAAAAGTCGCTGCAAGGTACGGTTCGAGGTGCGGGTCATTTGCGCGAGGACTGTCAGGGACAAATCAGCGCCCGGGTTTCTCCTGATCAGCCGCATGGCTTCGGCCAATGGGTCGGACTGGTCCATGGTTTTTTCCGGGGAAAGAACGGATTTCGCCCTTCCACCGGATTTCTTCTCCGTCCAAGTGAATGTTTCCGCTCTTGGTGACATATTCCCGGTCAATGGATTTCCTCGTCCGATGCGTTCCTGATCGAAGCCGGCAGTTCCTGGAGCGAGCCCGTCGGGTTTCACAGAGGACAATGCTTCCAGGCACTCTATCAGGAATGTCTCGAGAATGCGGAGTGTGGCAGGTCTTCCCAAACGCGGCATGAATGGGGCCGCAGGTTCTTCGGCCCCATCCATGCGGGAGAGAAAGGATCCGTAAGGAAGCAGCTCCAGCCGCCTCCTTGCCAGGATGACGTGGGAATGGAAGAAGGCCATGACAACCCGCGCGACCCAGTCGGCCGTGGTTCCCCCGTACGGAGGCGGAACAGCCGGAATCGCCTCCCGGTAAGGGCCGGAGAGAACCAGGAAGTAGAGCAGCTGCAGCTGTCCGTCGGATTCATCCGGTGAAAGCCTGATTTCATGGTACACGTCCGGTTCCGAAAGAAACACATCACCCTGGCGCAGGGTCAGAAGGTCCTTTCCATGCCGATATTCCCCCCGACCCCGAAGCACCAGGCAGATTTCATGGTAGGTATGCCGATGCAGGCCGTTGCGGGGCGCAGACCGGGTGAAGTCACAATATCCGCCGAAGGACGCATGGAGGCCGACCGTATCTGCAAGCTGGAAGGAAAGCCCCGTCATGGGAGCCAGACCAATTTCAGGCTCCATCTTTTCCTGCCTTTCGATAGTCTTGAGTGGAAGGTCGTCTGGGATGAAAATATGGCGAAGCCGGTTTTGCATCCCTGTTTCATGCAACAACACGATTCAGTCAACAGCATTATACAGAAGAATGGCGCGAAAAGACAAGTTTTTAGCGGATTGGCACATAGGAACAGAAAGCTGGACGCGATACGATACACTTGTCGGCCGAGTGGTCGGATTTTCAGGGCGAAGACGAGGGGGCACTTCATGGATGGCATCGCAAACGGACAGAACAGACCGGTTATCGAACAGCGGAAGGGCGCGTCTGTCGGGAAACGCGTGGAAACCATGACATCCAGGGAGCGGGTCAGGAAGGCGATTCTTCACCAGCCGACGGACCGTACCCCCATCGATCTGGGCATGCATTTTTCATCGGGTATTTCCGCATTTGCTTATCACAACCTCCGGAAGCATCTCGGCATGGACACGGAAGCCATTGAAATGGTCGACCCTGTGCAGTGCCTGGCCCGTGTGGATGCAGATGTGCTGGAACGATTCCATTGCGACAGCATCCTGCTCCGGCCCGGTTTTTCCGGAAAGAACTGCTGGTCTCCCCGCGCACCGTATTCCTTTGCGATACCGGACGCGATGCAACCTGTTCAGGATGAGCGGGGGCAGTGGATTGTCCATCATGACACCCGCCGCATGCGGATGCCGAAGGGCGGTTATTTCTTTGATGGGGACTGGATTTCCTTCTTCGATGGCAGTGTGGATTCCCCACAGTTCGCTGCGACAGTTCTGGAAGCTGAACGACTGTTCAAGGAAACGAATTATTACACGATGTTCATGGAGTTTTCCGCCTATTTCGAAGGGACCATGGATGGGCTCTGCGAGATGCTGACCGACCCGGATGAGGTGATGGATCGGAATGAGCGGCAGCTGCAGGCGAATCTGAAACGGGTGGAGACGGTCATGGAAAGGATGGGCGGCTGGATTGGCGGCATCACGCTGAACAGCGATCTTGGCATGCAATCGGGACCGTTCTGCAATCCGGCCGTCTACGACGACCTGTGCGCGCCTTATTTGAAGCGCTTCTGCGATTTTGTCCACGCAAATTCGGATTATCACATCTTCCTGCATTCCTGTGGTTCCATCCGCCCGATGATCCCCACACTCATCGATTGCGGGATCGATGTGCTGAACCCGGTGCAGATTTCCGCTTCGGACATGAATCCCCGGGTGCTGAAGGACCTGTATGGAGAGAAACTGACATTCTGGGGGGGCGGCTGCAATACCCAGCAGGTGCTGAACATGGGCACCCCGGAAGAGGTGGCGGAAAATGTCCGTGAACTGTTCCGCATCTTCCGTCCCGGCGGTGGATTCATATTCAATCAGGTGCACAACATTTTGGGTGACATCTCGCCGGAGAATATTGTGGCCATGCTGGATACGGCCTATGATGAGGCATGGAACACAGCCCTGCAAATGCGCTGAACAGACAATCAAGCTTGAGAACAACATGCATGCATAGGGAAATGCCGGCGCCTCAACGCAGAATGCCTTCCAGGTTTCGTGTGATGCCGGTCAGTGTCCTGGCCGCGTTGCTTGTGTCATCCGCCACCCGGATGAGCGCATCGGACGCAATCCCGATGTCCTGCACGCTCTCCGAAATCAGATTTGCCTTCGTATCGATTTCGTCCGAGGTCCGGGTGACATCCCGGAGTTTCACGTTGGCTTGTTCAATGTTTCTGAATACGGCCATGGAGGATTCGCTCAGGCTCGAGAGCGAGTCCGAGAACTGATGAACGCCTCCTGTTGCCTCACTCAGGCTGAAAGTCGCCTTTTTCGAGTTGGTGGCGATTTCTCCGATATCCATGGATGTTTTGCGTACCCCATCGGCCACAGCGGAAAGCGAACCGGAAATGGATCCCATCGTTTGGGACTGGTCGCTGACGGAATCCGCGATATGATGCGTTGTGCCGACGATCTCTCCAAACAGGTTCGCGACGGTCTGGACAGCCTGTACGGCTTCCTGGATCCCATCCTTCATGGCATCGATCTGCGCGCTGATGTCTCCGGTTGCTTCTGTGGTCTGCCGGGCAAGCGCCTTGACTTCATTGGCCACCACGGAAAATCCGCGGCCCGCGTCGCCCGCGCCGGCAGCCTCGATGGCGGCGTTCAGGGCGAGCATGTTGGTCTGGTCCGCAATATTCATGATGATGTTGACAATTTTTCCTATTTGACCCGACGCGACATGCAGTTTTCCAATGATGTGATCCGCATGCTTCGCTTTTTCCTCGCCGCTTGCCGTAAGCTGCAGCGATTTTCTGCACCGTACACTGATTTCCGACAGCGATGCATCGATTTTCCGCACGGATTGGGTGACATCGCTGATGGAGACCGTGACATCCGAAGAGAACTGCGAGAGCCCCACGATGTTGTTGGATATCTGGTGCACCGAAGACGAGATGTCTTCGATGACAGAGGATGTCTGTTCCGAAGTGGCGGCAAGACTCGCGATGGTGTCGGATATGGTTTCCACGGAACCCGTTATGGCGGCCATGTTCCGGCTTGTGTCCCCAATCATGCCGTTCGTGTTTCCGATGTTCAGGATGATGTCCTCCACGGCTTTTCGTGCATAGTCCGTCTTCGCGCGGGTCGCTTCGCTTGCGCCGACCATGTTCTGGGATACCCGTGACAGCTTTTCCGTTGATTCGCTCAGCGGGGTCAGGGTCCGGGAAACCAAGGTGATGGTCTCACGGGTTTTCTCTTCCGTGCGGATGAGACTATCGACAAGGTGCTTGATGCGGCCGGCCAGCAGGACCACGATGGTGGAGATGCCGAACAATTCGAACAGGTACGACACGATTTTCGAGGACAATGTATAGTTCAACTTGGCCAGAACATCCGGCTCCACCAGCGAATACCGGTACACGGTTGCGGCCACGCAGGCGATGCTGCTGATGACAACTGCGCGAAGGACCAGGTTCCGGTCAAAATAGAGGCAGCTGAGAATGATCGGGAAGGCGAAGATGATGTTGATGTCCATCCGGCTTATGTTCATGATGGCGGCCAAAAACGCGGTGCCGAGGATGACGGCATACCGGAAGATGTAACGGTTCCTCAACGGCAGCTTCAACAGGAAATGCGGACCCAGGCAGATGACCGCGCCGATGATGCAGGCCGGAAGATAATTCAGGACGTCATAGACAAAGACCTTGACGACAGACATCAGAAGAATCAGCGGAAAGACCAGGCTGGCCCAACGCAGGATCTTGCTGACGAGGATATCCATTTCCATCTCATTCCTTTGGATAACCGTACGTGATTCCATGGAAACCTCCAAGGTGCCGCAATGAAGCGAATTGAGCAGGATCCTTCTGATTTTAACCCATAATGCACGTCCCGTACCATTTTTCTGATTTGACAGATGGATTCAAGGCCGCACACCGGCCACCTTTA
>JAIFNI010000264.1 GCA_020047785.1 Clostridia bacterium
TCGCTCTTCTGACGGGAGCGAAGCGACCATTCTTCACAGGTGAAGTATAGCACATTATACTTTGCTTCGCAAAGTCATGTGCCCTGCGGGGAGATGTGTCCCATGATATGACAGTAAGCAGAGCAGTCAACGATGTCGGTGCGCGCTTCATTTTATAGAGAAAGTGGCCGGTTTTCACCGAAGCCGCCTGCCGAATCATCATACTGTTTCACAAGGACTTCCCCGCATGGTGAACCTACTGGCTGGCAACGCCTTGAGGCATGTGCAGCGAACGAACGATAAATACCGTCGAAGGCAGGTCGGCGTTTTTCTTGGCCAATAATCCACTATAGTATCTGTGTAGGATGTGACCCTCCTAACACGATACGGAGCGGCTTTTACAACCAGAATCCTTAAGTCCCTTGTCATAAATCTGTCATTTTGATTGCTGTATTCCTTCAATTGACCTTACCGTTTCCGCTCACTTACCTCTGCCGCTACCACTGGAGTAAATATGTATATTGAGTTACCATTATATTACAATAAGTGTATTCGCTAACATTTTTAACAATTAGTGATACGATCCATTTGTCATGACATTTTTGTTTTAATCATATATGCTCAAGTTTTGCACATTGAACCTTGCTCAGGAACTACCAACCTATTACAACTTGCAGTCTGGTAGTGGGGACAAATTCACGTATATCGTTCAATATTTCCTGCGCTGGATGGTATTTTAAAGGAGTGCTATATGAAACGAAATATGCTGATTTCTTTATGCCTTGCTGCATCCATTTGTATGTTTGGTCTTTTCACTGGCTGTGGCAATCAATCCCCGCAAAAAGCGATTATCACAACGGTAGTAAACGAACTCTATACTTGTCCAAACGAGACCTTTTCTAAAGCATATGCAAACGAATCATCCATAGACCCAAATAATGGCACAGCAGAAACAACAGCGTTAACAGAAGAAAACAGTCCAACAATAAAATACATTTCTGATACCTACAGGCAATACTTCTCTGACAGTGCATATGCATCGTTTTTGTCAAAAATGTATGTCTTAAAATACCAGTTGCCCAGCATTGAAGAAAAATGGTCTTCGAAGGTAACCAAAATCTCCTTGAAGTCTGAAGGGAATGCCAAGTATTCGTTCACATGCGATATTGATGTGACAGACAACTCAAACAACACGGCCAAACAGCAAATCACAGGCAGCATCGAATTTGATGAATCTGGAAAAATCAGATGGTTTAATGAGTACAAGACATTCCTCGCAGAATGATAAAAAACAGATCACTTTAGAGTAAGAAAGGATTAGTTATGAGGAAATCGATTAAGAATACTATCAGCATTATTCTTGCCATCACGTGTTTAACATCATTATTCATGTTTTCGTCATCTCCGGTACGCTCAAATGCATTGGAGATTCAACCTATGTATATCGCATGCCCAATTGGGCCTGGTCAATGCAAAATGCTCCCAAGAGGCGGAGCATGGGTTTCTGTAAACGGGGTTCTTCAATTCACTGGCTTTACACACCAATGCTCACAATGCAATATGGCGATTCTTGCTGATATCGATCATGGATTTGGATATTTAGGCTCTTACTATCAGTTCAATCCGAGCTATACTCTCGGACTTGGGGGCACCTCTATCACTGTTAACGCTTCCGACATCTCATACAACTCATCTATAGCAAATGACCCATTCCTCTCCGATTTGCTTTGGTACTGACATACACCACACTAATAAGGTGAGTACTGACAAGATCATTGACAAACTGAATGCAACAATCATTGGAACGGTCACCAAACCGCACGTGGACAGGGTTGATGTTAGCAATCGGTATTTTCAGGTCATCTATCTGCTCGTTCCCACACCAACACAAAGCCCTTCGATGGTTGCACTGCCATTCGAGGGGCTTTTGATTATCCTGCACGATTTGTATTTCCCTTTAGCGGTGGCGGTTTGGCAGCACATTATGCACAGATGTGACCGAGTATTCAACTGATGAGCCGCGCCTTATGCAATGAAAACCAGTTCGTGAACGGTAAAAGTAAAGTCCCGTATGAATTAACGCGGCAGCCAAGGGTAAATCCCCATGAGTATATGCGTCGACATCCTTGAGCGGGGCAAGCAACTGGTTGATGTTTTGGTCAGCCCTTGCCACACACTCCCTCTTTCATGAGTTCCAGATTGATGCTGGTGATCTCATAGAGAATCTCTTCATGTTCACGCTTATGGTTCTTGAGATAACAAACTTTTTACGCTAAACCGACATAGAATATGTTTTTTTAGCAGATGATATGAAAAAAAACCTATACAAATACCGAGAATATTTAGAACGATATCGTTAACATCAAATTTTCCAACACGTAATAGAGCTTGGGTAAGTTCAATTATGAATACCATTGTTATGGAGGGAAGCATTCCCCAAATCCATTTCCCTTTTAATAGATCAAGGAACATAAATCCAATGGGCACATAAATAAAAATGTTAACGAATGGGATTATTGGAGATACATCTTCAAATACTCCAAGTGAAAAGTTGTATAAAGGGATAGAAGCTCTCAAAGGTTCACGTGACAACAGCAAGGCAATAACTAAAATTGTATAGACGTAAAATATAGTGAGAAACTTATGCCTTGTCATAGAACGGTTTTGAATCCATTCGAAAGTTAGGAAAAGCAAGTATCCTATGAAAAGGCGAAAACATAATCTCCCCCAATTCATAACGAGCGAGGGAATGAAAATATCATCAAGAACATAATAGCAACTAAAAAAAGATATCGTTAGCGAAATAAGAGCAGCAATAACACGTGAAAAAGCAATTCGTGTAGATTCCTTCATGTCCCCTCCAGTACAGTGAGGTATTTTTATGCCGTGACGCTCACTATACCAATGTGCCTTGGCCTTTAATAGTTATCGTAAACCGTTCCGGAAAAATCCACAAGATCTGGATAAATAGAAGTAAACTTCATTTTATAAGTGCCTGTTGACAGACCAGAAAAGTACAGTTCTGAATATGAAGTATCATTTGCTGTTTTCTGAAAGGATAAGTTTTGTTGCGCAACATACGTACCGAGAAAATTCTTCTTGCATGCAGTGACGTACATCCCGGCAGTTCCACCCTGGCCCCAAACTTGAGCGTCATCTATCCTGATTACAGTAATAAGATTTGAGTCATTCAGGGTAAAGCTATCTACAGCGAGCTGGCCCACATTGGTGTAATCATAACCTTGAAAGCTATCAAGAACCCCTGAATATGCCATCGCTGTACAGATAAGCAAAAAAGATAGAACCACAACAGCACTGATTCCGAACCTCTTCTTGTTCATTTTTACCTCCCTCTCTATTCCCATAATAATCATGGATAGGTACGTCACGGCAACTATGTTATATTATTACATTGTTAGTTCTATCACACCATTTAATTATGGTCAACTTGATATCCAATTGCAATGCTGCCACATGGGTGAAGAAAATTTTTTAACAATCAATTCTGAACGAAACTGTTTTTGATTTTAGGAGCCGAAAGACATTAACCAGAAATCAAGTTTTCGGTAGAATCATATAATTCCAGCCGCCATGGAAATCGGAATGTTTAATATATACTGCATTGAGTTGATCACCTTGTACAACGATCCCTTTTGGGTATTGGTTTGTGTCCAATCGACATTGTGTGTTCAACCCGGTTTTTGTTGTGGTGTTGCCAATCAGCTTTACTATGGTCTCATGACTTGTAAGTGGCCGACCACTCAAATTCTGAGTGCTATGGGAAAACATGCGGTGTTCAATGGCATTCCATTTGCTTGTACCAGGGGATAATGGCATACAGAGATATGAAGTCCGGTCTCGTCGGCCAGTCCTTGTAAATGTACCTTCCAAAGATGTGAGCACGAGCTGTTGCTGTCACCGTCTGCGGTAATAAGTAGCTCCTTGCTGTTGGGGTCCGCCTGTTACAAGTGTTCATAGGCGGGTTGTCATTGCTTGTCTGTTGCGCTGGAATTGGCCTCTCTGATTGTTAGTGCGTTTATGAAAATATATGAAAATAGTGTTTACAAGTGTTGTTTGGCGGTATAGAATCCGTGCATAGCAACAACAACCACACGAACCACAACACACACAATATACACAAGAACCACACGATCCATATGAAGTTGATGGAGGAACATGACATGGAGCAGAAATTAGCGGTAGCGGGCGGAATTGTTGTACAAGCATCAACCTGCCATGACGTTATAGAGGCGTTTCTTGCTTCCCTTGATGTAATGCCGAAGAGCAAGGACACTTATCGGGCCGGGTTGAAGAACTTCATGTCCTTTATTAAGGAGCGCGGGATACTCAGGGTAATGCGGGAGGATATCCTTGCCTATAAGGTGCACTTGATTGAAACCTGTAGTTCCTCCACGGTTTCCATTTATTTGTCATCCGTGAAGGGGCTGTATACATATTTGGAATCAGAACAGATATGTCCGAATGTTGCGGCCGGAATCAAAGGGTCAAAGCCGACGCGCGGATTCCGAAAGGATTGCCTTACTCCCTCGCAGACTAACGAGGTCCTGCGGATTGAGACAAGCACACTGGAGGGCAAGCGAAATTATGCCCTGGTAAACCTTCTTGTCAGGACCGGACTCCGCACTATCGAGATCGAACGGGCAAATGTAGAGGACATGCGCCAGCAAGGTGGGGAATGCCTGCTGTATATTCAAGGGAAGGGTCGAGATGAAAAGGATGCCTTTGTCGTCCTCACCGAAGCCACGCTGAAGCCCGTCAGGACTTATTTAAGGGCAAGAGGGAATACCAATGCATCTGAACCCTTGTTCGCGTCAATCAGCGACAGAAACAGCGGCGGGCGGCTTACCACACGAAGCATCCGAAGAATAGCCAAATGTGCCATTGTCAGTGCAGGATATGACAGCGACAGACTGACCACTCACAGCTTACGGCACACCGCCGTTACACTCTCCCTGTTGGGAGGTGCAACTATTCAAGAAGCACAGCAGTTTGCCCGACATTCATCAATCAATACTACCGCAGTATACGCCCACAACATCGAGCGCGTAGCAAAGGCCCCTGAACGACGCATAGACGCGATGCTAGACCCTGAAAATAGTCACACGATCCACATGAACCACATTAGGTACAAGAAGTACACGATCCACAAGAGCATTACAAAGGAGGAACAAAGATGAGGGTGATATCCGTAGCCGCGCAGAAAGGCGGGGTTGGCAAAAGCACCACTGCACATGCCTTGGGTCATGGGCTGATCCTGAAGGGGTATACAGTCTTATTCATTGATTTAGATCCGCAAGGGAATCTTTCACACACAATAGCAGCTGAAGAGGATGGGGCGACAATGTACGACCTTCTCATGCGGGAGGTGACGGCGTTGGATGCCATTCAACATGCCGGAGGTGGTGATATAATCCCGGCAAATGAGTCCTTGAGTGCTGCTGACATAGAGTTGACGAAAACTGGGAAGGAATACCGATTAAAGGAGGCCCTTCAGTCCATTGCGGACAGGTACGACTATGCCATCATAGACACACCCCCTTCGCTTGGCGTGCTGACGGTGAATGCGTTGACGGCAAGTGATATCCTGATCGCTCCATCTCAGGCAGATATGTACTGCCTGAAGGCAATGTGGCACCTGCACGGAACTATCGATGCAGTAAAGAAATATTGCAATCCCTCCCTTGTTGTCGCCGGGATCCTTCTCACCCGGCACAATGGCCGCGCGGTATTAAGCCATGACATGGCCGACTTGCTGAAGGACATTGCCGAGCAGATAGGAACCAAGGTTTTCAACACGACCATCCGGGAGGGTATCGCAGTTCGGGAAGCGCAGGCACGGCAACAGGATATATACAGCTATGCGCCGAAGAGTAACGCGGCTGCGGACTATATGGCATTCGTGAATGAACTGCTTGACGGAGGTGTAAACCATGGCTAAGAAAGATTTCAAGAGCGCGGCCGCAACGAGGTTCATGAGCACGGCCACACAAGAGCCACAACAGGCACACGAACCACATGATCCACACGAACCACACGATAAACAAGAACCACATGATGAACAAGAACCACACGAAGCAGAACAGTTACAAGTATCCGAAGCAGCTTCCCATACGCGGCCGGCAACTGCACTCACAACACAGGGCCGGAAGGGAATGCGTCTTCCACGAATCAACATGGCTTTTTCCGTTGAAAATCTGGAATATTTGAACCTGGTCGGGCGGCTCGACGGCATCAGTTCGACGGCATACGTGAATCGATTGATTGATGCAGACCGCGAAATAAGAAAAGCGGACATCGAAGCAGCCAAGCGACTGTTGAAGGGCGGCAGATCATGACGGAAGAATTGAAGGTTTATACACTCGACGAAGTTCAAGCCATCGTTAAGGTTACGCAACGGACCCTATATAACTACATCAAGGCCGGAACACTTAAGGCCACAAAGATAGGCAAGTATTGGCGAGTACGGCATAACGACCTCCAGGAGTTTTTAGAAAAGGGAACCAACGCCAAGTAAGGAGGCACACTCATGGCACACTGGCAAGAACTTGCTGCCCTACAATCGGCTTCCGCTGACATCAGCAAGGCAATCCATGCAACTGATAAGACCACATGGGAAGGCGAATATGTGCGGGACATTCTGCAGGGCCTTCTGGATGACATGGAAACGGCAGCTGCCCGAATTGAATATCTGAGTAAGCCTTCTATAGAAGGAACCCTATATAAGAACACAAGGGGCCGGTATGTTGTCACATATCAAGAGAATGCAGAGGATGGGCCTGAGCTAACAAGCGGACATCCCCTCGAGGCCTATTATGATGACGAGTGGCATATGGGCCGGGTGGAACACAACGGGACGGATTACTACTTCTACGGGCCGGGCAAGCCTGTCCTTTCCATCATTGACAAGGTGAGGGTGAGGGAGGAAGTGCGATGAAAAAATATGCGATGGCATCCGTATCATGGAACTCAAGCTGGACGAGATTGAGAATCTTGGGACACTACAATCATAGGGTTATCCTCAATAGCCTCCAAGCACAAAAAGTGGTACTGAACGAGCTGCCCGGACAAGGCGTGGACGTGAGTAACTATGAAATAAAGAATAAGGGGAATGGTGGCCTCGCTTTTAAGCAGATTGTTTCATGTTTACTTAGTGAGGGGTGGGAACCTTATGCCACATCGAAAGATTCTACCAACGAGTTCGAAGCTGAACACCACTTTCGGATTGTCATAGATGCATCTTGATGTATGTCCGTTAATATGTCATAGCGGACATAGAAACAAAACCCCCTTTGCGCGATATCAGGCCATATGGATAGGGGGAAGGGGGCACATCACCCCTTCCCCCTATTTCTTTATATTGATGCTGGCCACAGCGTTTTTCCCAATTTGGTGTCACTATTGTCGTGTTATACTGCCTTTGGTTTTTTGTTCCTGTGTTTGCATCAGTTCGCTTTTTTCTCTTTGCGCCTTTTGAACTATCTTTTCTATTTGTTTTGCTTTGTTGCTTAATGTGATGATTTTCACTGTTTTCGGTGGCTTGCATCATTTCGCGTCATGGATATTACGGTTTCTCTTTATCCAGATTCGCACGTTCTTGATACAGCTTTCGACGTTCTTGATCGGCGCTGATGTACACGCCCATGCCTTCTCTTGGACCAATAGCATGAATGATTGCATCGTTCTCGATGACTTCATACACGATCCGCAATGAGGCATTGTCAAAGTAAACTTTCAGACAGCCCGCAAGATTTCGGTCAGCCATATCCTGCAATGGTCTTCCGAAGGTTGGAGCGGCACGCATAATGGCTTCTGCTTTTTCGGAAAAATCAAAGCCCTGGTCGACAGACAACGTGGCCAGAAAAGCTTCTGCTGATTGAGATATAACAAGATTATAGGGCATTCCCATTTTCCTCCTTTCTCTAGAATGTCGGTGGTACTTCTCCCTCGTGGAAAGGGCAAACTACTCCCGTTATTCGGATTTTATCACTGTAAATTACTACTGTCAACTAAAATAAAGAAATTATAAAGATTTAATATTGGAAATAAAATATATTTTACTTATTATTATTCATAAAACTTTGACAAAATCTCTTAATACCTTTATAATAGCACTTGTATTCACCACCCTCTAACGATTTCACAACAGGACCATGCACTTGGAGGCCCACGTGTATTCTTAGTTTTCAGTATTACAGCTGTGTTTGTACCTTTCTTCAGCGCTTTGAGAGGAGCGATCAAAATGTTCAGATTTTCACGCGAAAACATTACAACAGCGACAAAACTTGCCCAAGATTTTAAAAACACCCGAATAGCAGTCGACGAAAAAGGTTACCTTATTCTTTTTGTAAACAACACTCCCGTCATGGCACTTGTATCCATGCCCATATTTGAAGCATCTATGAATCTTTATGAGCGTCAAGAAAATGAGGCAATCGCGCTTGAGGTGGAAAGTGCCAAGAAACTGGGTGCCTATCGGAATTTCGATTTGAATGCATACCAGGAGATGCTTAAAAAGAAAAGGGAAGAACAGTCGATGATAGAGGCTTAACGATAGTAAGGGATATAGGGAGAGGGTGTAACTCAACTGTTACACCCTCTCTTTATTGACAGGGATATGCACGGACGATAACATGGGGCATAGGCAGAATCTCAAGAAACTCTTTTTGATAAGCGGGCATCCCACGGCAATGGGGCGTCCGCTATTCTTTTGTTTCGTGTCTGTTCCGGGATATCTGCTCATTCTGAATTTCCAGTGGTCCAAATTTTACGCTGAACGATGGAACCCGGTATGAAAAGGGTGGTGGCGGTACGCCATAGCCCACGCAGATAAACGTCATGACATCGCGCGTAAGGCCAAGCAGCATTGCCAATACAATGAACATGGCAATGAGCATAGTAGGGTGTATTCCTGATGAGTTTGATTTCTTCATTTCGTTCCCCTTTCTTTTTCATGAGTGATGGTTTGATCGCGTTCTTACAATCACATAGTGCACCGCCTCCTTTTAGGGAGAATATCATAATGCCGTTGACACTTCGGGTACGCTATACATCAGCGGCTTATATCTAATGAACATCATAAAAAAATGCACCACCCCGCACGGCAAATTGGGCTGTAATGGGAGATGGGCAAAGAACCGGTATCCATCATGAGTACCTCGCGTGCGCGGGTGGGATCTGCCCTTTATGTACCTTAGTTGTTATAGGTTGTTTTTAGTTGTTATGTCGAAGCTGAAAACGCTTTTATACCAATCGTTTTCAGACCTTATCGGAACGGATATTACGCCTTATCGGAACGGATATTACGCCTTGTCGGAACGGATATTACGCCAAAGGAAACAATTATTGCTATGTTTCTTTAATGATGATATTGTGTATAAGAAACATCTATAGTATATGTTTTATGGAAAAGGAAAGTCATTCTGATAAAACAGCAAAAACCTTATTAAAAAAGAGTTTCACGTGTTTTTGCATCATGTGTATAATCCGTTCTGATAAAACCGTATAAACATCATAAATAAAGCGTTACACGGGTATTCAGTGGAGAATAAAAAAATGGAAACAAGGAACGAAAAGAAGTTGAATAAGGAACTTCCTGTCGTAATAGGAAAAGACTTGGCGCAGGCGAGATTCACCATGAGCCTTTGGGAACGGCGCTTGCTTTATGTTGCCATGTCCAAGCTGAACGCGAATGATACGGTTTTCCCAGAAATCACGTTCTCCCTAGCTGATATGGCGAAGCTGCTTGATGAAAACAAATTTTCAGGAGCAGAAAATGAAGCTATCAAGGAAGCAGCTCACAAACTTGTTTCAAGGACGGTAGAAGTCAACGAAAAGGGGAAGTTTGAAATATATCCGTGGGTTACTTACTTCAAACTGGAGCAGACAAAGGCCGGTAACATGATCACAATGGAGTTCAACAGCCGACTTGCACCGCATCTTCTGTATATGCTTGAAAACAAGGGTTACACCAAGTTTTTGCTAAAGTATGCGTTGCCGCTTGGCTCAGTCTATGCCCAACGATGCTATGAAATGTTCAGGGCTTTGATTTACGAGGCACAACCCCGTGCGGTACAGACTATTGCACTGATGGAGTTCAGGCGAAAGCTGGACATTGCAGATGATAAGTACAAAGGGTACAACATGCTGAAAAAGCGAGTGTTGGAAACAGCGGAACGGGACATCAACCAGAAGACGGACATCTTTATAAAGTTCTCTGAGATTAAGGGCCGGGGAAAAGGCGGCAGAATCGAATCCCTGCATGTATCTGTCATTCTGAAAACGCACATGATTCACGAATATGATAGGTACCTTGTCTGGCAGAAAGACGATTTGCTTGATAAGCTCCAAACCGTTGCAATGAGCAAGAAGGGGCATCAAATAAACACGAGGGCATTGTCAGAGTTCGCACATGAAAGCATTGCACGATTGCTGTATGAGGTTGTGAGCGAGAAGATGGACTTGTCCGGTATTAACAGTTGTCAGAAATTTTTTGATTTTACGCTGTCGCAATGGGCAACCGATATAGGCATGAACCAAATATCGATGGAGTGATTTCACAACTTGAAAAAGGGTATAATCATTCAAGATGATAATTCGGAGGTGTTGAAAATGACGATTAAGGAAATGGACTTTGTCCGGGACATGCTGGCGGTAGCCATCAGCGACTTGGAAACCGCCTTTGAGGACGCATCACCGTTCATGCCGATGACAGAATCTGCCCAGCGGACAATTGCCAGGTTGAAGAAGGCCAATGAGACAGTAACAGCAGCGAGTGAAAGAGCGTGGGAAAGGATAGTGCCTTCCAAATGATGCACCGGAATAACAAGGACGGGTCCTATAATATTCGAGGGTATGGAGGAGCTAGGGCCGGGGCTGGAAGGCCCCCTACCGGACGGAAGAAGGTTATGCTGTTCATTACCCAGGAAGAACGAGAAGCCATTCGGGCGCTGATAAAGAACATGCGAGCAAACGAACAGGCACCAAACAAATGAGGCAATACCAAATAAAATCGTTTCAACCTGTAAAACAAAACTGAACTGGACCGTGAAGCGTTACCTCCCAAACCCTTTGTGCGCAAACAAGGAATAATGTGGGAACGCGTCTTTCAAACTCGTATTTGAACTGATATCAACGTTCATGGTCAACGATTGACTCCGCCCTTGAATGAAAAGACAACATCTGCTCTGACTTCTGGAATTGCTCCCTCAAAAGATCATTTGTATCAATAATTCCCCTGATTTTTGAAACGGTTGAATGAGCCTTTGATAAGTCTGTTCGCAGCTGTATGTTTTCCTTTTGCAATGAGAGGATTTTCTTTCGCAATTTATGGTTTTCTTCCGAACCTGTAGAGAGCTCCAACTGTGCAACCCTTTTCTCCGAGTCCTTTAATCTCAGCTCTGAGTAATCCGCTCGGTGCTGAGCTGATACGCAGGCGTCATATGTGGCCTTGTCCATCGTGACTTCCACCACGCGCCGTGCTTGGCCGAATCCGGCCGACTTCTCACGGACAGGAACGACTGCACCACGCAGCGCCTTCATTGCATCAATTTGCTTCGCAACCTGCCTTTTTTCGTTTTGCATGGCTTCAAGCCCTTGTTGGGCCTTGGCCACTTCCCCTTCAGCCATGGCCGCTTTGAATTGCATTTCTGATAAGTGCTTTCGTTCTGATCCTTCCACACCTCTTTCAAGGCCATAGGGCAATCCGACCACTCGTGCGAAATCAGTCTGAAGGGACTGCAATTCCTTTCTGTCGAACAGGGACTTAGCTGTAAGCCGGTCCTCTTTTATAGGGACAAGACCCAGGTGCATGTGCGGCGTTTTCTCATCCATGTGAATTGTGGCGTTCACAATTTTCCCGGGGCCATAGCGTTCTGAAAAAAATCTAACTGAGTCCTGGAAGAACGAACGCTGTATTTCAGGAGATAGCGCAGCGAAGAATGCCGTATCGGAAGATATAATGAAGTTGCATAAAACAACGGCATCCTTGCGAACCGTTTGAGTAGACGGAGCCAAGTGAGCGATCCGATCTGCGACTTCTCGGTGGTAATTTATTGCTCTATTGTTCATCAAGTCATAATTGAGGCATGACCGTTCTTTGTTGATGTCTGGGTTCGACTTTGGATCCTTCTCACGCTGATTATGCGATTGAATTCCGCGCAAACCCCCTTTTCCTATTTTCATCATATGCACAACAGCAAAGCTCATCGCATCACCTCCGGGAAAATACTTCACCTGCAAAGAATGGCCATTTCGCTCTTCTGACGGGAGCGAAGCGACCATTCTTCACAGGTGAAGTATAGCACATTATACTTTGCTTCGCAAAG
>JAIFNI010000208.1 GCA_020047785.1 Clostridia bacterium
TCCTCGGGTCCGCAGTGCATACGATATTGTTGGAGGTGACCATCATGGCACGAATTGAAAGGGCCCTTTGGGGGACGCACGCAGGCAGGGACGTCTATTGTTTCACATTCACGAACACGGCCGGCATGAAGGCGGAGATTCTGAATCTCGGGGGAATCATCGTCTCGCTGCAGGTTCCCGACAGAACCGGGAAGAATGCCGATGTCGTGCTCGGATGTGATAAGCTGGCCGATTATCTGAGCCCGCACCCATTCTTCGGCGCGCTGGTGGGACGTTATGCCAATCGCATCGCAGGGGCTGAATTCATCCTGGATGGTGTGAAATACGCATTGGTTCCAAGCGAGGGGAAAAACCAGCTTCACGGTGGAACGCAGGGCTTCGACAAGAAGATCTGGGATGCTGCCGTCGTCCCCGGTCCCGAAGGGGATGCGCTTGCCTTGTCCTATTACAGCCGTGATGGGGAGGAAGGCTTTCCGGGCAACCTGGAGGTGACCGTCCTTTACACACTGACCGAGGACAATGCGCTTTCCATCGGATATACAGCAAGGTCCGACAAGAATACCGTGATCAATCTCACCAACCACAGTTATTTCAATCTCGCCGGTCATGATTCCGGCACGATCCTGGGACAGGAACTTCAAATTCACGCATCCCGCTTCACCGTGATCGGCGAGGGTTCCATTCCAACCGGCGAACAACGCCCCGTGGAAGGCACACCGTTCGATTTCCGCACCCCGATGGCCATCGGCGCCCGAATCCGGGACGAGGATCCGCAGCTTCTCCTGACCAAAGGGTACGATCACAATTATGTCATCGACCGGAGCAACCTGGCCCCGTCAGTCTGCGTCGAGGCCTGCGATCCGGTCAGCGGGCGCGTCATGACGGTCGTCACCGACAAGCCCGGCGTGCAGCTGTACTGCGGCAATTTCCTCAACGGCAAGCCACTCGGAAAAGGTGGATGCTCGTATCCGCAACACGCGGGTTTTTGCCTGGAAACGCAGTTTTTTCCTGATTCGGTCCATTTCCCGGAATTCCCGAGTGCAGTTCTGAAGGCGGGAGAACAGTATTGCTTCACCACGACTTACGCTTTTTCGGCTCGCTGACCAGCGATGCGGCTGCCAGCCCAATTCGGCAGACCTGTTGCTGATCTGCCATGCCTTTGTCATCCAAGGAAGCCGCCCAGGTGGGCAGCTTCCTTTTTTTCGCTTGCATTGTCATAAAGGATACGTTATACTGGCAACAGGAATTAGCATCTGGTAATAACAAACTTTGGCATGGGACAAGGTGGATGGTTTGAGCAGAAATCCGCATGCAAAAAAGGAGCGGCAGGTCCGTCTTCTGGAAAAATTGAAGGATGCCCCTTTCATGACCGATGAGGAAATTGCCGAGTTTCTGGATGTCAGCATTCCGACCGTCCGGCTGGACAGGCTGGAACTTGGAATTCCCGAGCTCCGTCAGCGTATTCGGGATGTCGCCTCCCAGAATCAGGGCAAAGTCCGTTCCCTGAAGGGTGAGGAAATCATCGGCGAACTCATCGAACTGCAGCTGGGCGAGTCTGGCATTTCCGTGCTGGACACCACGGAAGACATGGTTTTCACCCGTTCGAGAATTGTCCGCGGGCATTATATCTACGCCATGGCCGAATCGCTGGCAATCGCCGTCATTGATGCGGATGTCGCCCTGGTCGGCGTGGCCAACATCAAATACAAACGTCCCGTCCAGTCCGGCGATCGACTCGTGGCAAAAGCCACGGTGCGGGAGAACCGGGAAGGCGGCCGGCACGTTGTCTGGGTCTTCATCAACTGCCGCCAGGTCGAAATGTTCCGAGGCAAGTTCATTTTGGCGGCCATCGGCGCAGACGCCGCGCAAGGAAACGGATGACGGCATCATATCCGGTTGAGTGACCGGACGGGGAGGCATGTGCAATGAGAATCATCGTGGACGGCATGGGGGGCGACAATGCTCCGGACGAAATCATAAAAGGCTGTCTGGAAGCGCTCCGGCGGGCTGAAGGCTTTGAACTGGAAATCATCGGGGACAGTGTCCGCATCAACAACCTGCTCGGAACCAGAGACAGTCGGCACGACCGCATCACCGTAACCCATACGACTGAAATCATCACAAACCATGACAAACCGACCGAAGCCATCAAAAAGAAAAAGGACTCGTCTTTGGTTGTCGGCATGAACCGGATCAAAGACAAGAGCGGACAGGTTTTCATTTCCGCGGGAAGCACCGGTGCGCTGCTGGCGGGTTCCCTCCTCATTCCTGGAAGAATTCCGGGTGTTGTCCGCCCGGCACTGGCACCGATCGTACCTTCCTCCTGCGGGGGAACCATGCTGATAGACGCCGGCATGAACACCGTTCTCCGGCCGGCCAGTTATCTGCAGTTCGGGATCATGGGTTCCGCCTATATGCGGGAAATCCATGGTGTGAAGAATCCCCGCGTGGGTCTTGTGAACGTCGGAACGGAAGACAGCAAAGGACATTCGGTGGTTCAGGAGGCGTTCCCCCTGCTGCAGCAGTCAGACCTCAATTTCGTTGGAAACATCGAGGGCCGCGACATTACGGAGGGCCGGGTCGACGTGGCCGTCTGTGACGGGTTTACCGGGAATGCCATGCTCAAGATGATGGAAGGTACGGCCATGTACCTTCTGGGAAACCTGAAGAAGATATACGCCCGCAATGTTCTGACCATGCTCGCTGCGTTTCTCATCAGAAAGGAACTGGGTGTGCTGAAGAAAAAGGTGGATCCTGAAGAACTCGGTGGGACACCCATTCTCGGCATCGACGGCATGGTTTTCAAATGTCATGGGAATTCAAAGGCAAAGGGCATCACGAACACCATCCTGAAGGTCTGCAATGGTGCCTGTCTGACCGTCACAGAACAAATCCGCAGCGCGTTCCAGACATCGGATACCGTCGAAAACATCGAAACCGGAGGAATTGCATGAACGGACGTTTCGCAACCGGCATCCTGGGAACGGGAAGCTGCCTGCCCGACAAACGCCTGACCAATCATGACCTGGAGAAAATTGTGGAAACTTCGGATGAATGGATTCTGCAAAGGACCGGCATCCGCGAACGCAGAGTTCTGGAAGAAGGCGTTCCAGCCGCCGAGTTGGCGGAAACAGCCGCCAGAAAGGCGATGGCGCGTGCCGGAATCGAACCGGGCTCCCTCGACCTCATCATCGCTGCCACCATCACACCGGATTCTCTCACCCCCTCCATGGCCTGTTCCATCCAGGCGCGCATCGGTGCCGTCAACGCATCCGCCTTTGATCTGAACGCGGCCTGTACAGGCTTCATTTATGCGCTGCATGTTGCGCAGCAATACATTGCAACCGGTGCCGCCGCACAGGTGCTTGTCGTAGCTGTCGAGGGCCTGAGCCGCGTCACTGATTGGCAGGACCGGAAAACCTGCGTCCTGTTTGGTGATGGTGCCGGCGCAGTCGTGCTGGGCCGTGTCGAGGACGGAACCGGTGTGCTGGCCAGCATGACCGGTGCGGCTGGAGAGCAGGGAGGCTGTCTGACCCTGCCTGCTTTTCACATGACGGACACGGACCGCGAAGTGCGGCCGCATGGCAAAACCCAGACAATCTGGATGGATGGCAGCGAAGTATTTGCGTTTGCTTCCCGCACCATGGCGGATTCGGTCCGCAAGGTATTGGAAAAAGCGGAACTCAGCGTGGAGGATCTGGACTGGATTTTTCCGCACCAGGCAAACATGCGGATTCTGCAGAATGCCCAGAAACGATTGAAATTCCCGATGGATCGGATTTATTCGAATCTCGAGTTTACCGGCAACATGTCCTCCGCATCCATTCCGGTCTGTCTCGACGAAGCGGTCGAAAAGAGCTTGCTGAAGAAAGGCGACCTGTTGGCGCTGGTCGCCTTCGGTGGAGGTCTGACGTACGGCGCAACCGCCATCCGCTGGAGCATGGACTGAAGAAACCCCGCAGCCGTTCCGGATGCGTCATGAGCGCACTCCCGGAACCATCGACTGGAGGTGACCTGAAATGGCCAAAATCGCTTTTATTTTTCCCGGACAGGGAGCACAATATCCGGGCATGGGCCGGGAAGCAGTGGAATCCTGTCCCGCGGCGGCAGCCGTCTTCGATGACGGATCGAAGGTCCTGGGGATGGATCTCCGAGAACTCGTCTTCCTTGGAACCGAAGAGTCACTCAAAATCACGGAAAATACGCAGCCGGCCATCGTGGCCGCCAGTCTGGCCTGCATGCAGCCGCTGCTGGAAGCGGGCATCCTGCCGCATATGACGGCGGGCCTGAGTCTGGGCGAATATTGTGCCCATGTTGCGGCAGGCACGTTTGCCGCCGATGATGCCATCGCACTGGTCCGCAAACGCGGACGGTTCATGCAGGAAGCCGTGCCGGCCGGAACCGGCGGCATGGCAGCCATTCTCGGTCTTTCCGACGAACAGGTTCTGACGGTTTGCCGGCAGGCCTCCGCCCATGGGGTTGTGGAACCTGCGAACTTCAATTGTCCCGGTCAGGTGGTCGTCGCAGGGGAAACGGCTGCAGTCGAGGCGGCCTGCACCCTTGCCAGGGAAGCTGGTGCGAAAAGAGCCATGCCGCTTGCGGTGAGTGCGCCATTCCATTGCAGTCTGCTGAAGCCGGCCGGAGAGAGATTGTCTTCGGAATTGGAGACACTCACGCTGAACCCGATGAAGATCCCTGTCGTGACCAATGTCACAGGCGGCATCATCGCCGATGTTTCGGACGTCAAGACTCTCCTGGTGAAGCAGGTCAGTTCATCCGTCCGATGGGAAGCCTGTGTGCGCACCCTGCTGGAAAATGGCGTGGACACGTTCGTGGAGATCGGCCCGGGCAAGGTATTGAATGGATTCATCCGAAAAATCTCCAAGGATGCCGTTCTTTACAATGCCGACGACCAGGCATCCATTGATGCGACCATCGCCGCACTGAAAGTGTGATTTTTCCGGAGGATGTGAATACCGTGCAGACGGCAGGCATCATGAAAGGACAAATGTCATGGACATGAAAGGAAAAACCGTCATCGTCTCCGGCTCGAGCCGGGGCATCGGAAAAGCCATCGCCGAACGGTTCTGCGAATTGGGCGCGCAAGTTGTCGTCAGCGGGACGACGGAGTCCATCCATGCGGTATGTGCCGACCTGCGCGCAGCGGGATTCTCCGCGACTGCGGTCCAGTCGGACATCTCCCGGCCGGAAGGCGCGCAGCAGTTGGTGGATGCCGCCGTGGAAGCCTATGGTACCGTGGATATCCTGGTCAACAATGCAGGCATCACGCGGGACAAGCTCCTGATCCGCATGGAGGAGGAGGACTGGGATCGTGTCATGGATATAAACCTGAAAGGGACGTTCCTGCTCACGAAAGCCGCTGCAAAGGTCATGATGAAGAAACGGACCGGCCGCATCATCAACATCAGCTCGGTCGTGGGTGTCATGGGGAATGCCGGTCAATCCAACTACGCCGCATCAAAGGCGGGGCTGATCGGGTTCACCAAATCCATCGCCAGGGAACTCGCACCGCGGAACATCACCTGCAATGCGATTGCACCGGGCTTCATCGAAACGCAGATGACGGACGGACTGCCCGAGGCGGTCAAGGAAGCCTATTTGAAAAGCATCCCCGCGGGAAGGTACGGGACACCTTCCGAGGTCGCCGATCTGACAGTGTTTCTTGCATCCGGCCAATCCGCCTACATCACGGGGCAGGTCATCCAACTTGACGGTGGCCTGCATATGTAATACCATGATCCAGGATGCAGGATCGACAACGAAAGCACTGGCCGGAGACGGCCTTGCGATTCATGACGCGGAAGGGGGTGAATGATTTGAATTTTGACAAGGTAAAGGAAATTATTGTGGAACAGCTGGGTGTCGACGAGAAAGACGTCGTCATGGAGGCTTCGTTCATCGATGATCTCGGAGCCGACTCCCTCGATATCGTCGAATTGATTATGGCGCTTGAAGAGGCTTTCGACCTCGAGATTCCCGACAAGGACGCTGAAAAAATCCAGTCTGTCGGAGATGCCGTGGAGTATATCAAGGCACATTCCTGATTGACGCTGCAATTGCATGAGGAAGGTCCCAAAGCACTTCTGTTTTGGGACCTTTTTTCATAGGATGACAGCCGGAACAACGGGTCTTGAACCGGCTTCCATCCAGGACCCAGGTATCCCGAATCTCGTGATTCGGTGCCGCAAAGCGGCCGGGCAAGTACATACAAGGAGGAGTTTCCCCATGAAAAAGCGAGTAGTCATCACCGGTATGGGCGTCGTCCATGCACTCGGGTGCGATGTGGAAACATTCTGGAATTCGGTGAAGGCCGGCAAAAACGGAATCAGCACCGTCTCCCGATTCGATGTCACGGATTATCCGACCAAAGTCGCGGCTGAACTCCGTGATTTTGATTCATCCGCCTACATCGACAAAAAAGAAGCAAGGCGCATGGACCGCTTTGTCCAGTACGCCGTTGTAGCGGCATCGCAGGCCGTCACACAGTCCGGGATAGACTTCTCGACCATGGATCCGTACCGGGCGGGTGTCATCATCGGGTCGGGCATCGGCGGCATGGATACACTGGAGGAAAACAGCCGCATTCTCTTTGAGAAGGGTGTGAAACGCGTCAGTCCGTTCTTTGCGCCGATGATGATCGCGAACATGGCTTCCGCGCAGGTGGCCATCCGGTTCGGCATCAAGGGATACAATGTCTGTGTCGTGACTGCCTGCGCATCCTCCAATCATGCCATCGGAGATGCCTTCCGCATGATCCAGGGCGGCTATGTCGACATGATGCTTTCCGGGGGGGCGGAGGCCTGCATATCCGGCCTCGGTTTTTCCGGATTCTGCGCAAGTCGCGCCATGTCCACGAACGAGGATCCCGCAATCGCCTGCCGTCCGTTCGACAAGGGACACGATGGCTTTGTGATGGGCGAAGGTTCCGGCATTCTGATGCTCGAGGAATATGAGCACGCCGTCAGGCGCGGTGCGAAGATTCTCGGGGAAATTGCCGGATACGGCTGCACCTGCGATGCCTACCACATGACGGCGCCTCATCCGGAAGGCGAAGCCGGTGCAAAGTGCATGCAGATTGCCATCGAGGATGCGGGCATCCGGCCGGAACAAATCGGTTATGTCAATGCACACGGCACTTCGACCCCCGTCGGGGACCCCATTGAAGTGCTGGTGGCGAAAACCGTTTTCGGGGAGAATGTCGGAAACGTCCCGATGAGTTCGACGAAGTCCATGACCGGCCATCTGCTGGGTGCAGCCGGCGGCATCGAAGCGGTCATCACGGCGCTGTCCATCCGGGACTCCTTCCTGCCGCCCACCATCAATCTCCAGGAACCCGCGGAAGGCTGTGATATCGATTTTGTGCCGAATATCGGCAGGGCAAAGCAAATTGAGTTTGCGCTGTCGAACTCTCTCGGCTTCGGCGGACATAATGGCGCCATCGTCCTGAAACGGTATGCGTAACGAACAGGCCGGTTTGAATCGGACCTGGTCATGGGGTATAATGAAGCGGGGCGCAAGCCCCGCTCTTTTTCTTGTCCGGCTGTCTGCCGGAGGAAAGGAGCCGACTTCATCATCCGGGAGGAACTTCATGAAATCGCCTGAAGACTTGCGACGGGACCTGGTCAGGTTCGAAACGGAAATCGGCTATGGCTACGGCAACAGGGAACACGCCTTTCAGGCTCTTGTCCACAGTTCCTACGCAAACGAGAATACCCAGTATGGACTCGGCAGCAACGAACGACTGGAATTCATGGGAGATGCGCTGCTTGATTTCATTTTCAGCGTACGTCTGTATCAGGAGCATCCGGGATGCTCGGAAGGGGAAATGAGCCGTCTGAGGTCTCTCATCGTCTGTGAATCCTCGCTTGCGCACGTGGCCGAATCGCTCGGGTTGGGCGCTTGGCTCCTGATGGGACGTGGAGAGGATCAGAACGGGGGGCGAAACCGTCCTTCCATTCTGGCGGATGCACTTGAGGCGGTCTTTGGCGGCATTTTTCTGGACGGCGGCATGCAGGCCGCATCCGAAGTCATTCTCCGCCTGATGGAGGGACGATACAGGGCCGCACTCAGCGGCGACACGAATGCCGACAGCAAGACGCATCTGCAGGAAGAGCTCCAGCAGGGCGGTACGGTCCGCATCGCCTACAAGGTTGTCGACAGCAGTGGTCCGGACCATGCCAGAACTTTCCGTGTGGAGGTTTCATGTGACGGTCGCAGCCTCGGAACGGGAATCGGCAAATCAAAGAAGGAAGCGGAGCAGGATGCGGCGAAAAACGCACTGGAGGCTATGCGGCGGCTGCAGGGAAAGGATGCCTGATGAGGGAAATTGCCTGGGAACAGATTGTGGAGGCGGTAGCTGTCTGTTGCGTGGAAGCAAACTGCTGCCTGAACCCGGATATTGAAAAGGCGCTCCGGGATGCCCGGGAAACTGAAATCACGGAAACAGGGCGCTCCGTGCTCGGGAGCCTGCTGGAAAACGCCGCGATTGCCCGGGAGGAACGGATGGCCATCTGTCAGGATACGGGCATGGCGGTCGCATTCGTCACACTCGGACAGGAAGTCCACATCCTGGGCGGTCTGCTGACGGAGGCCATACAGGCTGGCGTCAGAAAAGGTTATTCGGAGGGTTTTCTACGGAAATCCGTCGTGTCGGACCCGCTGCTTCGGGTGAATACCGGGGACAACACGCCTGCTGTCATCCACCTTTCACTTGTGGCAGGTGATGTCCTGCATATCGAAATCTGTCCGAAGGGATTCGGCAGTGAAAATATGGGCGGTTTGGCCATGCTGAAGCCTTCCGACGGGGTGGAGGGCGTGCGTCGTTTCGTTCTGGACACGGTGTCCCGTGCCGGCGCAAACCCCTGTCCACCCATTGTTGTGGGCGTGGGCATCGGGGGGACGATGGAAAAAGCGGCGCTTCTCGCCAAGCAGGCGCTCCTCCGTCCGTTGGACCGTCACAATCCCAAACCACACCTGCACGATCTGGAAGTCGAACTCCTCCAGGCTGTCAACCGGCTGGGAATCGGACCGGCGGGGCTTGGCGGACGTACAACCGCCCTCGGGGTCCATGTGGAAAGCTATCCCACGCACATCGCCGGTCTGCCGGTCGCTGTGAACATCAGCTGCCATGTCACACGGCATGCCTCTGTATCTCTGTAGCCACCTTTTTCCAGACCGACCGCAGTACCCGCATTGACTTATTCCTGCAGCGACCCTGTACGACGGATACTCCGTCATGACCGCAGGGTACGGCGACCCCGCCGTCCGAAAGGAAACAGATGAACCCGGAAACCACACATCCGACACAACACGAAGAAAATGCCGGACCCTTGTCCCTCAGACCGGCAGGCAGTCTGCTGGTGGTGGCAACCCCAATTGGCAATCTGGAGGATATCACCCTGCGTGCGCTGCGAGCCCTGCGCGAAGCGGATCTGATCGCGGCAGAGGATACCCGGCAAACCTTGCGTCTGTTGAATCACTTCGGGATCAAAAAACCGATGGTCAGCTGCCATGATATGAATGAGCATGCGAAGGCTGGAGACCTTGTCCGTCAGATGCGGGAGGGCAGACAGCTGGTTTTGGTCAGCGACGCCGGTACGCCCGGCATTTCCGATCCGGGTGAAATTCTGATCCGGGAAAGCATTGCCGCAGGCATTCCGGTCACCATGGCACCGGGACCGGCCGCCGCCATCATGGCGGTGGTCCTTTCCGGGCTGCCCACCGGTCGTTTCTGCTTTGAGGGCTTTCTTCCATCCGCCCGCAAGGATCGAGTCCATCAATTGGAAACGCTGAAAATGGAAACCCGGACCCTGATATTCTATGAATCACCGCATCGGTTGAAGGCAGTTCTGTCCGATCTCCTGGCGGTTCTGGGCGACAGGCGGTGCGCGCTTGCCCGCGAACTGACGAAGATGCATGAGGAGATTCTCCGGGATACCTTGTCGAACCTGGTTTCCGTTCATGAGGTGCGGGAACCGCGCGGGGAGTATGTACTGGTTCTCGCCGGTGCAGAGGCGGATCTTCTGCGGGACAATGCGCGTGAAGAATGGCTTCGGATGACGCTTTCAGAGCATGTCGGCCTGTATCTGGCCGAAGGGTCCGACCGCATGGAGGCGATGAAGAAAGCCGCGAAGGATCGCGGCTTGAGCAAACGGGATGTGTATGCAGCCCTGCAGGCTGATGCGCAGGAAGGAAAAGAAGGCTGATTCAGAAGCAGACAGCTGAATCAGGAACAGGCAGCTGAATCAGCTGCAGATGGCTGATTCAGAAGCAGGTGCAGATGGCTGATTCAGAAACAGGTGCAGATGGCTGATTCAGAAGCAGGTGCCGGCTTCTTCCGGCGTGAGGACGATGATCTGTATCTCGGAATTCCGCAGCAGTTCATGGAGCCTCGCTGCGAACATCCGGTTGCCGTCGGTTCTGGAAGTTCCAATGCAGACACAGTCCACCTGCCAGTGTTCCGCGAATTGCGCGACGGTTTCCGGAATCTGGTCCGCGTTGATGACAGTCAGTTCTGCGCCGACAGACTTTGCCGTGACAAAGAGGTACTCGATGGCTTCCCCTTCACGAATGTTCTCGAAAAAATTGAAAGGACGGCTCGAAACATGAAGAACCTGAAGGGTGCCGTCTTCGGCGGTATGGCACAATGCGGCGCGGATGAGCCGTTCGCAGTCTTTTTGCTGGGTTACGCAGACAAGAACGGAGGAAAAGGTATCCAAGGCATTCTCCCTTTGGCACCGGAAAGAAATCACCTGCTCTTTTCCGGAAAGAATGGCTGATTCAGCCATTCTTTTCTGAAATCCATCGAGGAGGTTTTTTCTTTCCAAGCCCTTTGCAGGTGGATGACAACGAAGACGGAATGAAAACATTATACCAGAAAAACCCGATCCATGTCTTGGCGTCCTGGTCCGGAAAAATGGTTTTCAAAGAGGGGTGAAATTGCATGGGCAGAAAGGATTGCCGGATTCGGCACATCATATGGGACTGGAACGGAACCCTGCTGGATGACGCAGCAGCCTGTGCCGCAGCTGTCGATAAACTGATGCGCAGACGCGGCATGATGGGGGAAACACTGGAGGGATATCGGAGCCGGGTCAGGTTTCCGGTCCGGGATTATTACCTGCAGGTCGGATTCGATCTGGAACGGGAAGACTACAACGCATTGTGCGACGAATTCGGGGACGCCTATGCGGAAACGATCCTGTCCGCTTATCCGGATGGACATCGGCATGAGGGGATGGCGTGTTCCGGCATTCATGCCGATGCCGTGGCGGTTCTGGAGGAGTCCGGGCGGCTGGGCGTCACGCATGCCATCGTCTCCGCCTCGGAGGCTGGAACCTTGAAGCGCCAGGTGGAAGAATACGGGCTGACAGCTTATTTTTCGGAACTCGTGGGGCGTGATGACAATCATGGCGGTACAAAGACCCATCTGGTGCAGGCTTGGGTGGAAAAGTGCGGGTATGGCCGGGACCAGATTCTCTATATCGGAGATACGGAGCATGATTGCGAAGCGGCGCTTGCATCCGGGGTCCGCGCTGCATTGGTTTCAGACGGTCATGTGGAGGAATTAAGACTTCGCCGTTGCCGGGTTCCCGTGTTTGCCAACCGTCGGGCTTTGTGGCAGGCAGTTTCCGCGATGACCCGACAGCCAGGTTACCGGATGTTGCGTTTCTCTACCCCACTCGGGGAGATGGGGGTTGTTTCAGACAATCTCGGGATCGTTCAGGTTGATTTGCCCGGTGCCCCCGTGTGGCATCCGTCGTGCGGCACGTTGACGGAAGAGAGCGACCAGCTGACCGTACAGGCGCGTGAGGCCATTCTGGCCTGGTTTGAAAATCCCCGCTGCATGCCTGATATTCCGCTTTCCATATCGGGAACAGCCTTTCAGCGGCAGGTATGGGCAGCCGCAGCGGAAACGCTTCCCGGAGCGGTATCCACCTATGGAACACTCGCCATGCGCATCGGTCGTCCCGGTGCGGCACGCGCTGTCGCGCAGGCGTTGCGTGCCAACCCCGTGCCAATCCTCATTCCGTGCCACCGGGTTGTCGGATTCGACGGTGCGCCGGTCGGCTACATGGGAAAAAGGAACAATCCGCTTCAGCAGCGCCTGCTTGAGCACGAAAGGCTTGTCCGTACGGATCAGCTCGTATGATGTTTTTGGGTAGACCCCTGATGCTTCGCTTTGAATCACCAGCAATTCCCTGTAAATGCGTCAATAATCATTCGTGTTCCGTTATCTGTTCGACGCAT
>JAIFNI010000330.1 GCA_020047785.1 Clostridia bacterium
CATGCTGACAGGGGCGGGAATCTCGGTCGGACTCCTGTTTCTGCGTCTGATGCCGGCTTCCCGGGCGTTGCTCCTGGGGATGGATATCGGATTCGCTTTGGTGCTGGGGGCTTTCCACCAGAAACTGCTGCGCAGCTTCGGACGATTTCGGTTCACCCTTTCCGAAGGGTTCGCCTGGCTGACGGAGCTGGAGCAGTATCCTGAATTGCCTTTCATCGGCCTGCTGTACTACCTGGGGCTGTATTCGCACAATTTCACCTACTGGGCCGGCTCCACGGGCAGGTGGCTGGCGGGTGGATTCCGGTTCTCCCCCGGATATGACATGCCTTCCTTCTTCGCGGTCCTGTCCATTTTTCCGGCACTGGTCTACCTGGTCGTCCGCTTCGAAACATCCCTTGCCCTGCAGTGTCGCACCTATTACGAAATGGCATCGGGCAAGGGCAGCATACAGGACATCCGGATGGCGGGCCGCCGGCTTGTCGCCACCGTGGAGTCGGAATTGCAGCTGTTCGTTCGCCTGCAGCTGATCATCACCCTGATTGCCCTGGTGATGGGGGTAAGAATGCTTCCGCTCATGGGTGCGAGTTTTCAGGTGGTGGACGTTTTCTCCGCACTGGTGCTGGGAAATTTCGGCTTCGTCTGCCTGTATGCGGTCTGTCTGATCCTCCTGTATCTGGATGATCGGAAGGGAACCCTGCTGCTGCTTGGCTTGTTCAACTTGCTTTCGATCGGCTTTTCCTGGATGGCCCAATGGCTTGGCGACAGGTATCAGGGAGCCGGATACGCTGCTGCCGCCATGGTGACCCTGTGCGTATCCATCGTTTGGCTTGCCCGTCGTCTCGGGGACCTCGACTATCTCACCTTCGCCCTGCAGCCCGTGTACCGAAGGCAACCCGGTGAATTCTTCCGGAAAATCCGTTTGTCTTTCCCAAGAAAGGAATGAACAACATGCATGCTTGGAAAACTTTCAAGAATTATCAATGGACTTTCATGCTGGTCGGTCTGGCCATTGTCCTTTTTCTATTGTCGAAAATTGGTCCGGGCAGTGCCTCACAGCCAGTCACCTTCAGCGTTTCCCCAACAATGGCAACCGGAGTGACCTTCCCGATCCGGGAGAACAAGGCTGTCTATGCAGCCGAAGAACCCGATGTGAAGGAAATCTATGTGACCATTGCCGACAAGGAGAACCAGGAACGGTTTGCCTCGTTTTCACAATTCGACTACGAGTATGAAACGGTTCAGAAAGAGAAGGAAAAAGTCCGGATCCGGTTCGATTCAACAAAACCCGGCCTGCTTGACACGCTCCAGAACGAATCGAATGCCGTTCTGACCATCCGCGGTCATTCGTCGGCGGACCGGAGTGTCGTGCAGAAGTCCTTTAAAATCAAAATGGATGAGGCGGCCGGAACCTGGATGGGGCAGCATACCCTGAATCTCAACAAGCACCCGACGGACATCACGCGGATCCGGAACAAGCTGAGTTTCGACCTGATTGAAACCATTCCCCAGATGTTCGGACTCCGCACGCAATTTGTGCACCTGTACATCAGGGACCTAAGCGATTCCGAAAAGAAGGACTATGTCGATTACGGTCTTTATACGCATGTGGAACAGGTCAACCAGTCTTATCTGAAAAGCCATGGGATTGCGGAAAATGCCTATTTGTACAAGGTCAACAATTTTGAATTCCGCAGTGACCCGATCGCCCTGATTCCCTCGGACGATCCGGCTTATGATGCGGATGCCTTTTCCATTCTGATGGAGTCGGGCGGGTTGGATGGAAACACGCGGCTGATTGACATGGTTCGTGATGTGAATGACCTGGACCTCGACATCGATACGGTTGTCGAGCGTCATTTTGATCGGGAAAACTACCTGTATTGGCTGGCATTCAACCTGTTGACGGGAAACCTGGACACGAACTCGCAGAATTTTTACCTGATGAGTCCGGTTTCCGACAGCCGCTGGTATTTCATCCCCTGGGACTATGACGGTGCCTGGAATTTCGAAAACCAGGACGGGGTGGAGAAGGCAAGCTCCTGGATGAAATCCAATGTATCCAATTACTGGGGGGTCATTCTTCACAACCGTTTTCTGAAGAATCCGGACAACCGTGCCGATCTGATGGCCGTCATGGAGACCCTGAACGGGGAAATCTCTTCCGCCGCCATCCGGGCAAGCATGGAAACCTATCGGGTTCTCACGGAACCATTGGTTTTCAGTGCGCCGGATGTCCAGTTTCTGCCTGCCGAACCGACAGAGTATGCCAAAGCCTTCGAATGGATGCCCGATGTTCTCTCGGACAATCTGCGGGATGTCCGGGACAATCTGCAGCTTCCGCAGCCGGTGTACATGGCGGGTGCGGCGCATGCCGGCGGGGCGGTTCTTTCGTGGGATGAATCATTCGACTTTCAGGGAGACAATCTGGCTTATGCGGTGACCGTCTCCCTTTCCCCGGACATGACGAACCCGGTTTTTGAGGAGGAGGGAACCGATCTGCTCTCGCTGGACGTGCTCGGAATGAATCCCGGCGTCTATTTCTGGAATCTGAAGATATGGGACGAGGAGGGGCATGTCCAGCTGCCGTTTGACCAATATGTCGACAGTGACGGCATCATCTGGCACGGCGTCCTGTCGTTCGTCGTGCCGGAGAAGGAATGAGACCGATGAAAAGTGCGGATGGACTGGCCTTGCGCCATGAGCTGAAGTACATCATTCGAACCGGCGACCATGCCGGGCTTGCGGTCCGGCTGGCCTGCGTCCTGAAAAGGGATCCCAATGCCGGTCCGCAGGGGGAATATCACATCCGGAGTCTGTATTTCGACGACCTCTGGAACAGCGCCCTGTACGACAAAAATGCCGGTCTGCTCCATCGGGCGAAATACAGAATCCGCCTGTACAATTGCAGCGACCGGACCATTCGGTTCGAGAAGAAAAGCAAGCTGGGAGCCTGGATTGGAAAGGAAAGCGTGGAACTGACCCGGAAAGCCTGTGAGGAAATCCTGCACGGAAACTGGTCGTCCCTGTCCGGATGGCCGGACGGACAAGACGGCAGCACGCTGGCCCATGAAATTGCTGCTGTTGCCAGGAGCCGGCTGCTTGCGCCGAAGGTCATCGTGGACTATGTGCGGGAAGCGTATGTGGGGCCGGGCGATCTTCGCATCACATTCGACAAGGCGCTGGCCATGGCGGAACCGACTGCCGATCTGTTCCGCCCCTGCCTGCCGACACGGCGCATCCAGGCGGCGGATGAAATGATTCTGGAAGTGAAATACAATGCATGGATGCCGTCGCTGGTTTCGGGAATTCTGGATTTTGAGCGGGGCAGCCAGATGTCCGCCTCCAAGTATGTCCTGTGCCGGTCAAGACAGCTGAACATCTGCTGATGGAGGTGGCCGGGCCTGATGAACGCAGCAGACACCCGGGTGAAAAGATCAAAAATCGCGTCAGGACGGCGCCGCAGGGAGAAAATCATGAACGGGACCACCACTTTCACCGATATTCTGAAAAAGAGTTTCGTCTCGCTGAACGTGTTCCAGAAAATTGCCGTGGCCGATGTCCTCATCTGCCTGTCATTCGGCATCGCAACAGGGCTGCTGATCTACGCGGTCTACCGGTATACCTTCCGGGGCGTGGTTTACAGCCGGACCTTCAATGTCTCCCTCGTGCTCATGTGCGTGCTGACTGCTCTCATCATCCTGACCATCAGCTCGAACGTCGTGCTTTCGCTCGGGATGGTCGGCGCATTGAGCATTGTGCGGTTTCGGACGGCCATCAAGGACCCGGTGGACATCATGTTCCTGTTCTGGGCCGTCACGGGCGGAATCGCAACCGGTGCTGGGGCCTACAGCGTTTCCATCGTGGGGTCGGTTGTCATCGGATTGCTGATGCTCATTCTGCTTCAGACCCGGTCAAAGGGCCGGATGTATCTGCTGCTGGTTCATCACGACGAGGCGGCGGATGAACAGGTCCGCCTTGTTCTGGCGAACCTCCGGCATGTGCTCAAATCGAGGACGCTCAGTCAGGGACGGACCGAGCTCAACGTGGAAATCCGCGTTACAGGCGACAATACGGCTTTCCTGCGGCAGTTGTCGGAAATTGAGGGCGTAACCAGCGCATCGCTGGTTTCGTACAATGGCGAATATGCGGAATAAGGCATGCATCCCTATCCCGAAAATCATCACGTTCCCGGGAACAGCCGGGGAATCCGTCGGGAAAACCGTTGGAGTGGCTGTCGGGGAGTCCGTCGGGGTGGCTGTCGGAAAGACTGCCGGAGAGACTGTCGCGAAGGCCGTCTTGGAGGCTGTCGGGGAGCCCGTCAGGAAGGAGGTTGTGAACAGGCTGCCGCTGACTGTCGTATTCCGGACGGTGCTGACGCTGCTGGGTGCGGTCGTCGTGTTCGGTGTCCTGACGGTTTCATCCTTTTCGGATGCAGGCGGAACGGTCGAGTACGTGCCGATCCCGACAGAAACGCTGCTGGCAAACCCCTATGTCGGGTTTGCGCCGGATGCGCGGGGAGAGGGCTGCATCACGCCATTCTCCCTGGTGTACATGGGGCTCACCTGGCGTGAACTGGAGCCGAGTCCCGGTGTATTCGACTTTGAGACGCTGGAACGCGCCTATCATTTTGGTCGATGGACATCCGAAGGGAAAAAATTCATCCTTCGGATCATGATGGACCATCCGGGCAGCGTCCCCCATACCGACATACCGGATTGGCTGTATGCGGAAACCGGCGGAGCGGGCACCACCTACGATGGTTCTCTCGGCATGGGATTCAGCCCGGACTATGAAAATGCCGTGCTCCTCGAGGCTCATCGCAGGCTTGTTTCGGCACTCGGCGACCGATATGGCGGAGACAGCCGGGTAGCCTTCATCGAACTCGGCAGCCTGGGTCATTGGGGGGAATGGCATACGATGCAGGAGATCGATCTGTTCATTCCGTTCCCTTCCATTTCCGTCTCGAGTGCGTACATCCGGCATTATCTGACGTCATTTCCGGACAAAATGCTTCTGATGCGCCGTCAATTCCCTTTGGCACAACAGGAAGGCATGGGGCTTTTCAACGACATGTTCGGGGATGAGGCAGCCACCATCGGTCAATACCTTTCCTGGATCACAAACGGCTATACGTCCGGCCTGAATGGGGATGTCATGCCGGCCATGCCGGATTTCTGGAAGAAGGCCCCATCGGGCGGAGAACTGGCGAACGGGGCGGGCGGGTCCGTCTTTCTGCACGACGACTCGATTCAAAAAACTGTGGAACTGGCCCGTGCGACGCATTTGAGCTGGATCGGACCCAATGTGCCGGACATGTCCGATACCGTCAGCCTGGAAAATGCGGGAAAACTCCTGGAGGCAATGGGATATCGTTTCTCCATCCGTTCCGAAAAGCATGTGATGCTGGGAAAGCGGAAACGCATGCTGCTGGGTTCCCTGCTTCTTGAAAACAAAGGGTCGGCGCCATTCTATTTCCCTTGGGAGGCCATGCTTGCACTGGTGGATGAACAAGGCCATGTCGTGAAGAACATACTTCTCCTTCGCGATATCGGCACCGTGATGCCCGGGGAGATCACCCTGCCTTATCGGATGGACATTCCGCAGGATTTGGCGGCAGGTACCTATCGGACAGCTTTTGCCGTGATTGATCCGGAGACGGGAAAGCCGGGCATTCAGATGCCCATGAAGGAAAAAACAGGGGATGGCTGGTATCTGCTGGGGGAGGTGGTTGTCGTGAAATGACGGTTCAGTCCTGAAGGTGCTGGATGCTTCACCGGGAAGTGCCGCCTTTACAGTCGCATGCAAGAGGGATATAGTGAAGCTGCACGTCCGACATCGGAGAAACAGGCCAGATACGGCTCTCCCTCATAGCCCGAGAATCGGCCCCATGACGGTATGGAGCATCAGATTGACCATGCCGTTCCCCAGAAAGCGGTGCACGCTTGTGAAGAATATTGAGCTTTCGGGAAAAAACACATCGCCACCCGATTCCCCTGCCGGACTGCGTGAAAGAGCGGAACAGAAGTCGAAAGGAAAAGGCAGGAAAAGCACGAAGTTCATGCCTGACATGACGACCGGGTCCATGCTTGAAAACCTGCATGAACTGCAGGTCCATCAGATCGAACTGGCCATGCAGAACGAGAATCTCCGCAAGACCCAGCTGGAGCTGGAACTGTCCCGTGCGCGCTATTTCGATTTGTACGACCGGGCACCTGTCGGGTATTTCACCTTGCTGGAAAACGACAGGTTCCAGGATGCGAACGTCCTGGCTAAGGAAATACTGGGGCTTGGGCCGGACGAGTACTCGGGATGCAGCATCACCCGGTTCATCAGAAAGGACGAACTCGATCGTTGGTATCTGAGGAGCAGGCAGCTGTTCAAGTCCGGTGAGATTCAGAATTTCGACATCGGTATGCGGACATCGGCTGGAATCCCTTTCTACGGGCACCTGTCCATGTCCATGACCGCTGCGGGGGAAGCGGAACCCGCCTGCCGTGTGGTCCTTGTCGATGTGACGGCACGCAGGGAACTGGAAGCTGCACTGGCTCTGGAAAAAAAGCTGCTGGAGACCACGCTTGGTTCCATCGGTGACGGGGTCATTTCCACGGACCGCAACGGAAACGTCGTCTTTTTGAACCGTGTGGCGGAAAGCCTGACGGGCTGGCTGCAGGAGGACGCGCGGGGGAAGCCCATCCGCGAGGTCTTTCATATCATCAATGAATTTTCACGCACGGTCAGCGACGGGTTTGTGGAACAGATCCTGAAAAGCGGAAAGGTACATCCGCTGCCACCCCACACCATCCTGATCTCCAGAAAGGGACAGGAGTATCCCATTGAAGACTGTGCCGCACCCATTGTGCGTGAAAACGGAGAGATTGTCGGGGTCGTGCTGGGGTTCCGGGATTTTTCGGACAAAAAGCAGAAACAGGATGAGATCAAGTTTCTCAGTTATCATGATCAGCTGACCGGATTGTACAACAGAAGGTTTTTCGAGGAGGAACTCAGACGGATCGATACCGTGCGCAACCTGCCGCTCACCATCGCCATGGGGGATGTGAACGGATTGAAGCTGATCAACGATTCATTCGGCCATGCCGTTGGAGACGAGATGCTCCGGAAAGTGGCGGATGCCATCCGCAAGGGCTGCCGGGATGATGAAATCGTGGCCCGTCTCGGGGGCGATGAATTCGTCATCATTCTGCCGAAAACCGATTTGGCGATGGCGGAAAAAATCATCAGACGCATCCGGGGATATGCAACAAGGAGCAAGGTGGCATCGATCGACATTTCCATCTCTTTCGGTCTGGACACCAAAACCCGCGAGGAGGAGGATATCCAGGAAGTATTCAAACGCACCGAAAACCACATGTACCGTCAGAAATTATCGGAAAGCTCGAGCATCCGCAGCAAAACCATCGATCTGATCATGAACACGCTGTTTGAGAAAAACAACCGGGAAATGCTGCATTCGAAACGGGTGGGGAAACTGAGTGCGGACATTGCCGCAGGCATGAACCTCAATGAGGATGAAGTCAATCAAATCCGCATTGCCGGCATGATGCACGATATCGGAAAAATCGGAATCGATGAAAATATCCTGAACAAGCCGATGAAACTCAACACACTGGAGTGGAAGGAGATCGAACGTCATTCGGAAATCGGCTACCGGATTCTGAGCTCGGTCAATGAATTCTCCGAGATTGCCGATTTCATTCTGGAAAATCATGAAAAATGGAACGGGAAGGGTTATCCGAAAGGACTCAAACATGGGGAAATCTCCTTGCAGGCCCGCATCATCGCCATTGCGGATGCCTTTGACGCCATGACGGGGACCCGCACATACGGCAGGCCGGTCAGCCTGACCGATGCGGTTCTTGAAATCAAGCGCTGTTCCGGAACGCAGTTCGATCCGGAAGTGGCAAGAGTATTTGTTGAGAAGATATTGGGCGTCGTCTGGTGACGCCCCGGCGGAAAAACAGGTCAGCCCCGATTCCAGTGCATAATTCGAAAATTTCCTTCTTAGGGTTTGGAAGAAAACAACCTGCTCGATGAATTCCCGAAAACACTGGCCAAACCTGCCATTCTTTTCGGGAAAAGAACAGGTAACTTTCTTCCGGCGCCTTGGCACCGGAGTCAGCCTTGCATCATACAGCGAAATGGACGCAATGATTGTCTGATAGAAAGTGGACGCTTTATCAGACAGGAGCGAATAGCGTAACCGGCCTTTGGCCGGTTGTTTTTTTTTCAAGGAATCTGTGCGGGACAGGCAAATTGTGCAGGATACTCACATTCATCGGGTCACCCGGACGCGTCAACGGATCAACCGGCATGAGGAGTACAAAATGAGTCAGAACGAAATCAGGGAAGAGAAAATGGGAACACGAATCAATTCGGGCAGACCTTCCGACCTTGTCCGGCCACCGGATGCGGAAGGGTTTTCCACGCTGATGGAGCTGGCACTGGACCTGCGCTGGTCCTGGGATCATGCGACGGATGCCATCTGGCGCAGGCTGGATCCGAAACTGTGGGAGAGCACGCGCAATCCCTGGATTGTCCTGCAGACCGCTTCGCGGGAACGGATTCGGCAGGTGCTCCAGGAGCCGTTTTTCCGGCAGGAGGTGGATGGCTTCCTGCTGGAAAGAAGGCGGGAGCTTGTGGCGCCGGCCTGGTTTCAGAATCATCATCCGGGTGGGTTGGTGAACTGCATCGCTTACTTCAGCATGGAATTCATGCTCAGCGAGGCATTGCCCATTTATTCGGGCGGTCTGGGGAATGTGGCGGGGGATCAGCTGAAGGCGGCCAGTGACCTGGGCATTCCGGTCATTGGCATCGGCCTGTTGTACCAGCAAGGGTATTTCCGGCAGATCATCGATCGGAATGGCGCGCAACAGGCGCTTTATCCATACAATGATCCCGGACAGCTGCCCATCACGCCTACCCGCCGGGAAGATGGCGAATGGCTTCATATCGATGTGCAGCTGCCGGGCTACGCGGTCCGGCTGCGTGTCTGGCAGGTGAAGGTCGGACGTGTGAAGCTGTATCTGCTGGACAGCAATGATGCAGCCAATTATCCGGCCCATCGGGGCATCACGGGAGAACTGTATGGCGGAGGAGCCGAGTTGAGGCTCCAGCAGGAGATGCTGCTGGGAATCGGCGGCTGGAGGCTGTTCGGGGAACTGGGCATCCGGCCTGAAGTCTGTCACCTCAATGAGGGCCATGCCGCATTTGCCGTGCTGGAACGGGCACGCAGCCATATGCTGGAGACCGGACAGCCTTTTGATGCTGCGTTGTCCGTAACCCGTGCCGGGAATATCTTCACCACGCATACGGCTGTCCATGCCGGATTTGATCGGTTTGATCCGCAGCTTGTGGAACAATACCTCGGACATTATGCCAAACAGGCACTGAACCTTCCGTTTTCGGAATTTATGGCACTGGGGCGCGCAAACCCCGAAGATGCATCCGAACCCTTCAACATGGCATTTCTGGCCATTCGGGGAAGCGGTGCCGTGAACGGGGTGAGCCAACTGCATGGAAAGGTTGCCAGACATCTCTTCGAACCGCTTTTCCCACGATGGCCATCCAGGGAAGTGCCTGTCGGACATGTGACCAATGGCGTGCATGTTCCGAGCTGGGACTCTCCGGAAGCGGAAGCATTATGGGCGGAGGCCTGTGGCCTGGAACCCTGGGTGGGGGAATCCAGCATGCTGGACAACAACATCAGGAACATAACCGATGAACGGCTCTGGCAATTCCGCATCGATGCCGGACAATCATTCGTCCGGTACATCCGGATGCGCATGGAGGAGCAGCTGACTGTTGCCGGAGCATCGCGGGTGGAACTGGCGTGGGTGAAATCCCTCTTCTCTCCCGAAGTCCTGACAATCGGATTTGCCAGACGGTTTACCTCCTACAAGCGGCCGAATCTGCTGCTTGCCGATCCGAAACGGCTGCTGCGTCTGCTCTCCCACGCAGAAAGGCCCGTACAACTCGTCATAGCCGGGAAAGCGCATCCGGCGGACAGGGAAGGACAGGCGTTGATTCAGGCATGGACGGACTTCACGGCAAAAACCAGCGTGAGAAGTCATGCCGTCTTCCTGAGCGATTATGACATGAACGTGTCCGAACACCTCGTCCAGGGGGTGGATGTCTGGCTGAACACCCCCAGGTACATGTGGGAAGCAAGCGGCACCAGCGGCATGAAAGTTCTGGCGAACGGAGGCATGAATCTTTCCGAATTGGACGGTTGGTGGGCGGAGGCCTACAGCCCGGACCTGGGGTGGGCACTTGGCGGCGGGCAGAATCATGAAAGCGACCCGGAACAGGATGCCTTGGAAGCGGAGCAATTGTATCGGATTCTAGAAGAGGAAGTGGTTCCTGAATTTTACAACCGCGGACCGAACGGCATTCCGGAAAAATGGGTGGGAAGGATGCGGGAAAGCATGGCCCGGCTGACGCCGCAGTTTTCAGCCAGCCGTTCCGTGCGTGAATACCTGGAGCGGTACTATCTGCCTGCGGCGGCGTCCTATCGGAATCGCATGGCCGACAACGGTGCCGTCGGCCGGCGCATGTACGACTGGCAGCTCAGACTTTCCCGGGAATGGCATACAATACGGTTCATCGATGTGAATGTGAAGACGGATAACGAGCGACACGTTTTCGAGGTGCTCCTGCATCCTGGCAATGTGGATCCGGACATGGTCAGGGTCGAACTGTACGACGAAGTCGATGCGCCTGAAAGCGACGGCTGTCGGGAAATGTCGCGGGATGCATCGCTTCCGGACAAGGACGGTTGTTTCCTTTACAGGATGGAGGCGCCTGCAGCCCATTCCTGGAATGATTATGCCGTGCGGGTCATTCCCAGGAACATCGGCCTGGGAGTCCCGCTGGAAGAGTCCCATATCCTGTGGGATGACCGCGCCGACCGGAAAGGGGGCTGGCGTCATACGCAGGGTTGATCGCGCGAGTCCGCACCAAAGGTGCCGCTGCGCAGGAACGACACCCGCCGGACGGTTGCTTCGGAAGCCGTCAAGAAAGGAAGATGAAATGCTTTTCAAATCAAAGGACCTCAAAGGATATGCCCTGAACACGCTGGACGGAGAAATCGGGAAAGTGAAGGCGTTCTATTTTGATGATCATCACTGGGCTGTCCGGTACATGGTTGTGGATACCGGGACCTGGCTGAAGGAAAGGCAGGTGCTGATTTCTCCATATTCACTCGCCGGGCTGGACAACGAACATCGAACCATTCATGTCAATCTGACCAACAGGCAGATAGACGGAAGCCCTTCCCTGAATACCGACAAGCCCGTTTCCCTGCAGTTTGAGGATGATTTTTACAAGTACTACGGCTGGCCGACCTACTGGGGGGGCGAGTACATGTGGGGAGCCTTCCCGAATCTGGTGCGCGACAGCACACCGAAGCCTTCTCCCAATGAAGGGGGAAAGGCCTGGGACCCGCATCTTCAAAGCACGGTCGCGGTCAATGCGTTCAGCATTGAAGCGATGGACGGCGATATCGGCTATGTGGATGACTTTCTGATTGATGATGAATCGTGGGCCATCCGCTACCTGATCGTTCAGACGAGGGAGTGGTGGCCCGGCAAGAAAATTCTGGTTTCCCCGAAGTGGATTGACCATGTCAGTTGGCCGGAGTCAAAGGTATTTCTCAACCTGCTGCGGGTCTCCATCCGCAACTCGCCGGAATACACCGAAACGGAAGCCCTGACGCGGGAATATGAAAACAGCCTGCATCATCATTACAGCAAGGCGGGGTATTGGGAAAAATACGATCCCGATGTCTTGAAGTAACAGGAGTCAACCGATACGGGAAGTGTTCGGGTGGACCACACATGCTTCGCGGCGAATCACCAGCAATTCCCTATAAATGCGTCCGAGCCTGACAGTTTATGTCATTTATACGACGCATTTACAGGGTAGACCACACATGCTTCGCCTCGAACACCAGCAAATCCCTGTAAATACACCCTAATCTTTGCGTTTATGTTGTTCATTCGGTGTATTTACAGGGTAGACTCTTGATGCTTCGCTTTGAATCACCAGGAAGCCCTGTAAATACGCCGATATTCATGCAATTATGTAGTGTGATCAGCGCATT
>JAIFNI010000287.1 GCA_020047785.1 Clostridia bacterium
CCTCGTCCGGTGAACCGAATTCCTTCAGCAGGATCTCCAGTTTTCCATCATCCGTGCCGGCTTCACCGGAGGGGGTCTGGCCGTCCTCCATGCGTTCCAGCAAATCGGATTCCAGTTCCCGCAGAATATCCTCCCGGCCTTTGTCCGGCAGGTGTCGGCCGACAGCATGCAGATAGCGGTTCATCAGTTCCTTGTTCATATTGCATCCTCCTTGCGGATGAGGGCGTTTACAGCCTCATTCATTTTATTCCAGGCTTCGACCAGTTCAGTCAGCGTCTGTTCTCCCAGCCTGTTGATACGATAATACCTTCTGGGGCGGGATTCTTCGAGATTCCAGCTGCTCTCGAGCAGATCCTGTTTCTCCAGACGCCGCAGCAGCGGATACAGCGTGTTCTGGCATCCGCCAGCCGCTGCTGGAGCAGATAGCCGTACAAAGGTTCCTTCAGGGCACCGAGTACGCAGAGGGTAAGGGTTCCCCGGCGCAGTTCCTGCGTCAGTGTTTCCACAAGGGACACGTCCATGACATCACTTCCTGTTCCTTTGGATTTGAATCAGCATGCTTTCATTTGCATTATACTGTGTGACGAACAGTAATGTCAAGAGAAAGTATAGCGATTCATTACGAAAATGTTAAATGCTATCGACACCACATGCATCAGGCATTTATACTCGATTGGATGGGCATTTGAGGCGAACCCATGCCCGAAACGGTTCAGCTGAACACATACCCGAAACGGTCAGCTGAATCCATGCCCGGCAGGGAGAGGAAGAAGAGATGTCAACAACAGGAACTGAAGCCATTTATACACTCTCCAACACGTTTCTGGCAGTATCCTTTGCTGTGCGGGAGCGGCGCCTGTCCGTTCATGATCAGCGAATCGACAAATGCTGGACACAGGAACCGCTGGATCCGCGCTTTTACATCGAATTGGTTCAGGTGGAGGAGTCAAGCCTTTTTCTGACTCTTTCCGGTCCATTCCCCCTGCGACTCACCTATCGGCTGGAGGGTGCGGAGCTGATCCTGGCCTGCGCCGCGGATCCGGATGCGCCGCTTGATGCCGTTACCCTGCCGGCATTCCAGCCCCCGGACAAGGAGCATTGGCAGCTGCAGACCGATGGGGAGGGACTTCTGCTGAAAGTGGATGACACCGGTTACCCGTCGGGTGAATTCCCCCTGTACTTCTGCGGCGGAGGGCCTGCCATGGCGTGGGGCGGTCTGGTCGACGGCAGTCTGGACAGCGGATATATGGCCATCTTCGAGACCCCGTTCGACATGGCGGTCGGCTATCACCGTTCGGAAGGTCTCCTCGCATTCTCGCCGGTTCTTCTCGGTTCCATGGGCAAGCTGGGATACGAACGCCGGATCAGGTATGTGTTTTTCGATCACGGCGGGTATGTTGCGCAATGCAAGCGGTACCGCGCTTTCGCATGGGCTCGGTTCAATGTGGAGACCCTTCGGGAAAAGCAGAAGCGTTTTCCCGCACTGGCGAACATGCTTGGAGCCGTCCATGTGTATGTGTGGGACAAAGCACGCACCCCGGCATTTGCCATGCAGCTCAAAGCCGCGGGAATCGGGAAGGCGCTGATCCTTTGGGACCCCAACCATGTGCCTTATCCACCGGAAGGATATGATACGGCACTGAAGGAAATCGGATACGCCACAGGCGGCTATGAGCTCTTCACCGACATCCATCCGGACGATTATCCCGGGAATGCGATGGTTCATTCCGCGCCGCTGAAAAGGAATGTCTATCCGGGCGGCTTTGACCGGCTGACCGCCCGCAGGAAGGATGGAACGACCTATTCCAATGAATTTGGAAACTATATCTGCCCGGCGGCCATTCGTCCGGAAATGATCCGGCGCGTGGAAAAGGAACTGGCCGTCTACCCGCATGAGACCTATTTCCTGGACGTTTATCAGGCTAACGGTTTGTATGAGTGTCATCATCCGGAGCATCCGCTGACCCGGGAAGGTTATGCTGAAAACATCCTCGCCAATTGTTCCCTTCTGGAGGACCGGTACGGTCTGTATCTCGGCGGTGAATTCGGTTCGGATTTCGCGGCCGCCAAAGGCTGCTATGTGCACGGCATGATGACGCTGCAGCGGACGTGGTTCAACTCGGAAGCGGACCGACCGGGCACGATCTGGTACAAGGGGGATTGGGGAAGCAATCCGCGCCCCTCCATCATGCTGGGGGCCAGAACTGCATCCGACACGTATCACCGGTATTCGCTCAACGAGGGCACCCGCGTGCCGCTGTATGAACTGGTCTATCATGATGCCGTCGTCACGTCGTGGCGATGGGAGGACGGCAACCACCATTGTCCGGAAATCTGGTGGAAGAAGGACCTGTTCAACGTCCTGTATGGCTCCGCGCCGCTTTGGTCCATCGATCAGGAACGTTGGGACAGCTTCCAGGCCAACTTTGTGGAAAGCTTCAACCGGATTTGTCCATGGCTGGAACAAGTCTGCCGGGATGAAATGACGGATCATCGGTTCGTCACGGCGGACGGTACGGTGCAGGAATCTTTGTTTTCTTCCGGCAAACGTGTCATCGTCAATTTCGGGGAGGAACCGGTTCAGGTTGACGGACATCATGTCGGGCGACGCGATTTCGTCACCTGCTGATATCGGTCCCGCAAATGATATCGATACCTGCAGATACCGGTCACGCAGATGAATACATCACTTGCGGATGCCGCCCCCTCGCTGACAAAAAAGAACAGGAGCCCTCCTATGACCGGATTTGCCGTGGATCGGCATGAATGGAAATATCTCGTATCCCGGAAGGAGCACCGGATTCTGTCCGGACTGCTGGCCGGTGTGTTCGACGCGGACCCCCATGCAGGGTCCGAGGGCACGTACCCGGTTCGCAGCCTGTATTTTGACACTCCAGATCAATATGGATACCATTCGAAGATCGATGGCCTTTCGGACCGTCACAAGGTCCGTCTTCGGCTGTATGATGTCACACAGACAAAAGTGAAGCTGGAGCTGAAAGCGAAATCAGGAAATGTCATGCGAAAGGAAACCCTTTGGATTACAAGGCATGACGCGGAACAGCTGTGCAGGGGCGAGACGGATTTTCTGGCGGACCTGGAGGCGGGAAATGCGGGTGCCCTCTACCGGGCCATCAAGCGGGAGACACTGCGACCTGTCACTTTGGTGGAATATGACAGGGAGGCTTATATCTGTTCGGCCCAGTCCATCCGGATCAATTTCGATTTGAATGTGCGCGCAACGTCTTCCTGTCTTGATTTGTTTCATGAGGAACCAGCATTCACACGTCTTTCAGATAAAGAGGACATTGTTCTGGAGGTGAAACATCCCGGCCATCTGCCGGATTTTCTCCGAAGCCTCCTGTCCGTTTGTGACCCGGTCCGCACATCCTACAGCAAGTACTGCATCGCCAGGGAACGGATTTTCTGATAGGGTCCGCACATCCTACAGCAAGTACTGCATGGCCAGGGAGCGGATATTCTGACCCGGTCCGCGCATCCTGCCGGGAATGTTGAACAGAGAACAGAAACATGAGGAGGACACATGAAACAACTGATCGAACTGATGAATACCCCGGGCGCGGTGCTTGCCTGGCCGCAAATAGCTCTGAACCTTGGGGTCACCCTCATGCTGGCGCTCGTTCTGTTCTTCGCCTACCGGATGACGTATTCGGGCGTGGCATACTCGCGGAGCTTCAATGTGTCCATTGTCATGACGGCCATGGTCACCGCCATTGTCATGATGGTCATCGGCAACAATCTGGCGCTGTCGCTCGGGATGGTGGGTGCCTTGTCGATTGTTCGTTTCCGTGCGGCGGTCAAAGAACCGAAGGACATTTCCTACCTGTTCTGGGGACTTGCCATCGGACTTTCCGCAGGAACAGGCGCCTATGGCATCGCCATCGTCGGAACACTGGCCATGACCTTTGTGGTGCTGGCATTTCATGTCACGGCAAGAGACCACGGGGCATCCTATCTGCTCGTTGTGAAGGGGGAAGCCTTTTCGACCGATGCGGTGGCCCGTCTTGTGAAGTCCGCGACGCGGAGACAGCGGTTGAAAATGCAGAATACCAGCCTGGACGCCGTGGAATGCGTCTTCGAAGTGAAAATCCGTCCAGCCTCGGAAGCCGACATTGTCAAGTCCCTCCGGGAAATCGAAGGAGTGCGGATTGTGAACCTCGTGTCCTATCACGGAGAAATTGGCGGTTGATGGGATGGATGACAGGAAAGGGATCGCAATTTTCCTGGCAGCGGCGCTCTGCCTGATGGCCGTATCTGCTGTGGCCGACGCCAAAAACCGCTTGGACCCGGAAAACCTGTTGAAAATGGAAACGCCGATCCGCATCAATGAAGTGGTGACGGACAGCCGGTCTTTGCCGGAAGATCGGGATGGAACGCATCAGGACTGGATTGAACTGTACAATTCGGGCAAAGAAGCCATTCGGCTCGAAGGGTATGGACTGAGTGACGAACCGTCCGTTCCGCTGAAATGGACCTTTCCCAATCGGGTGCTCGCGCCTGGGGCCTATCTTGTGGTTTTCGCCTCAGACAAGGAAACCGGCGGGGGAGAACTCCATACCGGGTTCAAGCTGAACCGGAGCGGAGACAAGCTCAGCCTTTCCGATCCGGAAGGACACCTGCTCCAGACCTTGCTGCTGGCTGAATCCGTTCCGGACATGGCTTATGGTCTTGATGAGAACGGACAGTATGTGTACTGGACGCAGGGAACACCGGGTGAACGGAACAACGGAACCCTCATCGACGATGTCGGCGTTTACAGAAAGGGATGCGAAATCACAGCCTCGCATTCGGCCGGATTTTATCAAGAGGAATTTGATCTGACGCTTTCCGTGGACGGGGAAGACCTTGAAATCCACTATACGCTTGATGGGTCGACCCCGACGGTTGCTTCGCCCCAGTATGATTCTCCCATCCCGATTGATGCGCGAACCCATGACCTCTACTTATATGCCGGGAAACAGGTTTCCTTCGCCCAGCCGTTCGCGCCGGCACAGCGCAGCGTATTCAAGGGGACTGTCCTCTCCATGCAGGCCTTCCACGGAGAAACCCCTATTGGGAAACCGGAAATCCGGACTTTTTTCGTAGACCCGAAAGGTGCGGCGCGGTATTCTCTGCCTGTTGTTTCCCTCGTGACGGACTCGATGAATCTGTTCGACAATGCGACGGGAATTTTTGTCGTCGGCTCCGTATTTCAGGAGTCCGCGCCGGAAGTACCCGATGGAGGAACGCCTGCCAATTACAATCAGCGCGGGCGTGCCTGGGAAAGAGCTGTACATCTCGAATTCTTCGAAAAGGACGGCAAAACAACGTTCGAACAGAATCTTGGCATGCGGACGTTCGGGGCATGGTCCAGAGCAGAACCGAAGAAGTCGTTGAAGCTGTATGCGCGGGATGCGTACGAACCTGGTAAAGAAACGATGGATCATGCCTTGCTTCCAGGGCTTGTTGATGCGGGTGGTTCTCCTGTCGAATCCTTCCGTCAGCTGGTGCTGCGCAACGGAGGAAACGACTGGAATACGACCCTGTTCCGGGATCCGCTCATGCAGAGCCTTGCGGATGATGTGAAAGATAAACAGGCCAGTCGGCCCGTCATTGTCTTTCTGAACGGGGAGTACTGGGGTATTTATTATCTGACGGAAAGCCTGGATGCCGACTGGGTTTCGTCCCATTACGGGGTTGACGCCGAAGAAATCGGCATCATCGTGAACGGCTGGGAGCTTTACGAGGGAGATGATGCAGATCTGACGGATTACCAGGGTATGATGGCCTTCACGGAATCGCATGATTTTTCGGTTGATGCCGATTTCGCGCAATTGTCCGAAATGTTGGATGTGGAGGCATATCTCCGCTATCAGGCCGCGCAGATTTATTTCGGCAACGTGGATTGGCCGGGGAACAATCTGAAGATGTGGCGCATTCGGCCGCAGACGGATGCAGAGAAGTCTGCCACAGCAGATGCTGATGAGACTGCTGCTGTTCCGGAATCTGTCGCTGCGGAAACACAAGCAGAGAAGCCTTCCGGCAATCCCTTCGCTGACGGACGATGGCGCCCGATGCTCTACGATACGGATTTCGGATTCGGTCTGTATGGGGATCTTTCCGACTATACCCATGACACGTTGGCGTTTGTGATGGATCCCATTGGCAAGGACTGGCCCAATCCACCCTGGTCCACCTTGCTTTTCAGGAAAATGATGGATAACGCAACGTGCAGAACCCGTTTCGTTGAAATCATGACAGAAGCACTGGAGACACGCTATTCGACAGAAGTTGTGAAGAAGCGTATCCGCACATTCCAGAAAGAGCTGGAACCGGAAATGGCGGAATACGCATCCCGGTACCAGCTCTGGCGAATTTCCTCGGTCGAACAGTGGCGGGACGAGGGCATCCGGGATTTGCTGAAGTATGCAGAGAAAAGACCGGGTTATGTCCGGATGCAGTTGAAACAGTTCATTTCAGGTCACCGGTAAAAAATGACCGATTTTATGCGATCCCCAACGGTTCCAGATGTGCCGTGAAATGCCTCAGCACCGGCGGTTCCCAGGTAATGCGATATCCCATGATGGCCGCCGCGCGGTCCCTGATATCCGTCATCACGTCCGCGATGTAGTCCATATGCGCCTGTGTGTAGACCCTGCGCGGGATGGCCAGCCGGCAGAATTCAAACTCCGCCTGCAGTTGTTTTCCCGTTTTCGGGTCGTTGCCCAGCATGTAGGAACCGATATCGCAGCAGCGGATACCGCCCTCCCGATACAATTCCAGGGTCAGCGCCTGCGCGGGGAATTCGTGATACGGGATATGGGGCAAAAGGGCCTTCGCATCGAGAAACACGGCGTGTCCACCGACCGGTGTCTGGAAGGGTATTCCCGCTTCCTGCAGCTTTGCGCCAAGGTACTCGATCTGGCCGATGCGGAACCGCAGCCAGCTTTCCTCCGTACCCTCATAAAGCCCGATGGCGAGTGCTTCCAAATCACGTCCGGACAATCCGCCGTATGTCACGAACCCTTCGAAGGGAACAGTGAGTTTCTTCACATTTTCATACAAATCAGAATCCTCCCGAATTCCGACCAATCCGCCCATGTTCACAATGGCGTCTTTTTTGGCACTCATCGTGAAGGCATCCCCATACCGGAAGGTTTCACGAACAATATCCCGGATGGAAGCATCCTTGAATTCCGGTTCTCTCATTTTCACGAAATAAGCGTTCTCCGCGAAGCGGGCCGCATCAATGATCATGCGGATGCCATACCGGTCCGCGATGGCACGGGTTTCGCGGATGTTCGCGATGGAAACGGGTTGGCCGCCCGCGCTGTTGTTTGTGATGGTCATGATGATGAGGGCCACATTGGCGGCACCTGTTTCCTGAATGGTCCGTTCCAGTGCGGCCACATCCATGTTTCCCTTGAAAGGCGCGGAATGTGCGGTATCCATGGCTTCCGGCACCACACGGTCCACCGCGATGCCGCCGGCCAGTTCCACATGGGCGCGGGTCGTGTCGAAGTGCATGTTGGAGATGACCGTCTGCCCGGGTTTGATGAGGTTCGGAAAAAGAACCTGCTCGGCGGCGCGGCCCTGATGGACGGGCTGTGCATAGGTATACCCGAACAAATCACGCACGGCATCCAGCACCTTGAAGTAGCCTCGGGAACCGGCATATGCTTCGTCGCCCATCATCATGCCAGCCCATTGTCTGTCGCTCATCGCACCGGTTCCGCTGTCCGTCAGCAGATCGATGTACACATCGTCCGAACGGATGTTGAAGACATTGTATTTTGCTTCCTGCAGGCGGATTTCCCGCTCTTCGCGGGTCAGCATGCGGATGGGTTCCACCATCTTGATGCGGTAGGGTTCCGGTATGTAACGCATGGATAGTCCTCCTCGCGGGTTCCTGATGCCGAAGGAGTCCTATCGGCCTTACCCGTCTTCTTATCTTCCCATACGGACATTTGCCGGAAAACGTCCTGAATTTGACTTTAATTCGGAAACAAGGATAAAATCATGATATTCCATCAGAATCAGAGTCAGAGTCAGAGTCAGAATCAGAGTCAGAATCAGAGTAAAAGTCAGAGTCAAAGTCCGAAACAGAGTCAGAGACATAACCTTTGGAGGTTCCATGAGACTGCTTATCATCGGGCATCACCGCATGACAAATCTTGTACGGGTCAGTCTGAAGCGGTTGCTGCCTGCGATTGAAACCGAAGTGCTTCTGTTGGAGACTGAAGACGCCGCATCAATCAAGGAACGCTTTCGGCAGATGGAGATACGTTTCGACGGCGTTCTCTTCACGGGCAGAACGCCATACGAACTGCTCAATGGCGCCGTAATTTCGCAGCGGCCATGGTCGTATATCCGGCGCGATGCGGCACAATTGCTTGCCGCACTCCTGAAGGCCGGTCGTCTGAACGGCTGGGATCCCGCGCGTGTCAGCATTGATTCCTATGCGCCTGAAGAAGTCAGCGCACTCTGCCGCGAGACAGGAATTCCCGTTGATAGTCCCATCACTTATTCCGGAGCGGGTTACCGGGAAGGATTTCTTGATGATCTTACGCGTTTCCATCGGCGAAATGTAGCCTCAGGTCGCGCGCAGTTCTGCATAACCGGTATATCGAGCGTCTTTGAAGCACTTCAGGCACAAGGCGTGCCTGTGCTTATCCTGGACCCGACGGATGAATCTGTGCGCGATGCCCTGCATGTGCTTGAACTCAAACGTGAATCCCGGCTGGCGGAGGATCGGCAAATCGTCGTGTTGGCCGTCGAACGGGACCTTCCGGATGAACATGCATTGATCCGGGAAAACGAATACCAGATGGCCCTTGAATCGATGGATATTTCCAAGGAGGTCTACCTTTTCGCGCAAAGGGTGCAGGCCGCGGTTGTTGAAAGGGAGTTGGGTCGGTTCCTGTTGTTTACCACGAAGAATCGGGTGGAGCTGGAAACGGACGGATTTCAATCCTTTTCCCTGCTTCGGGACAAGATTGGCGTGCGGTTCGGCAGCTTCAGCATCGGTGCGGGATATGGAGAAACAGCCAGAGAAGCGAAATACAACGCGAACCTCGGTCTGCTGAAGGCAAGACGGGCTGGGGGAGGATGCGCCTTTCTTGTGAAGAGTCCACAGGATATCCGATCCATTGCGTCCTCCCAACCAGAAGACACGTCGGCAAATGCGGCAGGCCAAATTGACGGCATCTTTCAAGTGGCGGCTGAAAAGGCATGTGTCAGTCTGAACACCATCATGAAATTGCAGGGACTGATGGATTTTGAACGTCGAAACACCTTTACTTCAGCGGAATTGGCCTCCTTGTGCCATATGACGCCACGAAGTGCGAACAGGCTACTTGAAAAATTACTGGAAGCTGGTTACGCACAGATTGTCGGAAGCAGTGCGCAGACAAAGGCCGGACGACCCTCGAGGGTCGTCCGGCTGACGTTTCGCAAGGAAGAAGCAAATCTGTTTTCAGACCTTGGCAAGGAATAATTATGTCTGGAAGCGTCGGGTGAGTTCCGACAGTTCCTGGGCCATGACGGAAAGTTGGCGGCTGGAATCGGACATCTCCCGGATCGAGGCGCCCTGCACCTGAACCGAAGAAGAGGCTTCTTCGGTTCAGGCTGCGTTTTCCTCCGCAATCGCTAGCATGCCCTGCATGACATCCATGATCTCATCCTTGCTCTTTTTCAACTGACGGTTTTCCAAATTGACCGCTCGAATCCGGGAAATGGAATTTGATACATCTTCGCCGATGTGGCGGAAGGTCTCCTCCGTTTTCTTCACACTGTCGAGCTGCAAAGCCACTTGTCCGGTGACTTCCTCCGAAACACGGACCGAGACCATGGAATGGCCGGACAATTCCTTCACCATGTCGTCGATGGTCTTGGTGGCATTCGCCGATTGCTCCGCCAGCTTCCTGATTTCTTCGGCCACGACTGCGAACCCACGGCCTTGTTCACCCGCCCGTGCCGCTTCGATTGCAGCATTGAGCGCCAGCAGGTTCGTTTGTTCCGCGATGGCGCTGATCAGGTCGCTTGCTTCGCTGATTCTTGTAACGCTGGCATTGGTGCTCCGCGTGACTTCCCCAATCCGACGGACGCCGGAAGCGGAGGATTCAGCTGTTCCACGAAGCGCATCAACCGCTCCGAGACCGTCCTGAATGCGCTTCTGCATGCTGTCGGCGGACTTGTCCAGTTCATCCAGACGAGTCACGTTTGCTTCAATGATGCTCCCCATGTGGGTGGCACCGTTCACACCGGTTTCCGTGGTATGCGCCTGATCGGTCGCACCGGCGGCAATATCTGATATGGTTCTGGAAATCCCGTCGGAAACACCGAGGATTTGGTCGGACGTAGCCGTAAGTTCTTCCGAAGAGGCAGCCACATGTTCCGCCAGATCCGCAATGGTGCCGACAAGATCCCTGAATTTCCCGGACATGCGGTTGAACGCTTCCGCCAGCCGTCCGAGTTCATCCTTGCGTTTCAGAAAGGAAGCCGGGACATCCATGCGAAGATCGCCTTCCGCCAGAACAAGTGCATGGGCTGTCGCTGCCTGAATGGGTTTCGCAATGCCGATTCCGACCGGGATCGAAATGCCGATCGCAAGAACAAGCAGGATGAGAGAGGCGATGATGACAGCCAGACGCGTGGCATTCACACCGTAAAATGCTTCATCTCTTGTCAGGGTTACGCAGATGCCCCAGGTGGTCCCTTTGATCGGGGCGTATCCCATCAGGTTGTCAACGTCCTGAAACCAATACTCCGCAAATCCGGATTTGCCTGCAAGCATCGCTTCCACAGCAGTTTGAAAATTCAGGAGCTTCGGGTCCTTCTTGAATTCCTCGACAAGATTGAACTGTTCCTTGACTAGTTTTGTATCCTTGTGCGCCTGAACGATTCCCAGGGAGGAAAGAATGAAAGAGAAACTGGTACCGCCCATATTCACATCAGAGATGGCCTCGCTCAGATAGGCCGCATCCCGGGTGGCGCCCATGACACCGACTAGCTCTCCCTTGTACTTCACGGGAACGGCAAAAGCCACAACAATGGAACCATCGGTCTTGCTGGCAATCGTATCGGACATGTTGGGGGTGCCGGCCAATGCCTTCTTGAAGTAGGTACGGTCACCCAGATTTTTCGAGGAACCATCGCTGTATAGCGCCGTACCGTCCGGGCGGATGAAAAAGACCCGGACATATCCGTTTCTCTCCAGTTCCTCCTGCATGGCGGCGGCGCGGTCTTCATCCGGGTTATCCGGATTGGACACACGCGTTCTCCCGGCGATCTGCTCCATGATTTTCAATTCCTTGTCGATGATTTCCTGAACAATGCGTCCGCCATCCTTCGCCTTGTTTTCCAGACTGAGGTTCAATGTGTCCGACATCGCCTCACCGGCTACGTAGGTGGAAGCTGTTCCGAGCAGCAGGCATACGAACAGAATCAATCCACCGAAGATTAGGATGAGTTTCGTGCGAAGTGAACGCATGATGGTTCCCCCCAAATTTTGATTTTGACACGGACTACAGATTATGACTTACCATAAAATGCAAGCGGTCAAACAAAAAAGGAGGCGTGTCGGTCAGTCCTGTGTCCGGCTCAATCCTGTGTTCGGCTCAATACTGTGTCCTGCTGAGAATCTCCCGCTGTACGTTTTTTTCAAGGTCCACAAAGCGCGCGCTGAAGCCACCGACTCTGACGAACAGATGACCGTATTTCTCAGGTTTTTCCACGGCGCGTGCCAGGTCCTCCCGGTTTACGACAGAAATCATGGCTTGCGTTCCGCCGTTGGCGAAATAGGCGCCGACAATCTGCCGGACGAGGGACACGCCGTTTCGGAACAGGTCCGGCGACATCATGATGTTTTGGACCGCGCCGGCGTGGATGCGCGGATCCAGCTTGACGAGCGAGTTCAGCATGGCCGTCAATCCCATCCTGTCTGTGCCGTTCCATGGATTGTTCGCGTTGGCCATTGGCTCGCCTGCATGGCGGCCATCCGGGGATGCGGCTGTTTTCATACCCAGGATTGTGTTGGCGCTGTTGTTGATGACCACGACGAGATAGGAATGGAGCCCGACACGTACCGCTTCGTCTCTTGCTGCGTGGCATACCTGTTCATGTACGCGCATGGCCATCCGATCCGCTTCGGGATGGTCGTTGCCGTATTTCGGAAGAGCCAGCAGAAGACGCTGCAGGTCCGGACATCCGGCATAATCCGCGTCAAGCGCCGACATCAGGCGTCCGTGCTCCACCTGAGGCAGATCGAACAGTGTTTTTTTTACCGCAAGCAAGCTGTTCGCGGCATTGATGTTTCCATAGGTCTCGATTGTTCCGCCCAGGTAACGGACACCGCCCGTAAAAAGAGGCAAACCGCGGGAAATGCAATCATCATACAGCAGGCTCAGAAAAAGGAAAGGAGCGGTCCGTCCGACAACCTCGTACTCGATCTTCTCCTGTTCGGCCAACGCTGCGACAAAGTAGGATACCTGCCGGGCATAGGCGTCAAAAAAATCGTCGAAGGATGTGAATGAAGCAAGTTCACCGGTCTCCAGGCCGATTTGTCTGCCGGTCAGGGCATCCCGTCCATTTCTCAGGGTGATTTCGACTGCCTTCAACAGGTTGATGACTCCGCTCGGTGTGCCGAAACTCCTATGGTCGATGACATATTCCCCGCAACCGAATGGAAGGTACTGAACAGCCTCCTCCATGGGAAGCCGGAAGGCATTTTGCACTGCCTCGATGTTGACATCATCGTTGTACAGCATCGGAAAGGTCCTGCCTTCCGCGATCACGGAGAGTGCCTTTTCCATCAGGGATTCATCCATGCCCGCATGCCATCGGAGCGTCAGCTGCGGGTCGGAACCCGGAACAAGCCGGGTCGCCTCCATGGCCAGCAGCGCGAATGCGTCGGCATTCCGTTCATTTCTGCGCCCGCGCCCGCCCAGAATGATTCTGCCGTTCCATGTGGTGTTCCTTTCGGCGATCAGTCGCCAGAAGGAGGTGACCATATCCTGCGCTTCCGCTGCTGTGAGACGTTCTTCTTCGAGGTCCCGGGCAAGGTAATCTCCAAGGCAGACATCCATCCGTCCATAGTTCATGCTGCCGCTGAGAAGGGCATAGAGCCAGATCAGCTGGATGGCTTCCCTCAGGGTTTGCGGTGTACCCGTCGCGATGTTTCCCAGTGCTGTCGCGACAGCATGCAGTCGGGAGCGGGTTTCTGCAGGGAGCAGGATGTTCCCGGCCAGCGCGAGGGATTCATCCGCATAACGTTGACAGACTTCGGACAGCAGATCGAGGGCGGCCAATGTGCCGGAAAGAAACGTTTCATCAGGGCTTGCTTCCGAGTGGCCCGCACCTTGAAACTGGTTTGCTCGGTTCGCCAGAAGTCAAGCATTTCAAGGATTTCCTTTTCGCCGGGACCCGTGTCTCCCTGAAGTGCCAGATCACGTCGGACCTCCTCCTCATTGCAGTAATAGCCGAGTCCGCCCGGCTCCGGACTGAATCCGACAGGGCTCATGCGGATGCGGCCCGCGAACCCGTCTGTTTCCCGGATCGGCAGCAGGACATGCGGGAGCATTTCCGCCAGGCAGCGAGCTTCGCGAACGGCGGCAGGTTCACCGGCGCACGCCTGATAAACCCGGGTAAACTGGAGACTGTAACGAAGTGACTGCGCATGCTGGTTCATATCGGATCCTCCGGTGGATTTGATTTTTCTTTTATATCCTGATTGTAGTTTCCACTGTGTATTCTGATTATAGTTTCCACTGTATATACTGATTTTAGTTTCTACCATATATTCTGATTTTTGTTTCCACTGATCAATTTTTTGTATATGAATCACATTCCTATCCCGATGATACGACAGGAATCCATGGAATGCTTGTTCCTTTATTGCTGAAAATTGTGCTATATTGACATCATGGAATTCATCCGGATAAATTGGCGGACTGCTGGAAGCAAAGGAAAATCAGAAAGATGGCCTTCACCCGTACGCGTGTGCTTCGTGCCCAAGACCTTTTGGATGAAGAAACAGATCTCTTCGACAACATGGTCACGCAAGCGGATTTCTCGTTCGGCACACATGCGCATGACTTTCATGAATTGTTTCTGATTGTCCATGGCAGTGCCATGCATCATGTGAACGGAAACTGTCCGGTTGTCCGGAAAGAGCCTGGCCTATCTGTGCAGGGCGTTTCAGGCCGAACTGGGAAAAACCCCGACCGAGTTTGTGAACAGCCTTCGTTTGAATTATGCCGCAAACATGCTTGCCCAAAGCGATTCGGATGTGCTGACCATCTCAATGGATGCCGGGTTCGGGAACCTGAGCCACTTTCATCATCTGTTCAAGGCACAATACGGACAAACGCCCCGAACCTACAGGAACGAGCGTCGGAAACGGTTGCAGCATTAAGCGGGGCAATGCACGGCGCGTGCCGTCGCCCCCAAATGGCTCATTGCGTCCGCTGTTGCCTTCGGATCGCAGCCCAGCAGCCGGATGCCTTTTTCAGCTGTGTGGCGGAACATCATCTCCATGTTGTTGTATTGCGGCTGTGACATGTTGACGGCATGAACGCCCGGCATGTCCGACACTTGTTCGATGTAGTGGTCTCCCCGTCCGCAAAAGTGCATGGCACCGCCGCCGAAAGCATCATACAGACACTGGTCGTATGGCCGGACGAACTCGGTGAACATGGCGGGAGACAGATTCATCATGGAATCGTTCCGAATCATGATGTGTCCTTTTTGCAGCCATCCCCAGTGAACGGAGTGTGAGCCGGCCGGAGGCCAGATTTTCTGCCATTCCCGCAGAAACCGGATGTAGGTTTCCGTGACAAGTGACAGCAGTTCATGCATGAGTTCGGGTTCATCGACCAGCATCAGGAAGAGGTCACTGCCGGCCAGCAGTTCGCAGATGTCCATCGGGCCCTGCAAATCCGGATGGTAGACATGGACATGCCGTCCGATTTTTGGATACCTGTCGGAAATCTGCCGAAATCTCCGGCCGACTTCGAAAACCTGATTCCCGCATCTGAAAGCAGGTTGGTCCGTTCCGTGCAAAAACAGGAGAACTCCATACCTTGAGCGCTTCGTTACGGATCGGTATGATGATTTCATGAGGGTCGTCCGGTGGTTTGCACGGGGATCCGTGACATCAAATAAGGGGGAAACGGAAATGTTCGACAAGCTTTCCAAGAAGAATTACGAGGCACAGGTCGCATCCACCAGGGATCAGCGCATGCAGTGGTGGCGCGATGCCCGGTTCGGCATGTTCATCCATTATGGCCTGTATACCCAGGTCGGCCGCAATGAATGGGTCATGACGCTGGAAAACATCCCGATCCCGGAATACGAGAAGATGGCGGAGAACTTCTGTCCCAAGCCTGGCGCTCCCCGTGAATGGGCGGCTCTTGCGAAGAAGGCCGGCATGAAGTACATGGTCCTCACCACCCGCCATCATGAGGGGTTCAGTCTGTGGGATTCGCGGGTCAACCCCTACAATTCCGTGAATTACGGGCCCAAGCGTGATATCGTGCGGGAATTCGTCGATGCCTGCCGGGAATTCGACCTGGGCATCGGCTTTTATTCCTCGCTCATGGACTGGCATCATCCGGACGGCTGGCGCTGCGCCTTCGATACGGAAGCCCGCACGCGTTTCAACAAGTACATTCGGGATATGAACACCGAATTGCTGACCCAATACGGCAAGATCGACATCCTCTGGTATGATGTGTCGCTTCCGATGGAAAACTGGGAGGGCTGGGATTCGCTCGAACTGAACCAACACATGCGGTCCCTGCAGCCAAACATCCTCATCAACGATCGCAGCCACCTGCCCGAGGATTTCGGAACCCCTGAGGAGCATATTACGGCAGCCGACCGGGACTGGGAGGCCTGCATGACCTTCAACGGCATCAGCTGGGGCTATGTCGACAGCAAACAGGCTGTCCCGTACAGCTACAACGCCCAGCGCATCCTGAAAATGCTTTCCACCTGCACCAACGGCGGAGGAAACCTGCTTCTGAACATCGGACCCATGCCGGACGGCTCCGTTCCCGAGGAAGCCGTGGCACCGTTGACGGCTGTCGGCGAATGGCTGAAGGAAAATGGTCAGGCAGTCTATGGCAAGGTGAACAAGTGCAAGGGCTGGACCGACAGGCCGTTTGGCGGTAACGGGGTTTCCGAGGCCACTTCCAGGGGGAATTCCGTGTACCTTTGGAATTGGATTTGGCCGACCGGCGGAGAAATGGCCATCGGCGGCTATCTGAATGCGCCCAAAGCTGTTCGCCTGTTGAAGGATGGAACCCCAATCGATTTCGAGCACAGGGGACACCGGATTCTGCTGAAAAATCTTCCGACGGCTGTACCGGATGCAAATGCCGGGGTCTCGGTCATCGAGATGGAATTCGAAGATGCGCCGAAATACCTGTTTGCCAGCTACTATCCGCAGCTGCACGGCGGGACGGATATCACTGGCGGTAGCAGGCTGTAATCTGCCGGACCGAATACCGATGAACGCAATGGAGTCTCCTGACTTGTGTACGTGTAGTATACAGGTTGGGAGATTTCTATTATTTGTGCGAATTATCCGATACAGTACAACCTGTTGACATACATGTTGTATATATGATAGGATGCACTCAGACAAGAAAATGGTTGCGCCGGTGTAGTCAAGACGATATCATGATGGAAACATGGCAGATTCGAAGTTGTGCACTGCTTCTGAACAAGGCTGACATGAAGGTTATCGGACCAGAAGGATGTGAAGTTTTGACGATAGACCGCGCAAGTGCAATCCCTGTATACCGTCAGATATATAATGACATCAACGAACGGGTGCAAAGTGGAGATTTTTCGCTGGGGTCCATGCTTCCGTCCGAAAGCAGGCTCAGCAGCCAGTACGGCGTGGAACGGGCGACAGTCCGGCGTGCGTTGGCCTTGCTTGTCGACGAAGGGAAAGCCGAAAAGATCCCCGGACTCGGCACGACCTTGATCGACCGGCAGGAGACTCCTGGCGCAGTGACACCGCGAACAACGAAAACCATGATGTTTTTGTTGCCCAGAGGCCGGAGGGATGCGGATCGCATCAACGAGTCCTTCAATGCCAAACTTCTGGCCACCATGGTGGATGATTGCGCCGACAGGGGATACGAGCTGCTATACAAGTCCTATACAAGGGATGATACTGCGGATGACCTCATCAGCATGTGCAATCCGGCCGGTATCTTTTTCATCAGCTATTTGCCGGTTGATCTCTATAAACAGCTGAAGAAACGGAAAATCCCAGCTGTGCTCGTCAATCAGGACCATCCGCTTTTTCCTGCGATAGGAATTGACAACCGCGGAGGGTCGAAGCTGGTTGTGGAATATTTTCTTTCCCTGGGTCACCAGAAAATCGGATTCATCGACGGGCACGCTGACGATGCCATTGCATCAAGCAGATATCGGGGTTATCGGGATACCCTGAGGTCCAATGGATTGGAACTGAATTCGGATTGGGTCGTATCCGGTGATTGGACCATTGAAGGTGGAAGACTGGCAATGCGCGAACTGTTGAAAAAAGCCAAAACACTGCCTACTGCCATCTATTCCTCGAATGATTCCATGGCGATTGGTGCGATTCGGGAGGCGAACGAAGCCGGATTGAACGTCCCAGAGGATATCAGTTTTGTCGGGTTTGACAATATCGACCAGTGTGAATTTGTCAACCCGAAGCTGTCTTCGGTCGCGATGGATTATCATGCAATGACCTCAGCCGCCTGCATGCTCATGTTTGACATGCTGGAGCATGATTCGAGGGAATTGAATGTGAACATTTATGTACCGCTGCACCTGATCGAGCGGGAATCAGTCAGAGAAATGCCTGTCTGAAAGACATGACGGAAAGAGCACGATGCATGGCATCGTTTCTGTTGACGTGCTCTTTTTCATGAATTCGTAATGAATATCCGATTGATCTGAAATCTTTTCTGCTGATGATGCCGGATTACGGTGCTGCGGTTCAGTTTTCCATACAGAAACCCAGCCTTGTGCTGTCGGGAATCGCCGGAGACTCTGTTGATTTGCGGCATGCCGGCAGTTCCATCGAAATGCAGGACGATGCTATGATTGAGGAGGAGAAAAGATTGGAACAGGTCAAACGAATCCGACGCAGGAGGATCCAACCGGAGGTGCCGCTTGGCACAAGAATCCGGAAGGACTGGAACCAGTACCGGTTTGTCTATCTCATTGCGCTGCTCGGCATAGCCTACTATGTTGTTTTCTGCTATCTTCCCATGGGCGGCGTACTGATCGCGTTTGAGAATTACAAGCCCATGCGGGGCATTTTCGGAAGTGAATGGGTCGGATTGAAGTACTTCAATGATTTCTTCCGGGGACACTATTTCTGGCGACTCATGCGCAATACGGTGCTGCTGAACGCCTACGATCTCGTTTTCGGATTCCCGGCGCCCATCGTGTTTGCCATCCTGCTCAACGAACTGGCGGGAAAAACCTTCAAGCGTCTTGTCCAGACGGTTTCGTACCTGCCGTATTTCATTTCCCTCGTGGTCATCTGCGGCATCCTGATCGACTTTCTTTCCCTCGACGGCCTCCTCAATCAGCTGGCAGGTCTGTTCGGAGCCACGGAAACATCCTTTCTCCTCGACCCGAAGTATTTCAGAACCATCTACGTTGCATCGGGAATCTGGCAGGGCATGGGCTATGGGGCCATCATCTATCTGGCGGCGCTGGCCGCGGTGGATGTCCAATTGTTCGATGCAGCCGTCGTCGATGGATGCAACCGGTTTCAAAGGATTCTGCATGTGACCATCCCCGGCATCATGCCCACCATTCTCATCATGCTCATTCTACGACTTGGCAGCATGATGAATGTGGGTTTCGAGAAAATCATCCTGCTGTACAACCCGTCCACCTATGAAACCGCCGATGTCATATCGAGTTTTGTATACCGGTACGGGCTGCTGCAGGGAAATTTCAGCTACAGCACGGCTGTCGGCCTGTTCAATTCGGTCATAAACTTCACGCTGCTCATTTTTGTGAACAACGTCAGCAGGCGTGTCAACAATGTATCACTCTGGTAAAGGAGGGGACGGCAAATGTGGTCCTATGGCAAAAAAGGAATTGGCAGCCGCGTTTTTGATGCCCTGAATACCGGGTTCATGATTCTTTTGTCGGTTGTCACAATCTATCCCTTTCTGTTTGTTCTGTTCGCCTCCTTCAGCGAACCGATGGCCCTGATGGCGCACCGTGGACTGCTGCTGCACCCGCTCGGGTTTTCCCTGAAAGGGTATGAGCTTGTGTTCAACAACAACGACATCCTGAACGGGTATGGCGTGACCGCCTTCCTGGTGGTGGCCGGCACCGTGCTGAACATGCTCATGACCATCCTGTTCGCCTATGTGCTGTCACGGCGAAATATGCTCTGGAACAGGATGCTGACGGTCATGGTCATCATCACGATGTATTTCGGCGGCGGCATGATTCCGTCCTTTCTGGTCATCAAGGGCCTGGGACTGTATGACAGCATCTGGGCCCTGATCCTGCCGAACCTGATCAGCACGTACAATCTGATCATCATGCGCACGGCCATCTCCGCGGTTCCCGGTGAACTGGAGGAATCGGCGCGTCTGGATGGCGCGGGAGAACTGCGGGTTCTCTTCAACATCATTCTGCCGGCCTGCATTCCCACCATCGCTGCACTGGGCCTGTTCTACGCGGTCGGGTACTGGAACAGCTGGTCCAGTGCGCTGGTCTACATCAAGTCACCCGACAAGTATCCGCTGCAGCTGGTTCTCCGGTCTGTTCTCGTCCAGAACAACACCGGCTCGATGACTTCCGGGGAGGCCATGTACCAGGCGGGCATGGCACAGGCGTATACACGGCTTCTGAAGTATTCGACCGTCATCGTGTCCATTGTTCCCATCATGATGGTCTATCCATTCCTGCAGAAACATTTCACGCAGGGGATGATGATTGGTGCCGTGAAGGGCTGACCACTTTCAGGAAAGGGCAATACCGGGACGCCGGTATCCATAAATCAGAAAAGGGAGGATATGTTCATGAAGAAGAACCTCATCAAGTGTCTGGCTGTCGCCGGAGCACTGGTCCTGGCCATCACCGGCTGCGGACAGGTTGCGCCACAGCCATCCGCCTCTGCATCTGCCTCCGCCACCGCCTCCGCAAGTGTCGAAGCGAGTACGGAAGCCACTGCCGCGGCCAGTTCGGAACCGGCCGCAGCGACTGCACCGACGAATGTCACCTATTTCCATTGGAAGATCAACACCAAAACCGTGCAGGATTTCAAGGAAACCCTTTGGATCAAGGAACTTGAGAAGAAGGCCAATGTCACCATCGAATTCCAGGGACCGAACACAGGGGATGACTACAATCAGGCAGCCAGCATCATGCTGGCCAGCGGCACCATGTCCGATATGTTCTATTATGACTGGAACCGCTATGCAGGCGGTCTGGCCGGAGCCATCGCAGACGGAATCGTCGTCAACGTGAGCAAAAGCTATGCCGACAAGATGCCCACCTGGTTCGGCATTCTGGAAGGCAATGAAGCCATCAAGCGGGCCGTGACACTGGATGACGGAACTTCCGCCCTGTTCTGCCACCTGGAACTGGACCTGAAACGCGGCGCCTATGCCGGCAACTGGATTCGGGGAGATTGGCTTGAGAAGTTGAGCATGCCGGTCCCGACAACTATTGACGATTTCTACAAGTCCCTTGTCGCGTTCAAGGACAAGGACCCGAACGGCAACGGAAAGGCCGATGAAATCCCGTTCGCCGATGACAAGAACTTCGATGCGCTCAAGACACTGGCCGGCGCATGGGGTCTCGTGTACCAGGATATCCAGATGGATCCGGCCACACCGGGGAAAGTGACCTACTGGCCGCTGGTCAATGGCGGAAAGAACTTCACGGATTTTGTTACGACCCTGAACAAATGGTATAAAGAAAAACTGATCGATCAGGAATTTGCGTCTCAGGACGGCGCGCAGCGGGAAGCAAAGATTCTGACCGACATGGTCGGCTCTTCCTTTGCCTATACCGGCAACTATGCAACCTGGAGCGAAGGTCTGAAGGCGGCCGCGCCGAATGCCAAGCTCAGCGGCATGGTGCCTCTGGTCGGCATGGGCGGAAAAGCCTATTCGACGAACAACGCGCTGGTGCGCCCGGCTGCCAGCAATGAAGGAACCTGCGTCACCACACTGGCCGAGAAGGATGGGTCCATTGAGGCCTGCCTCAGACTTCTTGACCTCATGTACACCAAGGAAGGCAGCGACATCATCGGCTGGGGCGTTGAAGGGGTCTCCTACAATGTCGGCGCGGATGGCAGGAAGACCTGGTCGGATGCCGTGACGAAGGATCCCGAGTTCAAGTTCAACGATATGGTCTTCAAGTTTGCATTGCCCACATGGGGCGGCTTCCCGAAGATCATGAGCTATGACGCCTGGGCTTCGATCGAACTGACGACGGAAGAATCCGTGCAGGCACATGAAAACTATTTTGCGGCCGACACCGGTATCCTGACGCCTCCGCTCCTGCTCAGCCAGGCGGAATCGGAAGAATACAACAGGATCATGACCGACGTGAATACGGCCATCGGAGAAAACTTCACGAAGATGGTGCTCGGTACCACACCCCTGACGGAAATACCGAACCTGCTGAAACAATTGAACGACATGGGACTTGAGAAGGCGATGGCCATGTATCAGGGCGCATATGACCGCTACTCGAAAAAGTAAGCTTCCGGAATGATTTTTTGAACCTGATGCCACGTCACGGGGGCTTCCGGCGGTTGCCGGAAGCCCTTTGCAAATGGAGAAGAGACAATGAGCAAACGCAGATTCATCCTTGATAAATCCGTGTCTTCCTGTGCGCCCATGCCGCAGGACAAACGAACCCCGTATCTGCCACGCCATGGAATCTGCAGCACGGCGCCCGCCGAACGCTATTTCGACGCCCTTCAGGCGGCAGGGGCCGGAACAAAAATGCTGATTTTCGGAGATCCTTCCGTCGAGACCCTCCTTTTTCAGCACGAACGGCTCTTCAAACGGAAATACAGGGAGAATCTGCAGCCGCCCCGTATCGCGGACCTGCTTCCAGAGGTGAGACGGCTTCTGCTGGAAGGAAAATCCGTCGAAGCGGCGCAGCTTTCCGTGAAAGGCGCGCGCGAGGACGGGTATGAAGACAAATTGAAATGGTCGAACGGAATGGAAATACCGGTTGTCAATTTCCAGGCGCATCCCGCTCTGCTCGCGCGCCTTGGCGTGAATGCCTCAGGGCCTGTGAAGGACTATCTGCGGACGCTGGATTTCGAGTCCGGCGAAGCTGCGGTTCGCTGGAAGGATGACCGGGGGGATTGGGTGAGACGCGGATTTGTCTCGATTCCCAGGCAACTGGCGGTTCTGCGGCTCATCGCCCCTTCAGGCGCGCCGGGATTTGATCTGGCGCTCGATCTGAGTGTGGCGGACAGCGTCAGCGAACATCCGTGGGAAAACATGCATTTTCCGGAAGACATGCTGGTGACGCGCGACTACGGGCCGGACATGCTGCTGACCTGCTGCCGGTACAATCCGGAAGTCAACGGGAATTCCGGTTATGCGGTCGCAGTCGGCATCCGATCGGAAGGCGGCACCCCGGAAATTCGGGAAAGCGGGATACAAATGCAGGATGTCCGCTCCGTCATGCTGTTCGTGAAAATCCTTCACATGCCGGAATACGACACGGACGACGCATTGCACCTGGCCGAGTCCGTTCGGTCGGTGTCTTCCTCCTACGAAGAACTTCTGGCTGAAAACCGGGAAGTGCTCGGTGAAAAAATGCAGAGAAGCACCCTGTCGCTCGGAACCGGGGAAGACAGGGCTTTATCCGTCGAGGAACTTCTTGCGGAACAGCATGGCGGACGTGATTTCAGTCTGAGGCTGGTGCATCGGCATGGTGGCTGCGATTTCAGTCCGAAGTTGGTGGAACAGCATGGTGGCCGCGATTTCAGTCCGAGGCTGGTGGAACTGCTGTACGACATGGGCCGGTTTTTTCTCATCACGGACACCGGGACCTTGCCGCCGGCCTGGGGACAGTACAACATCAATGTCAACCTCCAGGTATGTTCCGGAAACATCACGAACCTGCCGGAGGAAATGGAGGTCTTTTTCCGATTCATTGAAAGCAGGATTCCGGATTTTCGCGTGAATGCACAGAACATTTTCGGGTGCAGGGGCATCCTCGGCGATATCCATCCGGATAGGGACAATGGTCTGCTCTATCATTTCTCTTCCACATGGCCGCATCATTACTGGGTATCCTGTGCCGGGTGGGTCTACAATGAATTCTGGGGACACTGGCTTTCCACCGGAGATCAGGATTTCTTGCGAACCCGCGTGGTGCCTGGGTTGAAGGAAATCGCGCTGTTCTTCATGGATTATCTGAAAGACAGGGACGCACAGGGGAATTATCTGTTTTACCCAGGCTTCTCACCGGAGAACGCATTGGATATGAAAACCTGGTGCGGTGTGACCGTCAATGCGACCATGGACATCATGGTCTGCCGGGAAGTGTTTGAAAATCTGATTTCGGCCTGCGAAATCCTTGATATCCAGGATGAGGACCTGCCCGTGTGGCAGGAAATCCTCGATCACCTGCCGCACCTGCTGCTCGATGAGGAAGGCGGCCTGAAGGAATGGGCCTGGGACGCCATTCCCGAAGACTACAACCATCGGCATGTATCCCACCATTATGACGCCTGGCCGGGACAAGCCGCCAGCTGGGAAGAAACACCGGAACTGGCCCGTGCCATCCTGATTTCGAACCGGAAACGGGGACAGCAGGATGACTCCGCCCATGGGATTCTGCACCGGATTTTCACGGCCATCCGTCTGAAGGATCCCTGTGATTTCAGCATGAATCTCAAGCAGATTCTGGAGCATGGATTCCTCAACCGGAACCTTTCAGCGAATCACTATCCGTACCGGATCCCCTGTCCGGATGTGACCGGTTCACTGCCGGCCGTATTCGCCGAGATGGCCGTATCTTCCAGACCCGGCGTCATCGAGTTCCTGCCTGCCATGCCCGGCCAGTTCGGAACAGGTCGTCTGACCGGCATCTGCTCTTACTCGTTTGCACGGGTTTCATCTCTTGAATGGGATCTCGAAAAAGGCTTCATCCAGGCGGAGCTGTTTCCGTTGACGAGTCAGCGGATCCACATCGGCTGCGGGCTGAAAGTACGCTTCATGACCGCAGATGGGAGGGCGCTCTCGCTTAAGGACAACAGGGCATGGTTGGAACTTGAGAAGGGAAAGGCGGTCACAGTGACATTGGCTGTGGAACAGCGGCGTTTCGTGTGATGGATGGCTGAATGGAGGAGAAACCATGACATTCAATATTCATTGGAACATGGAACACCAGGAGATCGACGGATTCGGAGCCTGCGGGGCCTTTCATCAGGCAGGTCATCTCATGAATTTCAAGGAACCGGAGCGTTCTGAAGTGCTGGATCTCCTGTTTTCCAGAGAGAACGGCGCAGGACTTTCCATTCTCCGAAACATTGTCGGAGACGGAGGGGTATGGGGAGACGCACTCGATGGTCCGACGCCTTCCATCGAACCGGTCGAAGGACAATGGAACTGGTCCGGCGACGAAGAACAGATCTGGCTGATGCAGGAAGCGGAGAAAAGGGGATGCAGGCGGTTTTTCAGTTCCGTCTGGAGCCCTCCCGACTGGATGAAGACCACAAACTGCGTGCACGACGGCGGATTTCTCAGGAAGGACAAATATCAGGCATTTGCCGAATATCTCTCCGCCTATGTCCGGGGATACAGGGAACGATTCGGTCTTTGTCTGGAAGCGTTATCCATCACCAACGAACCCAACCTGGTCACGCATTATTCGTCGTGCGAATGGTCCGGGGAGCAGATTCGGACATTCCTTCGAGATTTCCTGATCCCTGTTTTCCGGAAGGACAATGTTGCCTGCAGCCTCCTGCTGCCTGAAACGGAGAAATTCGGAAACGAGTTCGAAGGACACTATGCGCCGGCGCTTCATGACCCGGAAGTCTGCGGGGCGGTCGGTATCGTGGCCCAGCATGGATACGGCGGGACGATCGAACCGCTGACGCTCGCACGTGAAAAGGGGAAACGGGTCTGGCAGACCGAGATCTGTGAAATCAGCATCATTCCGGCTGAGGAGACTGGTACGTCCATCCGGAACGGGATCTTCTGGGCGAAACAGATCCATGCGTATCTTGTGAAAGCGGAAGTCAATGCGTTCTGCTTTTTCTGGGCGGCATCCAAGTATCATGACGGGGGTGGTGCTCTGATTGGTCTGAACCTGGCACAGGAAACAGTCGTTGAATACAAAAGGCTGTTCACGATGGGAAACTTCAGCCGGTTCATCCGTCCGGGTCATGTCCGCATCAATGTGACACAGGGCGAAGGGACGCAGCACGATGGTACGCAGAATAAAGGTGCGCAGGACGAATCGACACAAGACGAAGGTAACCGGGACGCGTGGACCGGAGAAGTTCTTGTTTCTGCCTATAAGGAAAAGGGAAAGGGCGGATTCGTCGTTGTAGCCATCAATGGAACAGGGACTGAACAGGAAATTCGTCTCCGGTTTCCCGGATGCGGGATTTTGAAAGTTCAGGCGTTCAGAACATCCTCGAACGAGAATCTTGAGGCACAGATGGCGCAGATTTCGGATGAAGCATCCATTGTCGCGGTCTTGCCGGCGATGAGCGTGACGACATATACTGGGTCAATCAAGGGGGGCTCGGCATGAATCGGGAAATTCGGACATTGTCCATGGAGAAACGAGTCGGATCGGTGGGACGCCATGCGGTTTCCGTCGGAACACCAGCCCGGTTTCAGCGGGACGCTCTCTTTACCGGCAACGGCCGGCATCGACTGCATGTTTTCGGGGATCCCTGCGAGGAAACAATGGTCCTCGAACAGGAAGACCTGTACATGCCCTTATGGAAAGAGACTCCGCGCCCCGCAGCCACCGCGCAGGTCCTTGGCGAAGTGCGGAGACTGCTGCTCGATGGCAGATATGAGGAGGCCTCATTTCTTTCCATCTATGGCTCCCTCGCGAACGGTGTCAGTGACCGGCATCTGTATCCTGCCGCCCATCCGGCTTTTGTCCTGAAGATCCGCCGGAACTGTGCCGGCACGGTTTATGATTATCTTCATTCGGTCAACCTCCGGAATGCAGTTGTGACAACCCGATGGACGGATGAACGTGGTGCGTGGAGACGTGAATCCCTTGTACCGCGAACTGCTGAGAATATGGCATATACACGTATCTCCGCGCCCGACGGATGCGAACAGGAAATCCGTCTGGTCATCGAGAGATCCTTTCCGGCGCTGGAGGGAGAATGGATTCAATCCGCCGACCAGGCGGTCGGGCATGCAGATTGGAGCACGGTGGACAAGACCGCATCGTTCCGCAGGCGGCCTCAGCCACCCGAACTCACGGTGAAGCATGCGGAAAGGGCCTTTCTGGTTACGGGCACGTACGCGAAGGAACTCGAAAGAGGCGGATATGCCGCGGTGCTCCTTGTGAACACGAAAGAGGGCAGTGTTTTCTGGGAAAACGACGAATGCATCGTTCGAAGCCGCGGGGATATCCTTCTTCTGATGAAAGCGTTGCCGTGTCCTGTACAGACCCCGGACGACCTGCCGAACCTGCTGGATGCATTGCAGGAAGCCAGCCGGAAAGCCGGAATGGATTTTGACGCGCTTGCCGAAAAAAACGCCTTGACCCACGGAAATATGTTCGACAGGCTGGAACTGTCTCTTGGTGCCAGGCCCATGGACTATTTCCTCACGACTGGAGAATTGCTTGAACAGCAGCGGCTGGGTCAGGGAATCCACCCGGTTCTGATGGAAAAAATAACGGATATGGGCCGTTTTTTTCTGCTCTGCTACGCCGGGCATTTGCCCCCCTTGTTCGGTCATGTCAACATCAACATCAACCATCAGGTGAGCTGCGGCAATATCGGTGCGCTGCCGGAAATGCTGGATGTATTCCTGCAATGGATCGAGCGGCAGATTCCGGACGCCCGTGAAAACGCAAAACAGATTTTCGGTGCGCGCGGATTCCTGATCGCGGGTCATCCGGATCACGAAAGCGGACTTCTTTATCACTTCAACCACAACTGGCCGCACCATTACTGGATATCCGGCTCCGGCTGGTGCCTTCAGCCATTTCTGGAGCATTATTTCTGCACAGGAGACATCCAATTCCTCAAGGAACGGCTGTTGCCTCTGTATGTGGAACTTTCGCTGTTTTATGAGGATTATCTCACCCTCTTGGACGAGAACGGAAAATGGATCTTCGCCCCCTCCTATTCGCCGGAAAACTTTCCGGCCAATACCCGCACGCAGGTGGCCATCAATGCGACGATGGATATCACGGTATGCAGGGAGGTGATGGATGTGCTGCTGGAACTGGGGCCGCTGGCAGGCGTGGGAACACTGGCACAGCGCGAAGTGTGGGAAAATATCAGGAACAGGCTTCCGGATTATCTGATTGGGGATCAGGGTGAACTGAAGGAATGGGCCTGGGCAAGTCTGGAGGAACGGTACGATCACCGGCATCTCTCCCATCTGTACGGCGCGTACCCGGGAGATGAAATCCAACCGGACAGGGATATGGGACTGTACAAGGCGGCGTTCATCTCGAACCGGATGCGCGCGCAGGAAAATGCCTCGGCGCATGGGGTTGCGCACCGTGCACAGATTGCGGCACGACTGAAGGACCCGGAACTTGTGCAGCTATGTCTGAAGCAACTTTTGGAAACGGGATACCTCAACGAAGGTCTCTCCACCCGGCACAACCCGTATCTGCCGCACAGCTTTCCGGACGCCCAGGGAGCGATTCCAACCATTGTCCTGGAGTCCATTCTCTATTCACGCCCGGGACTGATTGAACTGCTGCCGGCAGTGCCCGACTGCTGGCCGGTCGGATCCCTCTCCGGAATGATGACACGCTCGGCGGTCCGGCTGGAACGACTGCAATGGAATCTTCCGGAAGGGAAGATGAAAATTGCGCTGATGCCGCTGAAGGATCAATGTCTTGAGTTGAAGTATCGGCCGGGATTTCAAACCCTTGCAGTTGATGGGGTCATCGTCGCGGAAGATGGGAAAGGGTCGAATCTTTTCCTGCACCTGGAGAAAGGCAAAGCCGTGGAGGTGAATCTGTCAGGTGCGGGCAGGTTCGACATCAGCAAGGTCATGACGCTGCAGTGATTTCATGATATGGTTTTCCCATGGCCAGTTCAACTGGAGAAAGCATTCCATCCATGAGGGCTGATTGTCTGGAATCTGCCTATGAAAAGAGGTTCAGCACATGCGGATCAATCTGAACAATGATTGGAAATTCATGCATGGGGATTTCCCCGATGCACGGGAAAACACGTTTGATGATTCGGACTGGTACGATGTCGGGATTCCGCATTCATTCGGCATTCCTTATTTCATGGAAAACCATTTCTACGTGGGGTACGGCTGTTACCGGAAGGTGCTTCGCATCGAACCGGAGTGGGCGGGCAAACGAATCTCCCTGGAATTTCAGGGGGCTTTTCAGGATGCGGAAATTTTCCTGAACGGCCAGTTCGCGGGCGGGCACAAGGGTGGTTATACAGCCTTTCCCGTAGATGTCACGGATTTTGTGCAGCCGGGTGAAAATCTGCTGTTCGTCCGGCTGAACAACCTCTGGAATCCGCGTCTGGCCCCGAGAGGCGGGGAGCATGTCTTCAACGGCGGTCTGTACAGGGATGTCAGCCTGCTGGTGAAGGAGCCTGTTCATATCGCCTGGTACGGCACTTTCATCAGGACTCCGAACGTCAGCGAGGAAGAAGCGGAAATTGCCATATCAACGGAAGTCAGCAACGAGTCGGATTTCAGCATATCCGTACTACTGGTTTCCACCATATCTTTCAACGGCCAGTTTCTCTTTGACATGAAAACACCGCATCGCATGGCGCCATGGGAGACTGTCACGATTTACCAGAACGGAACCCTGTCCGCCCCCCGCCTCTGGAGTCCCGAATCGCCTTCCCTGTACCTGCTGGGTTCACGGGTGCACGTTCTGGACACAGCGTCTGCCGGGTCATCCGATATACAGCAGACACAATTCGGCATCCGATGGTTTTCCTTCTCCGCGACAGCCGGGTTCTTTCTCAACGGGAAACCGTATGACATTCTGGGTGCCAATGTCCATCAGGACCATGCAGGCTGGAGTGATGCCGTCACGCATGCCGGCATCCGGCGGGATGTGAAGCTGGTGAAGGACTGCGGCATGAACTTCATCCGTGGATCCCACTATCCGCATCATACGGTCTTTGCGGACGAATGCGATCGGCAGGGGCTGCTTTTCTGGTCGGAACTGTGCTTTTGGGGAACCGGCGGACCCAAGAAGGAAGGCTACTGGTACAGCAGTGCTTATCCCGTTCACGAAGAAGATATGGCACCGTTCGAGGAAAGCTGCCTGCAGGCTTTGAGTGAAATGATCCGAACAAACCGGAACCATCCGGGCATTATTGTATGGAGCATGAGCAACGAACCGTTCTTCTCCTGCGATGAGGTGATGGAGAAGGCCAGGGCACTCGTTGGCAGACTGGTTTCCGCATCCCGCGAAATGGACCCGACACGCCCGGCTGCGGTGGGCGGCGCGCAACGGGGCGGATTTGACATACTGGGCGACCTCGCCGGATACAACGGCGACGGTGCGGTTCTTTACCCGGATCCCGGCATTCCGAATTTCGTTTCGGAGTACGGAAGCACGGTGGCGGATCGGCCGGGTGCCTACGAGCCGGGCTATACGGACGGTGTGGAGAAGCATTACCCATGGCGTTCCGGGAAGGCGCTCTGGTGCGGATTTCATCATGGCAGCATTTTTGACGACATGGGTCACATGGGCATGGTTGACTATCATCGCCTGCCGCTGCGCACCTGGTACTGGTACAGGAACGAACTTCTCGGTATTGTGCCGCCTGAATCCGCCTTGCCCGGAACCCCGCATGCACTGCGGCTGGAAGCGGACAAGAAAGTCGTCGCGAACGATGGAACCGATGATGTGCACATCATTGTGACGCTGTTGGATTCGGAAGGCAGGCACATTTCCAATGCCATCCCGGTCACGCTGCGCATTGTTTCCGGCGGGGGTATGTTGCCCACCGGTGAAACCATCACCCTGTCTCCCGAAACCGGCAGTTTTCTGGATGGCCAGGGAGCCATTGAAATGCGGGTCCGGCATGCCGGGGAGATTCACATCTCTGCTGCCGCGGAAGGTGTGGTTGGGGATGAAATGCGCATCCTGTCACTTGGCGGTGAAAAATGGGACGGACGAAAACACAACTTTCAGCTTCCGCCGCCATCCGTCCTGATCCCGTCACAGGAAGGTCTCTACGATATCGGAAGAAGCAGGCCGGTCTTCTGCAGCAGCCATGCGTCGGGATGCCCTGCCGGGCATGTGACCGACGGGAACAGCGGCACTTGCTGGCGCCCGGCTGCCGGCACGCCGGGCGAATGGATCATGGTGGATCTGGAAGGGCGCAGATCCCTGGTCAGTCTGGAAGTCGAATTCATGGAGGACTGGGTGAATCCCCTGCTTGTGCTGGGTTCTCTGGACGGAAAACAGTTCACCCGTCTGCTGGAGCGGGGAACGGAGAAAGCTTCCATGAAACTGGCATATCGTTTTGACGACCAGAAATACCGATATCTGAAAATCCTCTTTCCGGGGAAGTCATCCGGGATAAGAAGCATCCTGTTATGGGCGGACTGAACGAGGGAACCATGAAATATCCCAGGACGAAACCGGTGAAAAGGAGATGAAACTGGGTAATACCTACTGTGATGTTCCGCCGTATCGATTGATGATTCAGGAGATGCAGCATGATAGGAAACATGAAATCTCTGAAGTTGAGCATTCAGTTTCTGATTGCCATCCTGTTGACTGTTCTCCTGTCGGTCGCCACGCTGACGCTGTATCTGGTCAGGGAACAGGAAAAATCGCTGATACACGAGATAGACAGCAAATTGTACGCGGTCGCCATCATGGCGGATGAAATGCTCCCGGAGGGATATCATGACAGGATTTTTGATGCTTCTTCCATCCCGGATGCGGAATATCTTGCCATTGTGGACCGCTTCAACCACCTGTGCGCGTCCATGGGTCTTGAATACGTCTGGAGCCTGATGCGGATAAACGGGGTGACTGTCTTCACGACAGCCACATCGCCGGATAAAATCGCTGAAAATGGTCAGCAGGCTGCCTACTTTGAAGCGCATACAAATCCCGAAGCATATGCAGCGGTTTTCGATTCAATGCAGCCGACTTATCAGCAAATCATCGACAAATGGGGCCGTATCCGTGCCGCATTGGTTCCCTTCCGGGATGGAAACGGGCGAGTCTATCTTTTTGGGGCCAGCATGCGGTTGGACGACGTGGAGGCTAAGGTTTTCGCCAGTTTCATGCGATGCATGATGATAAGCTTCGGCGCGCTGGTCATGTGCCTGATTGTTTCTCTTCTGCTGACCCGGTCGGTTGTCGGACCCATTGACGTTATGATTGGCCACATCGACCGAATGACGAAGGGCGGTGAGTATGGCACGGTTCCTGAAACGGGCTCGAAGGAACAGGTCGAACTGACCCGGACATTCAACCGGATGAATTCCTCCCTGCATGAACAGATTGAGCTGGTGCGGGACAGCGAGAACAGATACCGGGGGACCTTTGAACAGGCATCGATCGGGGTATGCCACGTATCCCTGCAAGGCACATTCATTCGTGTGAACCGGAAAGTGCTGGAAGTTCTCGGATATCCGCAGAAGGAAGTACTTGGGCGGGCGGTGCTTGACTTCACCCATCCGGAAGACGTCGCGCTCAGCGCATCCGGCATGAAGGACCTGCTGGAAGGGCGCCGGGAGTCCTGCACATTTGAAAAGCGGTATGTCAGAAAAGATGGCGCAGTGATCTGGGCCACCGTGACAACCTCAATCATGCGGAAAACAGATGGAATCGCCGAATACTTCATCACGTTCATTCAGGACATCACCGAAAAGAAAAGGACCGAGGTTGCGCTTCATCAGGCCATGGAGGAAGCGGAAGCTGCGAACAGGGCACAAAGTCAGTTTCTCGCCAACATGAGCCACGAAATCAGAACGCCCATGAATGGTTTCATGGGCATGATGCAGCTGCTGGAACAGACAAGCCTGACTGAGGAGCAGCAGAAGTACCTTCGGATTTCAAGGGCATCCTCCGATGCGCTGCTGGTTGTCATCAACGACATCCTTGACCATGCAAAGATAGAATCGGGCATGATGCGGCTTGAAGCCATCCGCTTCGACATGAGGAAGGTGCTGGACGACGCATTGGTGCTCTTCCTGCCGGCCGCAATGAAAAAAGACATCCGCATGAACTTGTCCGTCGATCGGGGTGTTCCTGAAACCCTGGTGGGGGATCCGTTCAGATTCAGACAGGTCCTCTCCAACCTTGTGGGGAATGCCCTGAAATATACCGAGCAGGGAAAAATCGACATATCCGTTGAGAATGCGGAAGAGCCGGATGAAGGCCGTGTGAAAATCAGGGTGACGGTCACCGATACTGGAATCGGCATCCCGCAGGGGAAAATGGATTTGCTGTTCAAGAATTTCAGCCAGGTGGATGACTCCAACACCCGGCAATATGGCGGGACTGGCTTGGGACTATCCATCAGCAAAAAACTGGTTGAGCTGATGAAAGGCGATATTGGTGTGGAAAGTGAAGAAGGAAAGGGCAGCTGTTTTCACTTCACCTGCGTCATGGATGTCGCACAATGAATCAGGTCTCTTTTTTCGCGTGGAGGGTTTAAAACTGTTTACTTGATATATAACAAATACTATGATATAATATCCATTATGAGTAGAATAGTATCGATTGGACAAGCCTCGGAAATTCTTGGTGTTTCCATTTCCACTTTACGCCGGTGGGAAATGGTTGGCAAA
>JAIFNI010000188.1 GCA_020047785.1 Clostridia bacterium
CTGGTTTCCCGGAAATGGCACAGAACCAGGCATCCTTGACGATGGCCTCGATCTTGTCAATCTCATCGACGAGAACCACTTTTTTGGCAGCCGCTCCAAAAACCTGGGACACATTGATATGCTGGAAGGAATCCGTCCCGATTTTATATTCAGGGACCTGCCCTGCGATGACAAGCATCGGAATACTGTCGGCATTCGCGTCCGAAACGGCCGTGAGTGTATTGGTGACGGCTGGCCCGGATGTAACAATGGCCACTCCGACCGAATCGGACGAACGCGAATAACCGGAAGCACTGAAGGCTGAAGCCTGCTCATTGGCATTCACCACGAACCGGATTCCGGCTGTGACCAATTCATCAATGACAGGCAGGATGGACGCCCCCGTATAGCCAAAAACACAGGAAACCCCAAGATCCTTCAAACTTTGGACAAGAACCTGTGCACCAGTCATGACTGAACCTCCTTCCGATTGAACCCAACGGGTGCTGATACCCAACAGAATACCGATGCCTGATGAACACTGTTCCCCAGTATGACGCGGTTACCCAACCGTTCATCTGACCGTGTTCGGCTGCACAAAACGAACGGCATCGGCAAACGCGTCGATTTCAAACTGATTGTAAGGCTGCACCCAGACCCGCTCCGCATCCCGTGGTTTGAACACTTCCGGGGGACGATACCGGTTCAGGACATAACGCGGCAACACCGGCAGTTCCTTTGCCATGATCAGCAGGTCCTCCAGACACAACTGAGGCACGACAGTGGTCCGTACCTCAAAGTCGGCTCCGGCGGAAAGCAGCAGGCGGATCGTTTCCAGCACATGCGCCGGATTTGCGCCGGGTCCCCCGATCTCCGCATACCGGCTGACCGGAGCCTTCCAGTCAACCGCCCAGAAATCGCAGACACCCGCATGCAGGAGCGACTCCACCATGCGGGGAGACGATCCGTTTGTATCCAGCTTGATCTTGTATCCGAAGGAACGAACCCATGCCAGATACGGCAACAGATCCGGCTGGAGGGTTGGTTCTCCTCCCGTCATGACGACACCATCCAGCTGACCGGTTCTCTTGCGTAGAAATGCTTCCACCAATTCGGGTTCCAGCACTTCGAACGGTCCGTCCACCAGGGTCCGGTTGTGACAATAAAAGCAATCGAAGTTGCACCCCGGCATGAACAGAACGCACGAAACAAGCCCCGGATAATCGATGAGCGATGTTTTTGCCATGCCGGCGATTCTCATACGGCCGGTTCCCGCATGACATATTTTTTCCGCTGCGCGTATTCTTCCTTCTTTCCCGTGTTGAAATTCTGTACAGGCCTCAGGTAGCCGACCACACGGCTCCATACTTCCGTCGGCGCCTGACAGACCGGACAGGAAGCCTGTTCACCGGGAAAATATCCGTGATCGTTGCAGATGGAAAAGGTCGGCGTCAGGGATATGTACGGCAACTTGTACTGTGTGAAGATTTTCCGGATCAACCGTTTTGCCGATTCGATCTGCTTGATCTCTTCTCCCAGATAAAAGTGCAGGACCGTACCCCCGGTATACAGAGACTGCAGCTCATCCTGAAGATCCAATGTCTCAAAGATATCGTCCGTATACCCGACAGGCAATTGGGAGGAATTCGTGTAATAGGGAATTTCATTCCCGGCCACAATCAAGTCGGGGTAGCGTTCCTTGTCCCGCTTGGCCAGACGATAGCTTGTTCCTTCCGCTGGAGTGGCTTCCAGGTTGTAGGAATGTCCTGTTTCATCCTGGATTTCCCGCATCAGATCGCGCAGATAGTTCAAGGTACGGATGGCGAAACGTTGTCCCTCCTCCGTCGTCAGATCCGACGCCAAACCGAGAAGATTCTGGCATGCCTCATTCATTCCAATCAGCCCGATGGTGCTGAAATGATTGTACCAGTAAGAGCCGGAACGCAGTTTCACATCCTTCAGGAAATTGGCGGCATAAGGATAAAGTCCTTTTGCAGACTGCTCCTCAATGATTTTTCTCTTGATCTCCAGACTGTTCTTTGCAATGTTCACCTGCTGCCACAAACGGGTTTGGAATTCGGATTCACTTTTGGACAGATAGGCAATGCGTGGCAGGTTGATGGTCACGACCCCGATGGAACCGGTTAGGGGATTCGAGCCAAACAGACCGCCGCCGCGCTTGCGGAGTTCCGAGGTGTCAAGTCGGAGTCGGCAGCACATGGACAACGCGTCTTCCGGTGACAAATCGGAATTGATGTAGTTGGAAAAATAGGGAATGCCGTATTTGCAGGTAATCTCCATGAACTTGTCCGTGACAGGACTCTCCCAGTCGAAATCCTTCGTGACGTTGATGGTGGGAATCGGGAATGTGAAAACCCGGCCCTTCGAGTCGCCTTCCATCATCACATCACAGAAGGCCATGTTGAACAGGTCCATTTCCTTTTGAAAATCTCCATATCGTTCCGGCATGGCCATCCCGCCAATCAGGACGCTTTCTTCCTTCAAGGTGCGGGGAGGCACAATATCAAAAGTCAGATTGGAAAACGGACATTGAAAGCCGACACGTGTTGGTACATTCAGATTGAAGATGAACTCCTGAAGCGCCTGTCTGACGGTATGATAATCCATGCCGTCATATCGGATGAATGGCGCGCAATAGGTATCGAAGGAAGACCAGGCCTGTGCGCCGGCGCTTTCTCCCTGCGTGGTGAAGGTTGAATTGACGATTTGCCCGAGGAAAGAACGAAGGTGTTTGGGTGGCTTCGACTCAACTTTCCCCGGCACCCCGCCGAACCCGTTCATCAGAATCTGGCGCAGGTCCCAACCGGCACAATAAGGTCCGAAAAACCCGAGATCATGAATGTGGATATCCCCGGAGGAATGCGCGTTTCGAATTTCATCCGTATAAACTTCGTGAAGCCAGTAGTTTTTGGTGAAAGCCTCCCGGATGTAGTTGTTGAGCCCATTGATGGATTTTTGCGTATTGGCGTTTTCATTGATCTGCCAATCCTTATCGTTCAGGTATTCGGAAAACATATGGATGGTTGCCCCGATCAAGGCATTGGATTCACGGGCGGCGCGGCGTTTTTCCCTGTACAGGATATAAGCCTTGGCCGTTTTGGCGTGACCGGCCTCAATCAGAACCTTCTCCGTGATGTCCTGAATGCTTTCCACGTCGACGAGTCCATCCGGATACCGATTCCCGGCGATTTCCACCACCTCGTCCGCAAGATGTTCGGAAATGGAAAAATCATCCCCGCCGACTGCGGCCGCTGCCTTGAAGATGGCCAGAACGATTTTTTCCCTTTTGAATGGAACAGAGGAACGGTCTCGCTTGATGATTTGTGTCAACATGATATCCCTCGCTTTTGTACTTTCTCGCATTTCACGAAAAACCCCTTGATGGACAGACAGAAACGATGAATCCGTCCAAATCACACCCAAAAACCACATATGGTATGTTCAGAGTTGCACCGATACAACATATGATATCCATCCGGGATTTTCGTGTCAATGCCGTTCAGATATTTATTTTCATATGCCCGTTATTTTCGTCCCTATATCCTGTTGCCGGCCAGAGACTGTTTTTCCGGCGCGGCAACCAGAGGTGCCGGCGCTCCGAAGAAGCGATCCGTGAACTTCACGTACCAGGCACCCGCCTGCACTTGGATAATATAGGCCAGAGCAATAATGAGCGCGATGTCGGAGCCATTCTCTCCGAATGCACTCATGGCAATGGCCAACGCAATCGACAGGTTCCGCATGACGGTCCCATAAACCAGCGCAATCCCGTCGTTCCGACCGAAGAGGTATTTGCCCGCCAATGTGCTGATTGTGAAGTTGACGAGATACAAAAGCCCAAGAGGCAGGAGATAGTACAAAAGGACGGCCGGATTTCCCAATATGGTTTTCGCTTTCAGGGCCATGGAAATGAACACGATGCCCAAAACACCAAGAGTTGAAACCAGTGGAAGGAAAACAATGAACAGAATCTGGGAAAACACGTCGACGAGGGATATCGATACAACGGTTCCCATCAGCAGTTTCAGGTAAATCGGCGCGGCCAGGGACCCGACAATCAGTCCAATGATCGTCATTTTGACGGCCGCTGACATATTCCCTTTTGCAAAACCGGTCCAGGATATGGTCATGCCTGAAGTCGGCAGCAGGGAGGTCAGAAGCAGTCCAAGGACAACAAGGGGTTGGTCGGGAAAGAACAGTCTTCCAATGAAGAAACCAAGAAAAGGTGTCACGACAAAGTTGATGAGCAGCGCGGCTATCTGAACTTTGGTTCCTCCCTTGGAAAACAGTTCCTTCATGTTGAGCGTGACCATCATGGGATAAACCATGAGAAACGTGACCGGCACGATCCATTCTTTCAGAAAGGCGGACGGAAAGAATGCCCCGAAGAGCAGACCCAGCAACATGAATGCCGGAATGCTGAGGATCAGTTTTTGCTGCAGCAGCTTCAGTATTTTCCACATAAACAACCTCACTTTCGATGAACAAAATGCAGTGTTCTTATTTTGGACCCGTGACAAAGTCATCTCAGCAACTATGTTACAAAGGCTCTGATTCTTGTTTTAAAGAAGTTTCATTTTTTCACGCAATCCTGAACAATCTCTTCGCATTTGCCTTTTCGTTGACATCCACGCTTCGCAGTTACCTTTTCGTTGACATTCGAAAGATTATTCACTACAATTCACATTGTGGGCATAAGTCCATAATTTTTGTATGAAACAAGCGCTTGTTCAGAGGTGTTCGGGAAAGGTGGCATTGAATGCAAATCCGTATCTTGGTGGATGACCGGGTAAGCCTGCGCGGCTATCTTGCAGAGCACGGTCTTTCCCTATGGATAAAACACAAAGAGGTCAACATTTTGTTCGATGTCGGTCAATCCGACGTATTTGCCAAAAATGGCGCAAAAATGGGTATCGATCTGCGAAAGGCCGACTACGTCGTCCTCAGTCATGGTCATTATGACCATTGCGGTGGTCTTCCATACTTTCCGCATGGAGAACGCACAATACCTGTCTTTCTTCATGAACATGCTTCCGTACCGCGATATGCCGTCCAGGCAGACCGCACCACATATCGGGAAATTGGCATACCTTGGAAGACCGCCGACCTTTCCGAATTGAACATTCAGATGAAGCCAACCAGTGACTGCACCCGTCTGGGACCTGGCATAACTTTATATGCAAACATCCGCCAATCGCTCCCCTTCGAGAATATTCCGAATGGACTTTATCTGGAAGACGATGAGGGCAAATACGCAGACCACATGCGGGATGAACAGGTTCTGGTCATCGAATCGGAAAAGGGGCTGTCCGTTTTCCTGGGCTGCAGTCATCCTGGCATCATCAGCTGCCTCCGTCATGTACAGAATCAATACCCCGGCATCCCGCTTTACAGCGTCGTTGGCGGCATGCACCTCGGAAATGCGGGGACCAGGCGGGTCAATGAAACAATCCATCTGATGATGGAGATGGACATTCAAAAAATCATCCCCTTGCATTGCACCGGCATTTCCGCCATTTGCGCCATGAAAAAGAAAATGAAGGACCGGTGCAAAGTAATGTGTGCGGGAGAAACCTTGGAGTTGTGAGAATAAATGGATTTATACGGATTCTCAGATATCGCCATGGAACATTTCATGTGTCCGAGGAATGTCGGCAGCATGCCGGATGCGGATGCTGTCGGAACAGGTGGGGATCCCGCCTGCGGAGATGCGCTGACCCTCTACTTGAAGATTTCAGACAACCGAATTGTGGATATCAGTTTTCTTGTTTTCGGCTGTGTCGCAGCCATAGCGGCAAGCAGCATGACAACGGAACTGGCAAAAGGGAAAACGCTGGAAGAGGCCGCTCAAATAACAGATGATGACATTGTGGCCGCACTGGGTGGCCTGCCGGAAAACAAGCTGCATTGTTCCGTGCTGGGTGAGACAGCCTTGAAGAACGCTCTTCTGCATTTTCGGCAGAAATAAAGCCAGTGCGGCATCAACTGAGGCATATCCCGGCCATACCGACTGCGGCGGTCTGATCAAAAGAGGTGCAGCCTGCAATACGTATGACATGGCTGCACCTCTTAATACACCAGGCTTGTTCCACTCGCGTGAATCGCGTGAATCACAAATTTTTCATTGTGTTGAGGAATGCCTCCAGGGGCTGGTCTCCAAGCAATTCCTCCGTGTCGTTGAAAACAATTTTCGGCACGCCGCTGACATTGTACTTCGCGGACATCTCACCGAATGTGTTCGCCTCAATCATCTGCGCATTGATGTTTTTGTTCATGAGTGCCAGTTTGTGCGCCTTTGCGACAGCCCCGGGGCAGTGCGGGCAACCCAAGGTTACAAAAACCTTGATGTCGACTGGCTTATCGATATTCAGAATTTGATCGGACATGGCCTGCGGCAATTCCTGGCCTGCACCGGAAACTTCAAGTATCCCCATGAGGAAGGAATTGATTTCATGTCCGGCCGGAATGCCATAAAACTTGATGCCATGATCCTTGCCATCCTTATCCAGCAGAACGATAGCCGGCACCATGACGACATTCAGCTCCTTGGCCCGTGCGTGACTGTCCTCCACCACTTCGAGAGAAAGTTTTCCGCTCAATTCCGTCATTTCCTTTGCGAAAGCGACCGTGTCATCGCATGATTCGCAATCTGTCCTGCCCGTCACAAGGACAACTTTGACATTCTCTTTCATCTGTTCGAAGATTGTCCTGATTTGCTGTGCCGTGTTTGCATCCAATAGTGCCATTTCCGTTTCCTCCCGCTCCTCGCTTGCGCTATGCCTGTATTGTGTCTTGTCGGTTTGACTCAATCATCTGATCATTCTGCCTCGAACCATGGTCATTCACGCTAGTCCTATGGCTGTTTATTGAATCATGGCCATTCCATGTGATTCGGATTTCAGCCGGTTCATGTACTCATTCGCTTTCAGTGCTGCCTTTGCGCCATCTGCCGCCGCGATGATGATTTGTTTGAACGGCCCATTCGTCACATCACCGGCAGCAAATACGCCCGGTACGCTGGTCTCCCCCTGGGGTCCGACCATGATTTCCCCTTGTTCGTCAACTTCGAGCAACCCGTTCAAACAACCTGTTTTGGGGATGTGTCCAATCTCCACGAAGATGCCGTCCGCATCCAAACGATGAACCACACCGGTAAGCCGGTTGGTTGCCATGACGCCTTCCACAACCGTTTCACCGAGTATTTCCGTAATCCCGGTCTGCAGAAGGATTTCCACATTCAGTTGGTCATGCAGGCGGTCAAGCAGGACCTTATCGGCTCTAAAACCACTTCTCTGCACGATTTTCACCGTCTTCGCAATTCTTGCCAGATCAACAGCCGCTCCGACAGCGGCATTTCCACCACCCACCACAATGACTGTCTTGCCGGAATAAAAGGAGCCATCGCAAATGGCGCAATAGGATACACCTCGTCCGTACAGTTCCTTTTCCCCCTTGACACCCAGTTTCCGCGGCATGGTCCCTGTGGCCAATATCAGCGTATGCGCCCGATACACATGGCCGTCATTGCCGTGCACTTCCTTGTATTCGCCCAGGGAAACACGTTCGACACGGATTTCGTCCGATATCGGTACTTCATATTCCCTGACATGGTCCTCGTATTTTTTCATCAGGGATTCCCCTGACAGTTGGTTCAAACCGAGATAATTCTCAACCATCGGTGTATCCAGAACCTGTCCGCCGATCCGTTCCGCCAGAATGCCGACATTCAGACCTTTCCGCTTGGCATATAAGGCGGCGTTCAAGCCGGCAGGACCGGCACCGATCACCAGCGCGTCATACAGGATGGAAGGATCAACCCGCTGCGTCGGTGTCGAAGAAAGATTCAAACTGAAAGACATGCCCATGTTCATCACCTCTGATTGTTCTGATATACTCACCAAATTCGTGATGGCTGTTTTTCGTTTGTCCTTGTCTGACCTTATTAAACCATTCATTTGAAACCGAATTAAGTAAGCAAGTCACAAAAGTTGATGAATAGGGGGATAAACACATTTCATATGACCAGACGGCACATCACATGGCGGAAACACATGCAGGAAACAAGATAAAAAAAGACTCACACAAAGGAAACATCCCTTCCGTGAGTCTTTTGTTATGTATGGTTGATGATGATTTGCATGGTTGATGGTGACAGGGTCAGAATCTTTCTTCAGCCCCCCAGCATGGAAATCAGAACACCTGCCGCAACAGCGGAACCGATGACACCTGCGACATTCGGTCCCATGGCGTGCATGAGAAGGAAATTGCCGGGGTTCTCTTCCTGCCCGACCTTCTGTGATACACGGGCGGCCATCGGCACAGCCGATACACCGGCCGACCCGATAAGAGGGTTGACTTTCCCGCCGGTGACCCAATAGAGAATCTTGCCGAAGAGGACGCCGGTTGCCGTGCATAATGCAAAGGCCGCCATGCCAAGTACGATTATTTTCAAAGCCTGGATACCATAACCCGGTTGAGCCAGCTTTTCAGCGGAAGCTGTCGCTCCGACCGAAATGCCGAGAAACATCGTAATGATGTTGATAAGCGCATTCTGGGAGGTTTCACTGAGTCGGGCAACAACACCTGACTCCCGAAAGAGATTGCCAAGCATCAGCATTCCGACAAGTGGTGTAGCATCGGGAATAATCAAGGAAACGATGACCGTCACGACAATGGGAAAGATGATCTTCTCAATTTTCGAGACTGGGCGCAGCTGTTCCATGACAACTGCACGCTCTTTCTTTGTCGTCATCAGTCTCATGATAGGGGGTTGAATGACAGGAACCAGTGCCATGTAGGAATAGGCGGCGAGCGCAATCGGCCCGAGCAGATGCGGAGCCAGCTTGGTGGTGGTGAAGATGGCCGTCGGTCCGTCCGCACCACCGATGATGGCGATGGCTCCGGCTTCCTGCGGATTGAATCCGAGCATCATGGCGCCAAAGAAGGTAAAAAAGATGCCGATCTGTGCGGCCGCACCCAGAATAAGACTTTTGGGATTGGCAATCAGGGGACCAAAGTCAGTCATGGCACCAATGCCGAGAAAGATGAGAGGCGGATATACACCAAGCTTCACACCCAGATACAGGATATCAAGAAGACCAAATTTGTCACCATTGAACAAATCGGCAAATTGCAGTTCCTTGATATGATCCCAAATAACGGGGTGCATCATGTTCCCAAGGGGTAGATTGGCAAGGAGCATACCAAATGCGATGGGTAGGAGCAGCAGCGGTTCAAACCCACGGCGGATTGACAGATAAATGAAAAACCCTGCGATAGCCAGCATCAAAAGATGCAGCGGCGTCATATTGGCAATTCCTGATTTCAGGGACATTTCCTTGATTGATTCAAAAAACACCGACCACATGGCAATAGTTCCTTTCCTCTGAAAAAATCGGCAAACCTTGTCAGCAGAACCGTTGCCAGAACCGCAAATTCCGATTACAGGCGTGTGGCCAGATATTCATTCCGTCCGGACCGGTTCCAGGCTGGAACCTTGTTCTCAATACGGCGAATGGCATTGAGTCGAAATCCCGAAGCCGTTCCCATGCATGCCGTGATGGCGGCCATGATGACGGCTATGATGGCCGGATCTTCTTCCCCATCCTGTTCGATGAGCACTGCGTTGTTTCCTTCCCAGGTCTCATCCTCTTCCGAAACAAGATATTCCTGATCAGGTCCTTCATTTGCACCTGATTCAGGAGGCTTCACAAATCCCCTGATAATGCGTGCAGAAATGCCAATGACTACGATAAGCAGCAGCAGAACCAAAAATACAATTGTAACGCCGACAAAAGTCACATTCCCGCTGATCTGGAGTTTTTCCTGCAATGACATAGACTTCCTCGCTTCCTGGAGATTGGTAGAGATGGAAACTGTCCGCGTTTGATGCCGCGTGCGCAGATTGACATGAAGACGTCCTGCAAACGCAACGCATGTAAAGGATATCAAGCGGGCCTTTGTCTGTCAATCGGCTATAGGCCATAATACATGTTTCTGTTGTAAAATACTCGCTGTCAGGGTTATTTTCCGGACAGTCGGATTAGCTTAAAAAAGCTGGACGCATGCGATCACAGTGTGAAGTCATCCGGAACCGGTTCCTTTTCCCTGGCGTGTTCAGTGAGAAGCACGACGGAGATCGCCGTGATCGGAATTGTCATCAGGAGTCCGATGCTCCCTGCGAGCGCTCTGACCACTTCCGACGCTATCAGATCCCGGTTGATGATTTCAAGAAATGGAATGTTGAAAGCGGCCAGCAGCATGAGCAGGTGGAGCGACCCGCCCGTATAGGCAAGAATGAGCGTATTCGACATGGTTGCCATCATGTCGCGGCCGATGTTCATGCCGGAGCGAAGCAACCCGCGTCCGGGCAACGCCGGGTTGTTCTCCCTGAGTTCAAACATGGCGGATGCCATGGAAACGGCCACATCCATCGAAGCGCCCAATGCGCCGATGATGATGCCGGAAAAAAGCAGTCCCTGAAAATCAAAATGGACGTTTGTCGGGATATACATCAGCATCTGCGATTCATCATCGCCAAGTCCGGTCAGCCGCGCCGCAATGCCCACCCATTTCGCGATGATCCCGGCGGTGACAACCCCTCCTGTCGTCCCGATGATGGCCGCAACAGTCTTTTTATTGACACCTGTGATCAGCAGCAAGGCAAATATGGTGACACCCGTACAGATCAGGATGGTGGCGGAGATGGGGTCCGCGCCATGCAAAATCGCCGGTATGAGCAGGAACAGAACGGCCAGCACGGTGATGACCAGCGTGACCACGGCCTTCAACCCTTTGAGACCACCGATGATCGCCAGCAGAAGGATGAAGGCAGCCACGAGCCACATCAGATACTGTTCCCGAATCACATCACTCACATCGACGGTTTCCAGTCCGTTTTCATCGGACCCGAACAGCAGCAGGATTCTGTCGCCGACCTTCAGGGCAGGGCTCTGATACTTGTCGCTGAATCCAAAGGTTCGTGCATAACGGGCCTCCACTTCCCGACCTTTTTCCTTGCCATCCGTCACTTTCACACGGACCGTCTGGATGGATGTGCTGAGTGTGCCGCCAGAGTATTCATATGTATCCACTGTGTTGCCCAATACTGCGGTTACAACGCCACGATCGCTATCCGTCGTGTCTTCTCCGGAAACCGGTTCCGCAGCCGGCAGCACTTTCTCGACTGCAAACGACCGAAGTGGCATCACCCCTGCACACATGATGAAAACCAACAGCAAGGCAGCCAAAGCGTAACGCTTCGAATTCCAATTCCGCATGAAACCCCTCCCGGGTCTTTTTCCATCCAAGCGAAGACCTAGATAAAGAGCAGGAGACTGATTGCCATGACAAGCATGCCACCGATCATGCCGTATACAGACAGATGATGCTCCCCATATGCCTGCGCAGCCGGAAGCAGCTCGTCGAACGAAATGAACACCATGATCCCTGCAACGGCAGCGAATACGATGCCGAACAGGGTATCGCTCATGAAGGGCATGAGCACCAGCCAGCCAATCAAGGCACCCAATGGTTCGGTAAACCCGGAAGCGAATGAAAACCAGAACGCCTTCCGTCTGCTGCCTGTCGCACAATAAATGGGGATGGATACGGCGACTCCCTCCGGAATGTTGTGTATGGCGACTGCGATGGCAATGGCGACGCCGAGATTGGGTTCGGCAACGGCAGAGGTGAAAACGGCCAAACCTTCGGGCAGATTGTGAATGGTAACGGCAAGTGCGACAAAAAATCCGGTTCGCATCATCAGATGGGGTTTTTCCCTGGGAACATCACAAACACCGAGTTCCTCGACTTTGTGCATTTCATGGGGATTCTCAAAGGATGGCACCAGTTTGTCAATGATGCCAATCAGAAAAATACCGCCAAAAAAAGAAATGACCGTGATCCATGCTCCGAGACCGGCACCCATCCCTTCGGTCAATCGCGCTCTTGCTTCATAGAGTATCTCGACAAATGAAACATAAATCATGACGCCTGCGGAAAAACCAAGGATGATGGCGATGAGC
>JAIFNI010000038.1:0-1974 GCA_020047785.1 Clostridia bacterium
GCACTTTTCTTCAGTCATCTCCGCGATGTGATGGAAAGCAGCACAGAACACGCCTGCAAGTTGAGGCTGCGAAGCCGGAATCGTGATTTTTTTGCGCAGCTTGCCAGCATCCGTATGGAAGAAAACACCGACGACGGTGTTCGAAGTCTTTGTCTTGCAACCCTGACGGATGTGGACGCAGAGGAGCAGCTCATCCGATTTCTCCAAAGAGCCAAGGATGAGGCGGAACGGGCAAGCAAGGCCAAAAGCACGTTTCTGGCAAACATGTCGCATGAGATCCGTACCCCGATCAACGGGATCGTGGGGATGGCGGAACTGCTTGCCATGAGCTGTACGAATGCGGAACAGATTGAATTTGCCACCCTTCTGAAAAAGTCTTCCATGGCTTTGCTCCGAGTCGTGAACGACATATTGGACATTTCGAAAATCGAAGCAGGAAAACTGGACATGCAAGTGAGGTCCGTCGATCTGAGGGGTCTTGTGACGGATGTCTGCAGCCAGTATGAAGTCTGTGCTCATCAGAAGGGGTTGACCCTGATGCAGGAGGTGGACCCCATGCTTCCCGCCTTCATCGTCGCAGATGATTTCCGATTGACGCAGATCCTGACCAATCTGCTGTCAAACGCCATCAAATTCACCCATTCCGGCGGCGTTCGTCTTCTGGTGGAAAAGCAGCCGGCGACGGGAGGGGACAACATTCTCTTTCGGGTGATTGATTCGGGAATCGGCATTCCGAACGAAAAGCTGTATCTCCTGTTTTCCGAATTCGAGCAGATTGATGATTCCATAACCAAAAAGTATCAGGGTACGGGGTTGGGTCTGGCCATCTGCAGGAAGTTGGCAGGCCTGATGGGTGGCACGGTGGAGGTCTCCAGCAAGGAGGGCTGCGGAAGCGTCTTTACCCTTTCCCTTCCGGTGAAGGAAGCGTTGGAGACAGAGCACGCAGGTACTTGACGGAGGAATTTGCACAGCAGGCTGCTTCCTTCCAGCAGCGGCATCTCCCGAAGAAGTGGTTTCGGATTGTATGTGTTTGATTCATGTAAAAATCTCATGAATCCCTATGTATCCTTGTGCTTTTCTTGTATCCCCTTCCTCCACTGGGATACAATGAAAGGGTAACCGATCGCCTGCAACCGCATATGCGCAAGACTCCCGTACCGCAGAGGCAGAAAAAGGTGCATAAGTGACATGCTGAGCCGGGTTTCCAGACGGAAACAGGGGGAGGAACATGGTCAAGAATTACATTCTCGACACGAATGTCATTGTTCATGATCCGCAATGTTTCTACAATTTCGAGGACAACAACGTCATCATTCCCATTGTCACGATAGAGGAGCTCGATCACATCAAGAACAGGGAGGGAATGGTCGGGTATCATGCCCGCATGGCGGCACGAGAGCTCAACACCCTGCGGGAGAAGGGTTCTTTGGAGGAAGGTGTCCGGCTTCCGGGCGGAGGCATCCTTCGTGTGGAACTCAATCACATGGACACCTCCGCTTTTCCGGCCGGTCTCGATCTGCACAGCAACGACCTTCGCATCATCGCGGTCGCCCGCAACCTCCAGCAGGAAGACCTGTCGACCAAGACCATTCTTGTTTCAAAAGATGTCTACATGATCCTCAAGGCGGATACCTTCGGGGTTTCCGCGGAGGACTACACAAATGATAAAATCACGGCGGACGAATTGTTCAAGGGCTATCGTCCCCTGATGCTTTCCTCAAGGGAAATGAACCAGATTTATCAAACAGGATTGCCAGTTTCAGATGACTGGTATGATGAACCGCTCTGGCCGAACGAGTTCGTGCATGTCCGGAGTCTGGATGAGCCCGGACATGAGCTGCTGGCCCGGCGTGTCGGGGATTCGCTCGTACCGCTCCGGTATGTGAAGGAAAGCGCCTGGGGGCTTTCTCCGCTGAACCGGAACCAGAAAATGGCGTTCGAACTGCTGATGGATCCGGCGGTTTCTTTCGTCAC
>JAIFNI010000038.1:2003-5102 GCA_020047785.1 Clostridia bacterium
TCACCATCACGGGAGGGGCTGGTTCCGGCAAGACGATCCTCGCTACGGCCGTCGCATTGGAAAAGGTCATCGAGCAGGGTGAGTATCGAAAAATCGTGTTTGTCCGACCCACTGTTCCGGCAGGAAATGACATCGGCTTTCTGCCCGGAACAGAAGAAGAGAAGCTCCGTCCCTGGATGGGCAGCTTTTATGACGCCATTGAAAACCTGATGCTGGCCAAAAAACCGGCCCGCGAGGAGAATGCCCGGTCTGGACGCTCCCGGGCCGACAAACCGGACTTTTCCGTGGACAATTTCATCGAAGCGTATCGGGCCCGCGGCACCATTGAAACGAAGACCTTCACCTACATGCGCGGGCGCACGCTTTCGAACGCGCTGGTCATTGTGGACGAAGCCCAGGAACTCACCCCGCATCTTGCGAAGCTGATGCTGACGCGCGCAGGATTCGGGGCGAAGTTCGTGTTCATCGGGGATCCGTCGGACAACCAGATCGACAATGTTCTGGTGGATGCCCGTTCGAATGGCCTTGTTTATACCGTGGAACGCATGAAGCCGTTTGCCATCACCGGGCATATCGCGCTGGAGGAAGTGGAGCGGTCTCCCCTGTCTGGCCTTGCGGAACGGTATATGTGACAGGCGCTGTCGGCCGATTCGGGCGCAAGGTGATGATGGGTATAAGGAGATCGGAAGCTGCAAGTGGAGCCTGCTATGGGTTCCGCAAGAAGGTCAGGCACCAGGAAGGTGCGACACAACCTGCATTTCCCTTCGCATGCGTTCCTCGTCCAGCTCAACCCCGATGCCGACCCCGCTCGCCTTCTCCACGACCCCATTCATGGGGATCAGGCGGTTCAGGACATACCTGTCGCGGGAATCCGGGTTCTCAATGCTGTATTCCTGATACCCGGAGCATTCCGGCAGGCAGATTGCCAGATGATGGGTCGCCGTGAAGCCGATGCCGCGGGATGTGTCGTGGGGTACGTACTGAACCCCGAACGCACGGCAGAGCGTGGCGACCCGGACCGCATTGCTGAAACCGCCGCATTTGGTGACATCCAGTCCGACATGCTGACACCCGCCGCGGAGCAGAAAATCCCGGACGGTATACAGGCTCCAGTCCTGTTCGCCTACATTGACGGGCACCGGCAGCCTTCCGGCCAATGCCGCGTAAGCCTCCAAATCCTGAAAGGGGCACGGTTCTTCAAACAGGGCGACATCATACTCACGGATGCGGTCCCAGACCTGAAGGGCCTGGGCGGCAGTGTAGGCGCTGTTTCCATCGACAAATATCTGGATGTCCGGGCCGATGGCTTCGCGGATTCGCCGGACCTTCAACGCGTCCGCGCGAAAATCCGGCATGCCGGGCGCTTCCGCCATTCGCTTCCCGATCTTGATCTTGACGGCACGAAACCCGTGAAGCGCCACAGCGGCCAGGATTTTTTCCGCCTCCTGTTCCGGTGAAAGATGCCGGGACATGCTGGAACCGTAGTAAGGAACAGAATCCCTGACGCTGCCGCCAAGACTGGCCTGGACCGACTGTCCGGCCGCCTTGGCACGAATGTCCCATAACGCCTGATCGATGCCGCTCCAGGTCATGGCAGGCAGCTGTCCCGCGATTTTATAGTTCTGTTTGAGAAACTTTTCCTCAAGCATCGTGATCTGAAGCGGGTCCGCACCGACCACCAAAGACGCAGCCCGATCCCGCATCAATTGGAGAATTCCGCCCACATGCATCGGACTGCACTCGCCATGGCCAAAGATTCCCTCGTCGGTATCAATCCTGACGATATAAGCTGGCCGCTCCTCGGCATAAAAACTGGTGATGTTTGTGACACGCATGGAGTCCTTCCTTTCAACGCACCCGGCATCGGGCACCCAAAATCTTGCATGAAACTTTCTCACGGTGACTTATAAAGAATATATCATCAAGATCCCCGCGAGGGTACAGGAGAATCGTATAATGGAGTAAAATGAAAAAGTCCGCAGGGAAAAAGACAGCAGACGAAAAGCGACAGGCAAAAAAAGGCAGTTCATCATACCTGCTTGCATCTGGATGGTTGGTTGTCCGATCATCCGAAAGGAGGCATCCGTGGAGAAAGAAATCGTCCTTTCCCGCATTCTGGCCCAGGGCATGATAGCCATTGTCCGGACCGAAAACACCGACCAGGCCCTTCGTGTGGCATCCGCCTGTCTGGAGGGCGGCGTGACTGCGCTGGAAGTGACCTTCACGGTGCCTGGCGCGCACAGGGCCATTGAATCCCTTGCAGCCCGGTACGAAGCCGACGGCATCCTCCTGGGGGCGGGGACTGTTCTCGACGCCGAGACGGCGCGCATCGCCATCCTGTCCGGCGCCCGATACATCATCAGCCCCTGTTTTGACGAAGCCACCGCCAGACTCTGCAACCGATACCGCGTGGCATACATGCCCGGCATCATGACGCCTGCAGAGGCCGTTCGCGCCATGGAATCCGGGGCGGACATCCTGAAAGTTTTCCCCGCGAACCTGTTCGGTCCCGCTATCATCAAGGCCTTTCTGGGGCCATTGCCGCAGGCTCGGTTCATGCCGACCGGCGGGGTTTCCGTCGAAAATGCCGGTGACTGGATTCGGGCTGGTGCAGTTGCTTTGGGTGTGGGCGGTGAATTGACAAAAGGGGCTTTGACCGGTGATTTCGGACAGGTTACCCGGACTGCCCGCGCTTATTTGGCGGCCATCGCTGCCGCGAGAAGTGCGGCGGAATGATTTCCGGACAGAACAGCAAGTCAGGAAGAGACACACGATCGGCGGTAATATTTGGCCGGAAGTGATGCCGGAGGGCATGGAACGGAAGGAAGTGTGATGCATGTCAAGAGCAGTCTGTTTCGGTGAAGTGATGCTGCGGTTGTCCCCACCCGGTTATGAGCGGATCATCCAGGCCAATTCCTTCCTCATCCGGTTCGGCGGCGCGGAGGCGAATGTCGCAGTCTCGTTGGCGCAACTCGGCACGAACGTTTCCTATGTCACGAAACTGCCCGCCAATCCAATTGGAGACGCGTGCCTGAACGAGATCCGAAAGTATGGTGTTGATGTTTCCGGCATTGTCCGGGGCGGGGAGCGGCTGGGGAT
>JAIFNI010000215.1 GCA_020047785.1 Clostridia bacterium
TTCAGAAAACAATGGCCAAACCTGCCATTCTTTTCTGAAAAATGCAGAAAATTTCTTTCCTGCGGCTTAGGGAGCCATGAAGAAATTGCTTGTTCTGTTTCATAGATGAATGGCAGGTTCGGCCATTCATTTTTGAAGTTTTGGAACAAGTTGTTTTTTGGCAATCCCTGATGAAATCAGTCGGGTGAAATCATTCGACAGAGCAAGGGTGCCGTTCGGCACCCTGCCTCTTTGCAGGCGGGAACAGGAGAGATGACGCATGGCGACGCCCATCAAGCCATTTCAAGTGGGGGACAGGGTGGAGATGAAGAAGGAACATCCATGCGGCTCCCGCATCTGGAAAGTGCTCCGGACCGGTGCGGATGTCCGCATGGAGTGCGAAGGCTGCCGACATCAGGTCATGCTCCCGCGTGTGAAATTTGAAAAAGGCATGAAGCGGGTCATCGCACCGGACCCCATCGTCCCTGCGGCAGATGCTGAAATGGTTCCGAACGGATCTCCTCCCAGTCCCCGTATCAGAAAAGTTCCTGCACCACCGCCTGCCCCGGCAGGCATGATTGTTCTCAGGCATCGAGAGCCTCGAAAATAGTGCTTGACGCCAGGGAACCCCCTCTGTTAAAATATAAAAGCGCCTTGCGGAAAGCATAGGCATGGAAACGCAAAACCGGTTCACCGGCAGGTTTCCGGCAAATGATCCGTGTGGTTCACATGGCGGCGTAGCTCAGATGGCTAGAGCGTTCGGTTCATACCCGAATTGTCGTTGGTTCGATTCCGACCGCCGCTACCAACTTCCGGGTAAGGCCGATGTGCCGTCAGCGGTGCATCGGCCCGCCGGACAAGTTTCATCAATCCGATATGGCCCCATGGTCAAGCGGTCAAGACACGGCCCTTTCAAGGCTGTAACGGGAGTTCGATTCTCCCTGGGGTCACCACAAACAAAGCGCGTCGGCATTTGCCGGCGCGTTTTGTTTCTGTTCCTTGCCTTCATGCTGCCAATTATGACCGAGACCATATTCTGCCGATTCTCCGTGAAGCCCGCCGCATCAATCCGGACCTGTTTCTGCTTTCTTCTCCATGGAGTCCACCCGGCTGGATGAAGACCGGTGGTGTCATGACCGGCGGCTGGATGCGGGCGATATATCTGAAGACATATGCCGAATACTATGTCCGGTATTTGAGGGAATACGCCGCGGAAGGTGCCGCAATCAATGCGCTGACCACCCAGAACGAATCCGAGACCGATCAGCTGGGTCTGATGCCGGCCTGTTACTGGCATCCTGAATTCGAGGCCGAATTCCTGCGTGATCACCTGCTTCCGCTTCTGAAGGAAAACGGTCTGGAAAAGATGGAACTCTGGATAATGGACCACAACTTCATCATGTGGCGCCGTGCAAAGTGGATGCTTGATGATCCCACACTGAAGGGTGTGGTAAGGGGCATCGCCTGGCATCCATACGAAGGCCCATCCTCGGCCATGGAAATGGTACACGAGGCGCATCCCGAAATTGACGCACATGTGACGGAAGTGGGAGCAGGCTGGAGTCTGGAACCGGATGCGACATGCATGGACGGGAAAACCTTCATCGAGATCATGCGGAACTGGTCCAGGAGCCTGTTCTGTTGGAATCTCGCGCTGGATGAGACCGGAAGACCCCATATCGGACCATTTTTCCATGAGGATGGCGCAGCAGGTGGAGGGATGATCCAAATCCACTCGAAGACCCGGGAGATCAAGTATGGTTCCCAATATCGGGCGATTGCGCATTTCAGCCGATATGTGAAGCGTGGTGCACGATGCATCGGATCCGAATGCGACATGGGAGGGATTTTCCAGGTAGACTTCCGGAATCCGGACGGAGAATATGTCGTGATTATTTCGAATCCCGGTTCTGTGGCCAATGCAAGTCTTGTGATCGGAGATCGGCATGCGCAGGTGCGCATGTCGGCCGTCTCCCTGAACACATTGATTTTCCGCTGAAGAACCATTATGGCCCGGGGTCATCCCGCAGAAAACAGAATCATCCGACGGAGACAAGCGAAAGCGGCTTCATTCCTGCGCAATCAGAGGTGGCTTCTCGCGTAGTGGAACAGGTACTCTTGGGCAAGCCCGGCGTTTTCACCCCAACGGTCCTTTGCAAAAGCCTGGAGCTCCTTCGTCGTTTTTCCGGAACCTGGATACAGGGTGTCCATCACGCGGAACACCCAGCGATCCACAGGGAAGGCGGAGCGATGCAGGCCGGAAAACAGCAGGGTGCAGTCAGCCACCTTCACGCCGACGCCATGAAAAGGAAGCAGATATTCGCGTGCCTCCTCGTATGGCATCGAGGATAGTGCATTCGGATCAAACCTGCCTTCGACGACCTGCTGTGCGGTTCGAATCACATAGGCACTGCGGTAGCCTGCCCGGCACACATCGAGTCCACAGCTGTTCAGAACAGCCAGTGCTTCGGGGGTCGGGAACGCATGAAGCATGCCCCCCTCGAAGGGAATCGCCTCCCCGAAGCAGGTGCACAGCGTGTTCACGATGCTCCGGATACGGGGAATTCCATTGTTCTGGGAGATCAGAAAGGTGATGAGGGTTTCCCACGGGTCCTGCCGCAATAGCCGCAAACCATGCCCGAACCGGATTGCCTCTTCCATGACCGGATCGCCGGCGGACAGTTTCAGCTTCAGGTCGGAATAGTTTTCAGCCAGGTCCAGATAAGGCCGCCACCAACCTTTCAGCTCGGATTCCGTGGTGCCCGAAGCAGAAAGACATGAACCGTCCCACTGAAGCCGAATGGCATGCGAGCCTGCGATTCCAACCCAATCATCCTGCCTGGAACGGTCTGATGAAGCGTCTGTTTTTGTGCCAACACGGGTCCATCGGAAGCACTGTCCGCAGAGAAAGGTGTGCCCCGGATCAAAATCCGGAACAGGTCCCATGCGGATGCGGGGGTCCGGGAGTATCTGGCTTTCCATGCGGCCTCCTGCGCTTCAGGTGGTGGATGCCCGGCTGATACCTTTTTGTGTACAACCGCAGCAGTGTGGTAAAATCAGATTGTACGAAAAGCAACAGGATGATGCAAGTATCCCTCCACCTCTCAGATGCAATTGTATCATCAGGGTCCGGGCCCGCGCCAATGAAACTGTCCGTCAGCAGGATAGGGGAAAGAACTTTTATGGGTGAAGTCGTTTATGCGAATGATCTGATCGAAATCAGCCGGAACGGAACAGAGTTCTCCGTCAGGTCGCTGAAACCCGGCATGACCATGGAGCAGTTCGATCAACTTCTGTCGGAACGGTTCCCTCAGATTGCCGTGACGGCATTCCAGTCCGTGCGTCGTGTTCTGGCATCCCCGCCCGCTGGACCCGAAGTATTCGGCAGTCTGCGGGAAAGAGTCTGTATCCGTGTTTCGGAAGACGGTCTCAAGGCCTGGATGACCTTGCATGTGGAGCCGGAGAACCTGAACCCGCAGAATCGAATCAATCTGGTCAAGGAAATCGGCATGGCATTGAAGCATGCCGAGGTGTCGTATGGCATCCACAAGGAAGTACTTGGCAGCAGCACCCTGAAGAATGCAACCGAATACCTGATCGCCGAAGGTGACCCGCCGCAGAACGGAGAAGATGCGACCATCCTCATGATCGATCTGACACCCCCTGTGCCGGAAGTGATTGAAGAAGGCGCTGCGAACCATTACGAGTTGAACCTCATCCGGCAAGTGGTGGAAGGTGATTGGCTCGGTGAACGGACAGACCCCACACCGGGTGTGCCCGGGACCGATGTGGCCGGCCGCGCGGTTCCGCCAACCCAGGGCATCTCCTATCCTCTCCGATATGAAAGGTCTTCCGTGAAGGAAGACATGGAACCCGGAAAAACCGTCCTGCGGGCCAGGAAGGCGGGAGCCGTCTTCTATCGCGGGGACATGGTCGGGGTGTACAATTACCTCGAAGTGTCCGGCAATATCGACTTCAGCACCGGCAATGTCGACTTTGACGGCTTCCTCTCCGTCAAAGGAACCGTTGACGACAATTTCAGCGTCAAGGCGGATCGCGATATTGAGATTCTCGGGGAATACGGCGTCGGCGGAGCCGATGAAATCGTCAGCCGCGACGGAAGCATATACATCCGCGGTGGCATTGCCGGAAAAGGGCGCGCCGTCATCCGCTGCAGAAAGAATCTTTATGTGAAATACCTGTCGGATGTCACTGTGGTGTGTGAAGGCAATGTCTACATCGGATTCTATGCGATTAATTCCAGCATCCGGGCAAGGCAGATTTTTGTGGATTCTCCACGTGGGCGTATTGTCGGCGGCAGCATTGAAGCGGATATCCGCATTGAAGTGGCGGAACTCGGAAACCGGAGCGAGTCCAAGACTCGCGTCCGGATCAATGGATTCGACCGGGTCGCCTTTCGCAATCACTTTGAGCAATCCCTCAAGTCCATGGAAACAGGAAAAATGGACATGGGGCGTCTGAAACAAAAAATCCGCCTGTTTGACAGCAGTACCCAAACGCCCGAGCAAAAAGAGGAACAGGCGGATTTGCGTCAAAAAATTGAAGACCTGAAGGATCACCTCAAGGAAGTCGAATATGAATACAAGTCGCTGGCGGACCATTTGCGAACTCCTGGAGAAGGCGCAGTCATTGTGAAAAAAAAGTGTTATGCCCTCGTGCATCTTGAGATCAAGGACAAGGTGGAGGATGTCAAGATGGAGCAGGGTCTGTGCACATTTGTCTACCGGGATGGCGAACTGCGCGTGGAGTGAGATGAATAGAGCAGGTAATCTTCTTCCAGCGCGTGGTCAACAGATGCGTGGCAACCCTTCCCCGGAGAGCGAATCGACCGGACGCTGCCCACCCAGCCGGGTTTGGATGAGCACACGCGCACGGGCGGGAAGCAGCGGGTCTTCCGCCAGCAGATTTCCAATCTTGACTGCATGCAAGCCGGCTTCTGTTCTACGGAGAGCGTTTACCGCCATTTCTGCCTGATCCTCCGGGACAAACAGCAGAAGCTTTCCTTCGTTGCCCATGTATAACGGGTCCAGACCAAGAATGCCGCAGAAGGCGGCCACTTCCGGGGAAGTCGGGATGAGATCTTCCTCCAGCCTGCATCGTACGCCGGAAGCAAGGCACAATTCGTTCAGCACGGTCGCGAGTCCCCCCCGTGTGATGTCGCGCATGGCATGGATGTTTATTTTGTTGCGCCGCAGTACGGAAAGAAGCGGAGAGAGAATTGCACAGTCACTTCGGATGCCGTTTTCGATGGCCAGTCTTCGGCTCAGGATGCAGGCGTGGTGGTCCCCAAGATGACCCGAAACAAGAACCGCATCTCCGGGCTGACCGCCGTTTGCGCGAATCGGCGCACGTCTTCCCAGCGTTCCGATGCCGGACGTGTTGATGAAAAGACCGCCGTTGCCCTCCACGACCTTCGTGTCCGCAGCCGCAATCACAATACCGGCTTCATCGGCGGCCGATTTCATCGATCGTGCGATTTCTTCAAGCAGATCAAAAGGCAGACCCTCTTCCAGAATGAATCCGGCTGAAAGCCACCGCGGGGTGGCACCCATGCACAACAGGTCGTTCACAGTACCGCAAACGGCCAATTTTCCGATGTCGCCGCCCGGAAAGATCACCGGGTCCACGACGAATGAATCCGTGGAAAAGACACAGGGACCTTGCAGCGGAAGTACGGCGGCATCCTCCATTTTGTCAAGGAACGGATTTGAAAGATGTTTGGCGAAGACTTCGGCGATGAGCGCTGCTGTCTGCGTCCCCCCGCTCCCGTGAGCCATGACCGTTTTTTTCATGCAGGATTCCTTTCTTGCCACTGTATGGCGGGACCAAAGCGTGACATCAACCTGTCATTCGCCGCGAAACCGATGCCAGATTCCGCAGGCACCTTCGGCGGAAACCATGCAGGGGCCCTGCGCGCACCCGGGCGTGCAGATGGTGCCGAACAGGGGGCATGCAGTCGGATGGATGCGACCAAGGATGACATCGGTGCAGCGGCATGCAGGATTCGGCGGCGGATCCGCGTCCAATCCATGACTGCCTGCGTCGAAAGCAGCGTATTTGTTTCGGAGGAACAGACCGGAACCCGGAAGAATTCCGATTCCGCGCCAAGCCGATGGACCGGATTCGAAGACATCATCCAGAAGGGCAAGCGCCTTCAGATTTCCTTCTTGGTGAACAACCCCCGGATACAGGTTGCACACGTCATGCCGTCCATTCCGGACTGCATGGGCCAACTGCCAGATTGCGTACAGGATGTGTTCCGGGCTGAATCCCGCAACCGAAAACGGGCGCTGATAGCGTTGCGCCAGATCGGAATACCCCGCACTTCCGATGATGGCGCTGACATGACCGGGTGCGAGGAAGGCATCGATTGGATCCCCGCTTTCGAGGATCAGTTCGAGGGCGGGCAGGATGGTGCGCAGCGCTGTCAGGATTTCCAGATTGGGCAACCCCTTTTCATACGCTTTTTTGACCAGCATGCCGTAAATCGGTGCCGTTGTTTCGAATCCGACTGCTGCGAACACATGGGTGAACTGCGGTTCCTTTTCGGCGAACCCGAGCAGATCCAGCGGCGAGTATACGAACCGGACATGCCCGCCGTCCGCCTTCGCGTCGGACAGGCTTTTATCCGTCCCTTTCACCTTCAGCATGTCTCCAAAGGCATAAAGGCGATAATTCGGACGCATGGCCAGTTCCACAGCTTTGTCGACATAAGCTGCCGGTGTGATGCATACCGGGCAGCCCGGTCCGGAAATGAGCGTGATTCCTGTTGGCAGAAGGCTTCGAAGTCCGCTCTGCATGATGGCTGCCGTGTGCGTGCCACAGACCTCCATGATGCGAAGGTCCGGACCTGTCCATTCACGCAGATCGTCAAGAATCGCCTTTGTGGTCATGACCGTGCCTCCCGGTCCGCCAGAGCAGCCCGCTCGGGTGCGAGCATTTCCTCCAGTTCCGCCAGCAGATCATTCAGTTCATCCGCCTGTTCCTTCCGCATCACTTCTATCGCGCATCCCGCGTGAACGAGGACATGGTCGCCGATGTCCGCATCCACAAGGCCAAGACTCACACGGACACGGTTGCCCTGAAAGTCCACTGTCGCAACATCTCCTTCGATATGCAGGATTTTCCCCGGTACTGCCACACACATGCCGTTCAACCTTTCCTGCAGGCGACAAAGGCCTGCCCGAGAGCCAGTCCGCCGTCGTTGGGCGGAACCTGGCGGTGCAGATATACACGATGACCAGCTGTACGCAGCAGAGGCAGCAGCATATCCAGCAGCAGGCGATTTTGAAAGACACCGCCGCTGAGTGCGATTGTTTTGATGCCATGTGATTCGGACAAGCGGTCCAGAATCATCATTGTGCCACAGGCAACTGCCTGATGGAAGGCCAGTGCCAGCTGATTTCGCGCCGTGCCTGATTGCAGGCCTTTCAGAAGACCCGACAGAACCGGAGCGGGATCGAGCAGCAGAAGGCCATCCGAATCCATCTGAATGGAAAAGGCAGACACTCCATTCTCTTCGATGGAAAAGGCAGACACTCCATTCTCTTCGATGGAAAAGGCAGGCACTACATTCTCTTCGATGGAAAAGGCAGGCACAGCAGTCTCTTCGATGGAGAAGGCAGGCGATGCAGTCGCCTCGACGGGAAAAGAAGGTGCTGTCATTCGAGCGTCCAGGTACTCGGACGCTGCCTTTTCCAGCAGGATCGCGCATTCTCCTTCGAACCGCGACACATTTGCGAAACCCAGCAGCGCTGAGACAGCATCGAACAACCGTCCCATGCTGGAAGAGACCATTGTGTTCACCCTGCTTCGCAAGGCGGACAGCACGATGGCATCCCTTTCGGGAACCGATGATTCCGGCGGCATGGGAAGATCTGCCGCAGACAGATGGCACAGCAAAGATTTCCAACCCTCTTCCACGGAATTGTCTCCACCCACCATCAGAATGGGTTTGAGTGCGGCCACCCTGATGAAATCGCTTCCCCGGCACATCAGGAATTCTCCGCCCCACATGGTGGCATCCGAACCGAAACCCGTTCCATCGAAGGAGACACCCAGCACGGGACCCTCGAGGTCATGCTCGGCCATGACCGCGGCGATATGTGCATGGTGATGCTGAACGGGCAGGACATCGCATTTCGGCATATCGGTGAGAAGTGGAAGGTCCCGGTTTCGGTAGCGGGGATGCAGGTCGATGGCAACCCTGTCCGGTTTGCCGCCTGATCTGTCGACGGCGTTGGCCAGTGAATGGTTCCAGGTCAACCAGGCCTCTTCCTCCGACAAGTCACCAAGATATTCGCCCAGAAGGGCATATCCTTCTTTCACCAGGCACCATCCGGCTTTCTGTTGTCCGCCGAGTGCAAGGACCATACGACCGTCGGTCGAGCGCATCGGAAGGGACAGAGGGGCGTACCCGCGGGCACGTCGGATGAGCTGGGGTGCATCATCCACCACCCAGGCGACGGAATCGTCCTGCGGGGTCACGATGCGGCGTGAATGGGACAGCACAGCGTCCAGACCTTTTCCAAGCCAGTTCGACATGGTTTCTTCATCCGGGACAATGGGATGTCCGGAGAGATTCGCGCTGGTTGCCACCAGCGGTCCCGTCATCCGGAGGAGGAGATGATGCAGCGGCGTGTAGGGCAGGAGGGCTCCGATGTGACGGCTTCCAGGGCAGACGCATGGAGACAGCGGCTTTGCCGGTTCCTTCAGCGGTGTCAGGAGTACAATGGGATGTGCGGTGTTCCGGAGCAATGCGGCTTCGGTTTCGGTTACCTGACAGACATTCCGGATGTCGCCCAGTGTTGGGAACATCACAGCAAATGGTTTGGCGTCGCGTTGTTTCAGGATTCGGAGCCGTGTGACCGCTTCATCCCTGAAGGGGTCGCAGAGAAGATGAAAGCCACCGATCCCCTTGATGGCCACGATTCCGCCGGAACGCAGGATTTCGACCGTCTCGGAAAGGATGGTTTCAACTCGCAGGGCATCCGGATGTGCCATCTCTGTCTTTATGCCGGGTCCTTCCACTTTCATGAAAACGAGCTGCGGACCGCAGTCATGGCAGGAAATTGTCTGGGCATGATGCCGCCTGTCGCCCATGCTGCCGTATTCCGACCCGCATGCCGGGCACATGGGGAAATCGGCCATCGAGGTCGTGTGCCGGTCGTAAGGAAGCGATTCCAGGATGCTGTACCTCGGACCGCAGGAAGTACAGCTGATGAAAGGATGTCGGTATCTTCTGTCGGCGGGATTGTCCATTTCCCGCAGGCATGCTTCGCAGACACACAGGTCCGCCGGGGGCATCGCCAGACCGGATGAGGCACATTCACTCGACAGAATGAGGAAGGCTCCATCCGTGGGCAGCGGCGGCATCCGAAAATCCGGCCTTTCCGGTTCAGTTCTGCTGAATCGTTTGATGTCGCTTTGCGGAGGACCTTTCACAACGGCTGCGAAAAAAATGTCCAGGTTCGTGCGGGAGCCGGATACAAGAATCTCCACCCGCCCGCCCGCATTGCGGACCCATCCGTGCAAGCCGCATGCAGCGGCGTTTTTGGCGACATAAGGACGAAACCCGACGCCCTGCACAACCCCTTCGATGGTGGCAAAGCAAAGGATGTCTCCGACAGGCTCCGTCGTGATGTTCTTTCTTTTTCCGTTTTCCCTTTTCTTCAATGGGATGCGGTTTTCTGTTCCGCCAAAGACTCGATCCATGCCACCACTTCCCCGAAACCTTCCCCTGAACGTCCCGATACCTTGAATACGGGGACCGTACGGTTCAATGCGCGAATTCCCGCCATGAAGAAGGCTTCATCGAAGTCCAGGTACGGGACCAGGTCCACCTTGTTGACCAGGATGCCATCCGCCTTTTCAAATGCAAGCGGATATTTGTAGGGCTTGTCGCTGCCTTCGGTTACTGTGGCGATGAGCAGTTTCATGTCTTCGCCAATCTTGAACTCGGCCGGGCAGACCAGGTTTCCGATGTTCTCGATGAAGAGGATGCCGCGTTCCGACAGCGGCATGTCGGATATGGCTTTCTCGATGAGCGGTGCATCCAGGTGGCAGGCGCCCCCTGTATTAATCTGGAGCGTCTGTACGCCAAGCTTGCGGAGCGTCTGCGTATCGATGTCCGATTCGATGTCCCCTTCAATGACATAAGGCGTGAGGTGCTTCAGGTTTTCCAGGATGCGGATGAGGCTGGTGGTCTTGCCGGCACCCGGAGCACCCATGATGTTGATGCAGAATATACCCTTCGCATGGAGGCATTCATGCACGCGGTCCGCGATTCGACCGTTTTCAGCCAGAATGTCCTCCATGACCTCGAGACGCATGGTTTCGGCCGAATGGCTGTTTTCTTGTCCCTGTCCGGGACTGTGCAGAGGATTTCGTTCGTCCGCACAATTGTGACCATGCCCATGTTCATGATTGTACGCATGATCATGCTCGTGATTGTGCGTATGGTCGGATTCAGGTTCTCCTATGTCTCCCCCCGTATGGTCTCCATGGAAATGGGGGTGGGTATGCGGTTTTCCGGTGTGACCGCGATGACGGCGCACACCGCGCAGAAAATCAGTCATGATCCAATCCTCCGGGGACAACCTCGATATGGTCGATATAGAATTCTTTCCCCACCTCCGTCGGTTCCCCGTCGGCTCCGCAGCCTGTGCAGGCGAAGGAGAAGGGTTTCCGCTCGAAAAGCAGGCCGCAGGCCGTGCAGCGCAGTTTCGGCCGGACATGGGTGATGGTGAGCACAGCGCCTTCACAGCAGGTTCCTTCTGAGATGGCGTCAAAGTACATCTGGATGGAGTCGCCGATGAAGCCGGATTGGTCACCGACCACCAGCGAAACAGCCAGGACCCGCGAAGCGCCTGCCTCCCGGGTCTTTCCTTCCGCAATGCGGATGATTTGCTGGGTGATTGGAAATTCATGCATCGAAACGATCCTTGCTTGTCGGAATGTGAAGTGGGATGTTTGTCGGAAAAGCGACGACATCACGCATGAAACGAATCTTTCACGGAACCGGTGGACGGCGCGGTATATGCATTCTCCATGGTCAGGCATTTCTTCGGGCAAACTTCGGTGCAGCAGTTGCACTGGATGCATTGCAGCCGCTCAATCTCCCAGACCTTGCCCGGCCTGTCCACGGTGATGGCGTGTGTGGGGCACTTTTTGCCGCAGATGCCGCAAAAGATGCAGGCGCTGATGTCGATTGCGATATGTCCCCGAGTCGCGCGTTCCCATATGCGGGGCACGGCCGGGTACATTTTCGTGGCGGGCTTCCGGAACAGGCTTTTCATCACTTCGCCGGCGATCGTAAATATGGCCATTTCGTCACCTCTCCGTACAGCTGATGCAGGGGTCGATCGTCAGGATCAGAATCGGTACGTCGGCCAGTTCGCATCCCTGCAGAATCTTCAGCAGGGAGGGGATGTTCGCGAAGGTTGGCGTGCGGACGCGGACACGGTCCAGAAACTTGCTGCCGTTGCCGCGGACATAATAGATGACTTCGCCCCGGGGCTGCTCCAGACGGGCGAAATACTCGCCGTTCGGGGTACCCTTGACCTTTTCTTCGATCGCACCGCCGGGAATCATTCCTGCCGCCTGCCTGATCAACGCAAAGGATTGTTCGATTTCACGGATTCGAACCAGGGAGCGGGCATAGGAGTCGCCGGCTGTTTCCACAATGGGCTTGAAGTCGAGTTCCCTGTAAGCCGCGTAACCCAGTTGGCGCATGTCCTGCGATATGCCGGAGGCACGCATCATCGGGCCGACGGCACCGAGTTCGAATGCGTCATCCTTCGAGAGGATGCCGACCTTCACCATGCGGTGCCG
>JAIFNI010000298.1 GCA_020047785.1 Clostridia bacterium
GGGGACAAGTTTGCCAACCATTTCCCACCGGCGTAAAGTGGAAATGGAAACACCAAGAATTTCCGAGGCTTGTCCAATCGATACTATTCTATTCATAATGAATATTATATCATAGTATTTGTTATATATCAAGTAAACAGTTTTAAACCCTGTTTTCCGAGACCGGAAGTCTGGATGGGATGCTTCGGGAGGCAGATCAGCGCATGTACGCGGACAAGGCGGACTCGAAGATGAAGTCATCCTGATTGACATGTGACGGTCGTTGCAGCATCCACCGAAAGTACACGACTTACGGGCCTGTTGTCAGGAATGACCGAAACACACATGAAAAATCGTGAAGATTGCAGGTTGCATCCGGGCTATATCAGACATAGAATGGGGATGTTCGTTGTGAACACGGTTTTACGGGCTGACAGGAAGCGTTTCGGCTGTCCATGCCAGTGCGTGTTCAGCACAAGCAGTTCCAAGACCTAATGAGGGATAGGCCGAATGGCATCCGACATGATGAAGGAGAAATTCATGAGCAACATCACCCACAACAACGCGGGACAGGAACGCTACAAAAATTTCAGGGCAGCTCTTTATATCCGTGCCCTGGAAACCGCACATCTGAAAGGGGACATTACAGCATTCACGGAAAAGTTCGAGCGTATCGCCAAGTTCGCGAAGATTGGCAAGGTTTATATCGAAACACATCGCGACATGCAGATTCCTGAGGAATCCACCCTTATTGCATTGAAAGCATACTTCGCGGGAAAAGGCATCGCAGTATCTGCCGGTATCACTGTTACGATCGACGAAAGCGATGATTTCAAGACATATTGCTACAGTGATCCGTTTTATCGGAATAAACTCAAGGATATTGTGACTTTGAGCGCAAGACATTTCGATGAAGTCGTTTTCGATGATTTCTTCTTTTCAAACTGCAAGTGCCCAAAATGCATCGATGCAAAAGGGGAAAAAAGTTGGACCCAATTCCGGCTTGAACTGATGACACAGGCGTCGAAGGAACTGGTTCTCGCTCCTGCACGCGCAGCAAATCCGAAAGTCGAGGTGGTCATCAAGTACCCCAACTGGTACGACCATTTCCAAGGGCTCGGTTTCAATCTGAAGGACCAACCGCCGCTCTACGAAGGGATTTATACCGGCAATGAAACTCGCGATGCTGCCCACGGCGCGCAGCATCTTCAGCCATATGAAAGCTATCAGGTTTTCCGGTATTACGAGAATATCAAACCCGGTGGAAACCGGGGAGGCTGGGTGGACCCATACGGTTCCCCCACACTCGATCGCTATGCCGAGCAGCTTTGGTTGACATTATTCGCAAAATCACCGGAAATCACGCTGTTCGACTTCAGTTCCATCCAAACCCCGATTCGCGAATCACAGCGCGGCAACTGGCAGGGCCAGGCGACCAGTTTCAGTTATGATGGAACAACGGCAACCGTACGCAATTCCGATGGTTCTTTCTCGTCGGAAGCAACCATGGCGGTTGCCGCAGGTGCGGCGCTCGAAAAGGTGGACGGGGTGTTGGGTGAACTCGGAAACCCTGTTGGGGTGAAGGTTTACAAACCTTATCAATCCATGGGGGAAGACTTCCTCGTAAATTATCTGGGTATGGTCGGCCTGCCCATCGACATGGTTCCCGAGTTTCCGGTTGACGCCGCAACGATTTTACTCACGGAAAATGCGAAGTGTGACGCTGGTATTGTGGAGAAGATCAAGAAACAGCTCATGGACGGCAAAAATGTCATCATCACGACCGGGCTGCTGGCAGCGCTGCAGGACAGGGGCCTGAAGGACATAGTGGAGCTTGAGCGCACAAATCGAAAAATGACGACGGATGAATTCCAAATCGGCTGGAACCCGACGACCTTCAAGGCTGAAAAGCCTCTTCTTGTCCCGGTTGTTGAGTATCTGACCAATGATTCCTGGGAGATCATCAGCTGCAACTGCGGAGATGCCGGTACCCCGATGCTGCACGCGGCAGCCTATGGAAACGGGAAATTGTATATCCTGACAGTGCCGGACAATTTTGATGACCTGTACAATCTTCCGGCCGGTGTGCTTTCCCGCATCGGCGAAACGGTGGCGAAGGAACTGTACGTCCGGCTTGATGCGCCTTCGAAGGTTTCCCTTTTCGCCTATGACAATGACACCTTCATCGTGCATTCCTTCCGGGATGAAACGGTGGATCTGCGTCTGGTGCTGGATGAAGGCATCACCGCCGTGAAGGATCTGTTTCCCGAACCGGCCGAGACCAGTGGGTTTGAAGGGTTTTTCGGAGCCAGGGAGCCTGCTGTGCCGAAAGAGTTGTACGAGGCATGTGAAATTCCTGGGATATTCGGAAAGAAGAGCGGGAAGAATGGCGTCGGCATAACCGTCAAGCCGCATTCCTTCCGTGTCTTCAGATGTGTGCGTTGAGGAGGTGCGGCATGTTTGCATTTGGAGTCGACTGTCCTGCAGTGGAGACCGACACGGGCATCACTAGGAAAGTGCTTGCCTGGTCGGAGGAACTGATGATGTGTGAAATTGCCTTTGAAGCGGGTGCTGCAGGCAAGGTCCATTCCCACCCGCATCTGCAGGTTACCTATGTGGCGGAAGGGACCTTCGCGTTCACCGTTGACGGAGAGACAAAGACAATCCATCAAGGGGACAGCGTATATATGCCGGCCGATGCCGTGCATGGCGTGGTTGCTCTGACAGCCGGAAAACTGATCGATGTGTTCAATCCGAAACGGGATGACTTTCTGTCGTGATTTCATCGGACAGGTATGGCCTCACGCAGGGGAGGCCATTTCCGGTTGAATTTCGAGGAAATGGAAAAGGGGGATTGCACCAGAACGCTGCAATCCCCCTTTTTAGTGTGCGTGTTATGCCCGCTGAAGACGAAGGAAATCCATTCATTCGACAGGCATCAGCCTCTTCCAGATATCGGCCGGCTTTTCTTCCCCGTCGAAATAATCCTTTTCCGCGCCCTTGAGATACATCTCGCCGGAAGTCATGACGAGGACTTTGCCGGTATCGGGATATTCAGCCATGTCCATGTCCGCTGCCGTGACAATGTCAAGGTAACGGCAATCCGCCTGCGTGTGGTTGTACATCTGGTGCGCCCCGGTGGCACCGGTTTCACAGAATACGACATCTCCCTGACGGAGGACAGACAATCCTTCCGGGGTGCGAAGCGTCATTTCGCCGGAAAGCACAACGAAGACTTCTTCAGCGTTGTGATGGAAGTGATAGGGGTAAGAATATGCGTTCGGATCAAGCGAACGGATGTCCATGTGGACTTTTTTTGTTCCAAGGAGAGCACCCAGGTTTTTCGTGGTGTGCCAGCCGTATTCCGCTACGGGTACATTTTTCTTTTCATACTGGACGGTTCCTTCGTTGATAATCTTTGCCATGGCTCATCACACTTCCTTCCAGAAAAAATGGAAACCGGATCAAATGGCCTGATAACGGAAAACCTGGTTTTTTCCTGCATGCTTTGCCATGGTGTTTGCCTTTTCCGCGCGGTCTACAATGGAGTCGACAGTCTCGCCGTCCAGCGGACAATTTGCCACGCCAATCGAGATGGTCACGGGGAAATGCCAGGAAAGCGTTGCACTTTCCACTTCGCTGCGGATGCGTTCGGCAATCTCCGTGGCTTTTTTCGGTCCCGCTCCTTCGAGCACGACGAGGAATTCATCCCCGGAGAGCCAACGGAAGATCCGATCACTTTCCCGCAGAACGCCGGTCATGATCCGGGAAAGCCCCGCGATCATCTCGTTGCCGTACTGATACCCCAGCTCGTTGTAGCGCTTGAGGTTGTCCCCATCAATGAACAGGACACTGAACGGCTTGCCGCTGGTCCGATAATGCGTGATTTCCTGCTGCAGCCGGAGTTCGGCGGAGCGGTGGTTCGGCAGGCCGGAGATGTCGTCCCGATGAGCCAGGGCATGATTATACTCCAGGAGATCCAGGGTTTTCTGGATGCGATCAAAGAGGGTGTTTACCATATATGTCGCCCAATCCGGGAGGGTCGGGTCGATTTTTACCTGTTTGATGGACTCGAACATGGAAATGTTGCTTTGCTGCAATAAATCGGAAGCCCGCGCGATTTTCTCGTCATAATGCCAGACTGCATAGCGGAGTCCGGTTTCTATCGGCGCGTAAGGCTTCATGTACTGAATCAGGGACGCATTCATCCGCTCGGCAATGTCCCGGATCAAAGACTCCTCAACCTGCACGAAACGGATGATGAATGAATCTCCGCCATCCTTGAACAGGGGGACATCGCTGTATTTTTCAGAGATCTCCGAACGAATCAGATTGGCGAGATGCATGATGTATTGGTCGCCGACAGCGTGGCCATGCTGGTCGTTGATCATGGTCAGCTTATTCAGGTCCAGAAAAAGAATGGTGCCGGATTCTCCGAATGTCTTTTCCATATCGCATTCCAGAAGTCCGAACATGTTGGGCAGGCCGGTCAGCGCATCCCGATAAAGATTGTCCATCTTTCGTGCGGTTCCTTCCATTGGTGTCGTCAGTTGAGGGATCCAGACAAAGTGTACAGGGAAAAGAAAGAAAATACAATTCCCGCAAGCACCGACCACACGAATCGGGTCGGTCAGTCCGGTTCAAGCGTGATGACATCTCCGGGTTTCATCATGATTTTCATATCCGATACAAAGGCAGGTTGATGAATCAGAAGGTAAAGAAGAAGTCGGGGAGGCTGATAAATCAGAAGACCTTTTTCGCATGAGCCCCTCCTCGGTCCCTTTACACCATCTTTCCGTTCGCTTTCCTCATTTCCAGCCCCAGAGCGGTCAGCAGCGCGTGTGTTTTCTCCAGTTCCGCAGGACGTTTGATTTTCAGGGTCGTTGTCTTGATCAGGTCCTCCCTGGCCAAGATGAAGTAACGAATGGCTTTGTAGGCCGGAATCATCTTGTTGAGCCGCCGAACCTCCGTGTCGAACAACTTGCCGAGTTCCTCGGGCGTCGTGGGGAGCATGTTTTCAGGGGCCGCAGCATCCAGCACGATTTTTGCGCAGATCTGAATGTCGCCGTCCTGGGCGGGATGTCCCCAGACAAAGGATTCCTTCACATGAGGCAAGCCATTCAGCAGTGTTTCGAATTCTTCCGGGAAAGCCTTCTTGCCGTTCCCAAGCACAATCATGGACTTCACACGCCCAGTCACGCGCAGAATGCCCTTTTCGCTGATGGAGCCCAGATCACCCGTGCGGAACCAGCCCCCCTCGATGAGGCACTCCTGGTTGGCTTCCTCATCTTCATAATAACCCATCATGACATTCTCGCCGCGGACCAGGATTTCTCCCATTCCGTTGGCGTCCGGCTTGTCGATGGCCACATCGACATTGGCGATCGGAACGCCAAGGGTGCCGGGAATGTTCAGCAGGTCGCAGGTGCCGGCCGCCATCGGGGATGTTTCCGTGAGACCGTACCCCTGGAGGATCCGCAGACCGAATTTGTCGAATCCGATGACAATGTCGGGATCCAGGGGCGCCGCACCCACGACAGCCAGTCGGAGGTTCGGGCCGAGAGATTCGAATATTTTCTTGAAGAATACGCGGCGCAGGTCAATCCCGATCTTCCGCAGGGCCTGCGACACCGCTATCAGGAGGTTGATGGTGCTTTCCTTGCCAGACTTGCGGATGGTGTCCTTCACCTTTTTGTACATGGCTTCGATGATCACCGGAACCGTCACCAGAATGGTAACCCCAAATTCACGCATGTTTTTGGGAATGTGCTTGATGCCTTCGCAATAGGCGATGGTGATGCCGCTGTGCACCATGAAAAGGAACCCGACAGTGCCTTCGAATGTATGATGCAAGGGGAGCATGGACAGATGAACGTCGCCGGGACCCGCTTTGAGGATACCTGTTCCGCTCGTGACATTGACGGCCAGATTGTGGTGGGAGAGCATGACCGCCTTGGCCAGGGCGGTGGTTCCCGATGTGAAAAGCAGCACGGCAAGAGCGGAATCATCGATTTCCGCATCGAGGAAGGAACGGTTTCCTTGTTCCAGCAGCTGTTGGCCACGCACAAGCAAGTCCGGTAAAGTTTGGATTCTATGGGAGATGGATGCGACGGCGTCATCGGAAATCTTCTCCATGCAGATGAACTGGAGCTCCGGGTATTGTTCAGACAGGGAGAGCATCATGTCGAGATAGGCAGGGCTGAAGCAGAGGACATCCACTTTCCCGCGACGGACAAGATTGGTTACTTCCACCAAGGGAAGATATTTGTCCAAAGGGAGGACGATTCCGGTTCCGTTGACAGCGGCAAAGTAGCAGACACCCCATTCGTACCGGTTCTCACTGATGACGGCAATCCGTTTCCCCTGCAGGCCGAGATCGTGAAAGGCGGTGCCGGTGCGGTTGACATCACCGTTCAGATCCACGTAGCTCCGCGTTGCGGTTTCATTCCCGTTCTTGTATGTGAAAGCGGTTGCCATACCATATGCCTCGGCGCTGTTCCGCACGAGTTCGCGCAGGTTCTTCACAGGGCGGAGGGGATAGCAGCCCAATCCGTGCGACACACGACGATTGTCCTCAACATGGACTTCCACGATTTTACGCATGGGGTACACCTCATTCTTTCACGCAGGTCTGCTGCGGACAGGGCATAATGACATGTTACCCCTATTGGTCCAACATCATATCACAGGATGGATGTTTTGACTGGGTTTTCCTGAACGGTTGAATTTATTTCCGATTGGCGGAATATCCAGCCGTATTTGATTCCCAATCATTTTTATATGGAACCCTCTTTTGGCAGGCGGATTTGGGTGGACAAGCACCTCCTGAAGTGGCATTCTTCAGATAGTCTTCATCCAGTCTTCATCTGCGGTAACATCGAAAGGGGCAGCAACATGGGGAAATGTGACGGATATCTGATGTTGAGCGACATGGACGGAACCCTTCTGACGCCGGAAGGAACGGTCTCCGAGCGGAACCGGACGGCGATTGATGCATTCGTTGCGGAAGGCGGACGGTTCTCTGTGGCCACCGGCCGCACCCGGCACACTGCCTGGTCACGGATCGGAGATCTTGCGATAAACAGTCCCGGCATCATTCTAAACGGAGGAGCGGTCTGCGATTTTTCCACAAATACCATGCTGTATGAGCGATGCTTCCAGTTGAATGAAATCGGTGCGTGTGTCTCGGAAATGTTGAAACAGTTTCCGGATGCGGGCGTGATCGCTTTCGAGGCACATCGGAACGCCATTCTGGCCGGCTGCGAGTGGGTGGATATGGAACCGGAGGAAGAGCGTGCATGGTATTCACGGGTCGGCATGGCGGACCTTGGTGTTAGAATTTACAAGGTGATCTTCATTGCATCGGTTGAATGCGTCGCCATCATGCGCGAGTGGGTGTCCGGACAACCGGAGGCAGCGATACTCGATATGGTGCTTGCATCGGAAAATTGTCTGGAACTGCTTCCGAAAGGCGTATCGAAGGGATCCGCCCTGAATTGGCTTCACACCTATCTGGGAATATCGGCAGAACGCACCATTGCCATCGGCGATTATGAGAATGATGCGGAAATGCTTCGGGTGGCCGGTATTGCGGCGGCACCGGAAAATGCGCACCCTGACATCCTTGCTTTGGCGGATTATGTCGTGGCGCACCACAAGAATGATGCCGTAGCGGATTTGCTTGATAAACTATTCGGCATCAGTTGAAACACCGGTATGCGACGTTATGCGGTTCCTCGCTGTGAATGGCAGGTTTGGCCTTGTTTTCTCTCTTCATCGTGTACGTTTTTTCATATTGAACCCTTGGGATGCCAGGACATCACCCTGTATACGAGCTCATCCCGGAAAACTTCGATGGATTCGTCCGTCTGAAACCCATAATGCTCGTAGATCGGCAGATTCCCGGGGGTTTCGGTATTGAGGATGACGGAGCGGTTTCGCCGGCAGGCCTCGTCCAGAACCGGGCGCATCAGACGCCCCATGTATCCTCTGCCATGAAGTCCGGGCCGGACCGCGATCAAGTCGAGGGAAACATAGGGTTTGTCCTGTTCATAACGTTTGTAGCTGTCCTGCAGTCGGCTGTACGACCAGCGGACCTCTTTCGAGCGTTTCAGCAGCTTGCCCGGTTTCGTCACGCGGGCAATGCGGAACGGCATGGCCAATGCATTCAGAATGCCGGAAGACAACCGGAAAAAACGCTGCGGACCGGAGGTTCCATCCGGTTCGCGGCGGTCCCCTTTTTTTCCGGCGAGAGTGAGAACCGCAACCCCTTCCATGGCGGCGGAAGTTGCGTACATTTCTCCTGTTGCCAGCATGATGCCCAGCATGACCCTGTATATGATGCGAAAGGCTTTGTATCGTTCTGATGCAACCGGTATGAGGTGGCGATTGAATTCGTCCTGCTGGAATGCTTCGGCAAGCAGGTCGGCGGCGGCCGGGATATCGGATCGGCCAAGGCGGATGAGGCCTTCGGGGAGGACGGCGGGCATCAGTCTGTTTTTACACAGGCAAGACGGGTCTTTTTCGAGTGTTTTTGCACGCATTCGTCGATTCTCTTTCCTCGATGGCGCAGTACTAAGCGCACTGCCATGATGCCTGAGACATCATGACAATAGAATACCACACTGTACCTCTGAAGATGCGCAGAATGAAGACCGGATGGAACATTCCGGGCGCGTTTGCAGTGCTTTCTGCTCATTCGAGGCGAAGCATGCGGCATTTAACGGATGATGGGCAAAGCCGTCAGATGTTTGGCGTATGCGGTTTCGCGTGAGTCTCTGCAAATACAATGCGCTTCTGTGCCTCATAGCTCAGAAGGAACAGCGCGCTTTCCGTCAGGACCTTGGCGATGACCAAGGGCAGGCCAATCAGCACACAGGTTTTGAGCAGCAAGTAGTTCAGCATGAGAATGACCGGCACCAAGGCAAAATATCGGGGAGCGGATTGCCTGTCGGACTGCTTTCCGTTTTTGAAAACGAGGTGTTTGTTGCAGCTGTAATTCAAAATGGAACTGATGGCCCTTGAGAGAATGACTGCGGCAAGGAGGCTTCCAAACAGGGTATTGAAAAGGAGAAGCAGGATGAAGTCGATTAGTCCGGCCATCAGGGAGGAAGCGCTGAATTTCAGGAATGGCAGGTAAACCCGGATGGAATCGACGATGGGACGAAAATGGGAGCCTTTGTTGCCGCCATCATAGATCGTACTGATGACGATTTCTCTGACGCCGTAACCTGCCGGTTTCAATGCCAGCAACAGATTGAGTTCGTATTCAAAACGCGCTCCCTCGATTTCACACAACCATGGCAGCATGCTTGCAGGATATCCTCGAAGACCGGTCTGTGTATCCTGAATGCGATATCCGGCACTCATCCGGAAGACGCCCCGTGTCACGGCGTTTCCGAATTTGCTCCGAAAGGGGACTTCTCCGGAGAATTGTCTGGAACCGAGGACGACATTGGAAAAATGTTTGCGTGTTTCCGCCGCGACACGGCAGATATCCGTGGCGGTATGCTGGCCGTCGCAATCGGCGCAGACAACGCCATCCTTTTCCCCGATGGCCAGCAGGTGTCTGAATCCGGTTTTCAAAGCGGCACCTTTTCCCAAATTGCGAGGATGGTTGAGAACCATGCAACCGAGCGCCTCCGCCAAGGTGAAGATTGGAGCAAAGGCCGGACCGCTTCCATCGTCCACAATCACGATTTCCATCTTGCAGTTGGCCTTGATGGCCTGTATGACATCCAATAAGGTTCCGCCGGGTTCATATGCGGGTATCAGAATTCGCATGGTTCAACCCTCCTTAGGACAAAGGCAGGAAGCGTCTCGTTTCCGGACAGAATTGGACTTCTCATGTTCCGAACCTCCTTGAAGTTCTTTCCGGGCAATCCCGCCCGGTTTGGATTCAGTCAGCCTTTGCGATGTAGAGAATATCGCTGGTTCCGCGTTCGCGGTTTCTGCCCAACGGATTGTTGACGACCCGGCCGTTGAAGTACATGGTGGAGGAGCCGCCGCCGTCGATGTTGTAGGCTGTCGCGCAACCGAGCCCCTGGAAGATTCCCGCGAATTCCGTCATGGTGACTCCCTTGCTGTACCCTGGACTGCGACCGTCCGCCACGATGAAGACAAAATGGTTTGCATCGATGATGCCGATGCCGGTCCTTGGCTGGCTGCCCTGGATGGAATGATTGCCGAAATTCGTGTCAACTTCGATCTGTTCGATGCCGGGAGGAATTTCCGAGTTCCCGACGATGGCGGGTCCGAAGGAAAGTGTGTTCCAGACGCCTGCCTCCAGCAGTTCCTGTGCGGAGGTTGTGGTTTCGTCGTACACCTTCATGGTACCGTCCAGGTAGAGGGCAAGTCCTGTTCGGGCTGGTACATCCCGGAATATGACACCATTTCGGATGACGATGCCATCCTCCCGGAATCCGTAGTAGTCCCCATTGATGGCGAATATGGCGTTGTTGTCGCTGGCGATGGCCGAGGGGACCTCGATGATGTTGGTTCCGAACTGATTCTTGGCAAATGCGCTCTGCAGAACGGTCGCATCGGAAACGGCGACATCCGCGACATAATAGGTCAAGGTATCATTTCCGGTACCGGTTGTGACTTGCCTGACGGAAATGGTGGAGGATCCGCTCTGATAATTCCAATCGTTCGAGGTGGTGATGGCGTCTGTGCCATTTTCGGTTCCGGAGGAGGAATCATTCATGGAACCATCGGAAGAGATTGCCGATGCTTTATTTGATGCATTCTGTACCTGAACATGCTCGATCAGGTACCGGTCGGCCAATAGGTACAAGACAGCCGAAAGTACCAGGATGCCAGCGCCAATGACCATAATGAACTTTTTTTCCTTACGGTTTCCACATTTCCTGCCTGCCGTTTTTATTTTGTCCCTCCCGTCAGTCAAATGAATGATGGGGGATGCCTTGGTTTCCAGGTTCCCTTCTGTTGCACTCATATCCACAAATCCCTTCTGCAGGCCGGTGTATCCTTCCAGGCGGCCGTTCCCTCACTCCCGGAATCTCAAAACCGGCTTGTTTGTTTCTGTCTTGCATATGTTCATTGTATGCCCGCAACCTTAAATCATTCTTTAGTCCCCAAAAAACTGCAGAAAGGCAGCGTTTGGTGACGTGGATCATGATATATGCTTGATTGATACCGAGGGGACTGGTATATAATCTCAGGGGAAGGCTTGGAAATCAGGCAAGCAGGCAAAAGGAGGAGTCATCATGGTTGGCAGAATGAAAGTCGCGGTCATGAACGGCATAGGAAAAATGGGATTCGTCGAGAGGGACATCCCGAAAACCGGAGACGGGGAAGTGCTGGTGAAGCTGGAATACGTAGGGATCTGCGGGTCGGATCTGCACTACTATGAAACCGGTCGAATCGGGAATTATATCGTCGAACCTCCTTTTGTCCTCGGACATGAGCCCGGCGGGACTGTTGTGGAAGTCGGGAAAAATGTCACGCATCTCAAGGTTGGAGACCGGGTCGCTTTGGAACCCGGGAAAACCTGCGGAAAATGTCATTTCTGCAGGACGGGACAATATAATCTTTGCCCGGATGTCATCTTCTTTGCGACACCGCCTGTCGACGGTGTGTTTCAGGAATATGTCGCCCATGAGGCGGGGTTGTGCTTCAAACTGCCCGAGAACGTGAGTACGCTCGAAGGTGCCTTGATAGAACCGCTCGCAGTAGGTTTTCATGCTGCGAACCAGGGCGGAGCGCACGCAGGACAGACGGCCGTTGTCATGGGTTCTGGCTGCATTGGTCTTGTGACCATGATGGCGCTGAAAGCCAGCGG
>JAIFNI010000277.1 GCA_020047785.1 Clostridia bacterium
GTCGTCAAAAGCGCCGTCGCAGTCCTGCTTCTGACCATGCTTTCCAATGGGCTCAATTGCTTCGGCGCAGGATACGAGGTACAGATTCTCGCCAGCGGCATGGTGCTTTCGGTCGTCGTGCTTTATGAAGCATTCGTTCTCTACAAGCAGGGCAAACTGAAGGGCATGCGGCCTGAGCTTCTACACTCGGCGATTGAACCGACGGACCGGCATTCGGCTGGTTCAGGGGCAAGTCCTGATGCGATGTCGAAGAGTGGATGAAGCCGGAAGAAAAAGCCTGATACAGAAAACCGGTTATACAGGGAACCTCAAAAAATGCAGAAGAAGCATCCGGTCCACAACAGGGCGGCAGCACAACGGCAGCATGTCGGAGGCGGCGGACGGCAGCGTACACCGGAGCCTACATCCAGCGGGCACTCCGAGCCTGCATGAAAAGGGCATTTCAGATACGGTTCAACACATCACACGAACGAAATCAAAAACCAGGAGGAATTGTCGAATGAAAAAGAAACTGTTGTCCTTTGCCGTCATCCTCTGTCTGCTGACCCTGATGCTGGGTGGATGCGGCACAGCCGCTCCAGCCGCCGAATCCGCCAAGGCGTCCGCTGCACCTGCGGAAAATACAGGTGCCAAGGAAACCCTCGCCGTCGACCTCTCCAAAATCATGGGCTCCGACGGTCAGCCGCTGCTGGTCATCGGCGACAAGAAGGATGTTCCGGCACGTCCCGCGGACCCGAACGCACTGCCCGACACCGACCCCCTGCACTGGTGGGACATGGAGTACGCTGGCTGGACAACCGTCAAGGCAACCATGCCGAAATCCCCCGGGGACGGTGCCAAAGGCAAGAAGGTCACCCTGATCGTTCATGGCGACCATCCGTGGACAACCGCCTACATCGCCGGAGCCCAGAAGGCTGCCGAAGCCTATGGCATCGTCCTGAAGACCATGTCTCCGAACTGGGACCTCAATGTCCAGAACCAGATGATCGACCAGGCCATCAACGAGAAGCCGGATGCCATCGCCCTGATTCCAATCGATTCCAAGGCTGCGGTCCAGCAGTTCAAGAAAATCTATGATGCCGGCATTCCGCTGGTTGCCACCAACACCTTGTCTGTCGATGAAGCGATGAAGTACACCATCGGCTGGTCCGGACCGGATGACTGGGGACAGTTCCGCATGCTGACACAGGAATTCGCGAAGAAGATGGGCAACAAGGGCGGATACGCCTGCATCTCCCACAATCCCGGCGGTTCCCCCTTCTTCGCCCGCACGGACGGACCGATTTCCGAATTGGCAAAAATCGCGCCGGACATGAAACTGCTCGATCGCCAGGCACCCGGATTTGACGCCGCAAAGGTCACCCAGCTTGTTTCCGACTGGATCACCAAGTATGGGGACGAACTCAAGGGCATCATCGCCGCGGACGATTCCGCACAGCTCATCGGCATTGTTGACGCGCTCAAGAAGGCTGGCCGCACCGACATCGTCGTCGTGGCCGCCGGCAACAGCAAGGCCGGCATGGATGCATTGAAGGCCGGCGACTGCTTTGCCATCACCTACCAGACAACGGAAGGCGACGGTGCCGCCGCCATGCGTACCGCAGCCCTCTTCTTCGCCGGTGCTCCCATCGACCCCGTCACCTATCTGCCCAAGCACATCATCACAAAGGATGATGTGGACAAGTTCATGCCGGCACAATGGTGAGCATTCGACAGCTGTTCATGCCGACAGGCACAATGGTGAGCATTCGACAGCTGTCCATGCCGCATCTGGCATGGGTGTCCTCGGAATGATATCATGGAACGGGGGGTGGTCCGATGGACTGCCTCCCGGTTCCGCGTTTCCGGTCTTTGCGGGGGTAATGATGAATCGTTCAAAAGCGGGTTCGGGAAGTCTTCTTGCCGTTTTTCTGCTGGCCGGCATGCTGGGTGGTTGTTCGCAGACGGCCGTACCCGGATCCTCCGTCTCAGCCGTTCCGACCGTTACGGAACAGCCGGGTGCAAATCTTGCGGAATCCCTGCAGGTTGATGTCAGCGGACTCAAGTCCGGGGACGGTCAGCCTCTTCTGCTATACATGGAACAGAAGGAAATCCCGGAACGCCCGACGGATCCGGACAAGCTGCCTCTGGAAGAGGCACTCCACTGGTATGACCTCGAATATGCCGGCTGGAACACCGAAAAAACCGGCATGCCGGCATCTCCCGCCGATGGGGCGACAGGAAAACAGGTCATGGTCATCATCAACGGAGACCATCCTTATCTCACAGCCTACGGCATCGGCGCGAAGAAAATCGCCGACGCCTATGGCATGAAACTGCGCATCTATTCGCCCAATTGGGATCTGAACGTGCAGAACCAGCTGCTCGATCAGGCCATCAATGCAAAGCCGGATCTGATCGTGCTGATTCCGTTGGATGCAAAAGCCTCGGTGCAGCAGCTTCGAAAGATCAATGAAGCCGGCATTCCCTGCATCGCCAGCAACATGGTTCCCTATGCCGACGGATTTCGCTATGTCATCGGCTGGACAGGGCCGGACGATTGGGGACAGTTCCGCATCCTGGCCAGGGAACTCGCCAAAAAACTCGGCAACGAAGGCGGCATCTGCTACCTGCGCCATGCTCCGGGCGGTTCTCCCTTCTTTTCGAGGACATACGGCATGATAACCGAGCTGGAAAAGGTTGCGCCACATATCGTCACACTCGACATGCAGGCGCCGGGGTTCGAAGTGGAGAAAACGACGCAGGTCGTCTCCGACTGGATTACGAAATACGGCGATCAGTTGAAGGCCATCTGCATCGCGGACGACTATACCCAGCTGACCGGTGCCCTCGATGCCTGCCGAAAGGCGGGACGGGAGGACATCATCCTGGTGGCGGCCGGAAACAGCCGGGTGGGCATGGATGCGGTCAAGGCAGGAAAATGCTTCGCCATCACCTACCAGTCCGCCGAGGCGGATGGCGCGGTGCCCATCAAGATGGCGGCCGACTGGTTCAATGGATTGTCTGTAGAATCAGTCCGTTATCTGCCCAAGCATATCATCAAACAGGACAATGTGGACTTGTTCCTGCCGGCGCAATGGTAAGGTGCCGGAGTGAGCAGGTTATTTCTTTCCAAGCCAAGGCACCGGCAGGTACAAATCATTCAGATGAAAATACCGACCAAACTCATCAAGTGTGTGTATGGTTCTATGCAGACGGATTTTCTATAATGTTCTCAGGATATGGCAAGCAGTGAAATATCGGGAGGAACCCATCATGAAACGATATGGACAGCTCATTGGCGTCAGGGCGGAGAAACTGGCGGAATACAAAAAGCTTCATGCTGACGTCTGGCCTGATATTCTGGAGATGATTACGGCCTGCGGCATCCGGAATTACTCCATTTACGAAATGAACGGACTGCTGTTCTCCTACTTCGAATATGTCGGGAACGATTTTGAGGCGGATATGGCAAAAATGGCCGCAGACCCGCGCACGCAGGAATGGTGGGATGTCTGCAAGCCCTGTCAGGAGCCGGTTGAAGGCCGGGCTCCGGGAGAGTGGTGGGCCACCATGCAGGAAGTGTTCCATTACGACTGAATTCAGTGGAACAGAGATGAACCCGCGGGACAGGAAGTGATGCCGGAAGACGGTCACATCGACAGGACCGGCGATGCTCAGCTCGAAAGGGATCGGTAACGTTCAGATCGAAAGGGACCGGCAGTGTTCATATCAAAAGGGACCGGCAATGTATGGAACGAAAGGGGAACACATATGGGTAAGGCCAATGAGAAAATCCAGCGCCTGAGGGCGGTTCTCTCGCATAAGGAGGCTGATCGGGTCCCCATCAGCGATTTCTTCTGGACCGGACACTTGCTGAAATGCCGTGAAAAATTCGGCCCGGATTTCGATCCGTACCGGATGTATGACCTTGACTATATCATCATCACGCCGAATATGGATCCGAAAATCCAGCCGTTCGAGATCCTTCTTGAAGAAGGCGCCGACATCATCCTGAAAACAGGATTCGGTGCGACTATCAAGCGCTCCGGCACAGCGCCGATGCCTCATTTCGACAAGTTCTCCGTGGAAACGCCGGAAGAAATGGCGGATTTCACCTTCGAGGATCCTGCCGATCCGCGTCGCTTTCATCAGAGCGGTGAGGACCAGATCAATTGTGTCGGGGACGCGCTATCCAGAGGCATTCCGGCCTGGACTGAACGTGTGGACGCATACAAGGACGACTTCGCCGTCTTCGGTTCCGTCACGGAGGTCTATGAATACCTGTGGCGCTGCATCGGCACGGAAAACGCCATGTACTGGATGCTCGAGGAGCCGGAGATGTTTGCGGATTTCGTCGGCCGCATCGGAGATTTTCTGTACACATTCGCCGAGGCCCAAGTGAAGGCGGGAAAAGGACGACTTTCCGGCATGTACATCTGGGGCGATGTTGCCTACCGCAATGGCATGCTGTTTTCTCCAGCCATCTGGCGCAAACTGTTCAAGCCCCAGGTGAAGCGGCTCATCGATCTGTTCCATGCCAACGGTCTGATGGTCGTTTACCATGGGTGCGGCAATGCGACCCCCATCTATGATGATTTCGTTGAAATCGGCCTGGACGCCTACAATCCGCTGGAGGTGAAGGCGGATCTGGACGTTGTGAAGATTGGCCGTCAGTATGAAGGCCGCCTTGCCTTTGTCGGCAATGTCGATGTGCGCTGCATGGAAAGCGGTGACGCGGACACCATTCGTCGGGAGGTTCTCTACAAGCTTCAGGCGGCACAGGGTGGGGGATGGGTCTGCCAGTCCGACCATTCGGTCAGCAGTGATGTTTCGCCGGAAAGCTATGCCCTCATGGTGGAGACCCTGCGGGAGTTCGGAACCTATCCGCTGGATATGGCGCGCATCGCTGCAGAGTTGGCAATTCTGGACAAGTGACCGGGCATCTGTGGTGGCATAATTTGTGGCGGTGGCGGCATAAAGACGCACTGCGGTGGCATGATAACGGTCTGCAGTGGCACGATGTTCTTCTGCGACTCATTGTGACGCTGTCAGGGCTTTCTCCACTTCTTCCCATGAGAGGGAAAGCAGGGAAATAATCTGCTCGATGGACGCCCCGCCTGCACTCAACCTGCGGATCAATTCGATGCGCTCCTGCCTGCGGCCTTCCTCGCGGCCCTCCTCACGGCCTTTTTCACGGCCCTGGTCCAATGCCTCCGAAATCCGGGAACGTTCATCCAGGAGTTGTTTTTCCCTAGCTTCATAAACACGCCTTGTCTGCTCATCCATGCCGGCAACTTTCAATTCGTGAAAGGCATATGCCAATGTTCTGTTCTTCCTTGCCATCAATTCCAGCTCCTCCCGGGTTTCGGCACGTATGAAATTCAACCAGTCCCACAAAGAGACGTCTGCATCGCTTGTGCTGGATGGCTCAATGATCGTTTCGTCTTCATCATCCGTCAATTCGGAGCGTAATGCAAGATCGATTCCTTCCATTCCGTTCGCTGCTCGTGGCCGATTTCCATCGTGCAACGACATAGAGGTCGGGAGATCATCGATTTTTGGCAGCTCGAAAAAATGGATCTGCAGAACATTATCCATCAGATGTCCAGTTGCATCATCCCGAAGGCGGAAGAGAGAATGAACCTGGTTCATCGGGAAGCAGATGAAATCAACAAGATTGATGACGATGCATGGTTTGAGTTCGCGGTACTCCATGGAACCGGAAAGTTGGTCCGTGTACAGTCTGCTCCAGTAATAGAGGCTGCGTCTGGGCATGGATGCAAACGGCGCAACCTGTATCTCGATATTGATCTCTTCGCGACCGGCTGTTCGGGCACGTACGTCAAGTACGCTTAGTTTGTCGGTTGCGTGCTGTCGCAGCAAATCCTTGTCGAGTAACTCAAGATTATCGAAATTAAGTACCCCATTTCCGAGGATGGCTTTGAGCAACGAGACAAGCAAGTGTTTGTGCTGTTCGGTTCCGAACAGAAGCTTGAAGGCCATGTCGATTTTTGGTCGCATGATGAAAGCATCATCCTCATCAACACGTGGTCTTGAAAATTTGTCATCAGGCAGAACTTTTTTCCTTCTCATGCGTAATTTCCTTTCATGTTCTGACGACTGGTCACAGAAAACAAAGTGCCGAAACCTGCAACCACCTCATCATGACACAAAAAGAAAGGAAAACGATAAGCTGCCAGCCTACCAGGACTGTTTTTATGGGATTTATTACCGGTGACTTAGGGCTTGGAATAAAATAACCTCCTCTCTGAATTCCCGAAAACAATGGCCAAACCTGCCATTCTATTCGGGAAAAGAGCATGTAATTTTCTTCCCACGCCTTACCCGGCGGTGCTTTGCCCGTAAACACCGTGCTTGTGTGCCGTCTCGTACAGCGCCAGCACGTTCTCGAGCGGTGAATTGTCCTGAAGCGCATGGGTCGGGGAAAAACAGTAACCGCCTCCGGGCATCAGCACAGTCAGTTTCTCCCGAACATCCGCCACCGTTTCATCCACCGTGCCGAATGCCACAGGCCCGGCGGTCGAGATGCAGCCGTGCAGGACAAGGCGGCCGCCGAATTGCTTTTTCAGGGTGACCGGGTCCATTCCTGCGGCTTCGGGCTGCAGCGTGTCGGCCGCCTTCAAACCGAGGGCGATGTAGTCTTCGTATGCCCAGCTGCTCGATCCGCACGTGTGCATCATGACGGGCAGTCCGTATTCCCGGGCGAGTTCGAAGAAGGGGACATGCCTGGGAAGTATGTTCCGCAGAAAGAGGTCCTGCGAAATGAGGGGCCCTCTTTGGGAACCCAAATCTTCTCCCAGCCACAGAAAATCGATCCGGTGTCCGATGCGTGCAAGGACCCTTCTGGTGACTTCCAGATGCAGTGCAAGGATTCGGTCGATCAGCAGGAGCCCGGCCGGGTCGTCCAGGGCGAGGTCCAGAAATGTCTGTTCCATGCCGCGCAGAAAGCCTGCCGTGTTCATGATGCAGGCGAGACCGGGATTGCCGTGATACAGGGCATAATCCTGGAACGTATCGCAGTCCTGTTCGAGTTGGCTGTAATCAAAATCGTCCGCCGAGGGGAGCGGCCAGGCCGCCACTTCCTCCTCATCGGCATGCATCAGCGGAAAGTCGCAGTAGTCCCAATACTTGCCGGAGGCATGGTTCACTTCGCGAAGATGCCAACCATATTGGGGGTCAACGATTCTGTCGGACTGTTCCGCGTGCAGACGCGGGCCGGCATAGGGAGCGCCGATGGCGCGGAAATCCACACCGAGACGCTTGCGCAGACCTTCGGCGTCACCCGGGGCAAGACCGAAATGCGCCTTGAGTTTCGCATCGATGCCGGGGTTGGCGTCGTAATCAATCGGGATGCGGTCGGGGATCCCCCCGGCAAAGACAGTGCGGACACGTTCACGTGAATTCATGCAATGATTCCTTTCTCCGATTTATCCATGCATTTGCAGAAAAGCGATGTGAAAGCTACACTGGAAGAGGAACACGTGCGATGCTTTCTGTTGCGCATGAAGCAGTTGCAATTCCATTCTGACAGAAGGGAAAGCCGGTTGCGATGCATGAATACGGCGATGATTTGCAGAAATCCGATATGACCGGACAGGTGATTGTGCCGCTGGAAGATTGCGCACCCCATCTCCGGACCATCAATCTTTTTCCCTGCAGTTCCGGGTTTGATACGGGAGAACGGGTGCTGTACAATCCATACCTTCTTTATGTCCATTCAGGTCGGGGCATGTTCCGGATCGGAGAGAACCAGTATGACGCGGAACCCGGGGATCTGTATTATTGCCCGGCGGGCGTCACGCAGCAGATTCAGGCCGACCGGCTGGATCCTTTTCTTCTGACGGGCATCGACTTCGACCTGACCAGCCATCATCGTTCCCGCAGTCTGCCCCATCATACGACACCGGAATCATTCAGGGAAGAAGATATCCCCCTTCCTTCCTACCGGCTGGACCCGCCTGGTCTGTCTGAGGTCATGCGAAGACCCGGTGATGGGGACCTCCGCGAAATGCTGCTGAACCTGCTGGCACAGCATGACGGGCGTGCCGTATATTGGGAAGCGCAGGTCAGCGGTCTGTTGAAATCACTGCTTGCCTATCTGCTGCGGTTGCGGATGCTGCCCCCTGATGCCAGATCCGAATCGAACCGCCTGTCTGCCATCATCCGGTATCTGGCGGAAAATCATGGAGCGGGAGTCACCTGTGGCAGCATTTCCGCCATGTTTCATTATCATCCGGACCACCTGAGCCGCCTGATGAAGCTGTATGCAGGCATGACGCTGAAGCAGTACCTGACCGGACTTCGCATCCGGGAGGCACTTTCGCTGCTGCGGTATTCGGACCTCCCGCTCACGGAAATCGCTGAAAAAACCGGCTTTTGCAGCCAGTCCCATTTCTCCCGGGTATTCAGGGAGAAAACAGGACATCCTCCTTCCAAGTATGCGGTGAATACAACAGGCAAATCATGATGCTGGTGTAACTCGCTTTTGCGAGTTGTCATGCAGGATTCCTGAAGAATTCTGCATGAAAAAGTTGAAAATCGACTTTTTAGCACCGGAATCAATTATGAAAACGATAGATATGTTCGATGAGCAGGGCTTCCAGGGCTGTTCTCCGTGCCGAAGAAATGGACCCAGCCGGGGATTTGCTGTTACAGATGACAGATGCTGGGTAAATCTATCAAAAAGCAGGTCATCCATCCCACGGAAGGTGCGTGCCATGGTCATCGCGCGGCAACCGATATTTGACGTCGACAACCGGGTATACGGATATGAACTGCTGTACCGGGAACTGGGACAGAACGCCTATTCCTGTGAAGACGGCGACGTGGCCACCTCGCATGTCATCGCCGGGAATTTTCTTTCGTTGGATCTTGTATCGCTTACAGGAGACAGAAAGGCATTCATCAACATTCCGGGCAGTCTTTTGACAAAGGATATCGCCACCCTGTTTCCAGTCGAGTACCTGGTGATGGAAGTGCTCGAATTCGATGAGAACCTGGAGGATGTCGTCACATCATGCAGGACCATGAAGGCGAACGGCTATCTGATCGCTTTCAACGACAGGATATTGAAACAGGCCATTCGGGAATTGATTGACCTCGCCGACATTGTGAAGGTGGACTTTCTTTCCGCAACCGAGGCGGAAAAGCGTCAATTTGTCAGCCGGTTTGCAAATGGGAGAATCAGATTTCTCGCGGAGAAGGTGGAAACCCGTCAGGATTTTGAAAAGGCGAAGAAGTTGGGCTATTCCTACTTTCAAGGGTACTACTTCGCAAAACCGGAGATTCTTTCCTCCTCGACCCTGTCCCCCAGCAAAATGAACTTCCTTCGTCTGCTCAACGCCATACAGGACGTTGAACCTGATTTTGTCAGACTGGCCGACATCATTGAAATGGATGCTTCCTTTTCCTATGAAATCCTGCGCATCGTCAATTCGGCCTTTTTCAGCAGAGGCCAGCGCATCGGGTCCATCAGACAGGCTTTGGTCACGCTGGGACTGGATGAAGTCAGAAAGTGGACATACATCGCTGCCCTCAGAAAACAGAACGCAGGCGGAAACGGAGAGGTCGTCAGTTTCAGCATGATACGCGGAAAATTCCTTGAGATGTTCTCCCGGGTGGTCGGGATGGAACGCCAGCATTCGGCGTTCATGACCGTGGGTATTCTTTCCATGCTCGATGTGCTGGCGGAATGCAGCATGGATAGAATTCTGCAGGAGATTCCCCTTTCGCCTGAAGTGAAGAGGGCTTTGCTTGGAACACAGGAAGAAACAGTACTTTCAAAGAGCTTTCAGCTGATTTTGGCTTTGGAAAGGGGCGATTGGCGGAATGCCGTCGTGCTGGCGAGAGAATTGGGTGTTGAGATGGATGTCGTGGCAGGCATCCACAACGAAGCGATGAAATGGGTCATGAATCTGGAACAGGTGGTATTCTGACGACTGGAGGGGAGATTTGAGCGATCATACGTTTTTGCTTGTGGATGACAGCGATATTGACGGCCGGATACTTGAAGCCATCCTGAAGTCTGCCGGATACAGTCGTTTTCGCCATGCGAAAAGCGCGGAAGAAGCACTTTCCATTCTGGAAGGACAGGTGGCGGAGGATGGCGGAAAACGCCGGGATGAAACGGGAACCCTCGTCGATATCGTGCTGACGGACCTGTCCATGCCGGATATGAACGGGATAGAGCTTTGCAGGAGGATACGGGGTTCACCGAATCATGCCGGCATGCCGGTGATCATGATGACCGCTTCGGAAAATGTGAAGGATATCGAAGAAGCCTTCCGGGCCGGAGTCATGGATTACATCACCAAGCCTTACAGCAGAGGCGTTGTCCTTTCCAGGATCAAGGCCACCCTGCGTCTGTATGAGGAAATGGGGAAAAGGGAGGACCGGGAAAGGGAACTGGCCGCCTACAACAAGAACCTGACAGATGATCTCGGCATTGCCAGACACCTGCAGCGTCAGCTGCTCCAGGCGCCTGTCGCGACCGGACAGATCTCCATCAACGGGTTCTACCTGCCCGTCGCATTCCTCGGCGGGGACTTGTATTATTGGCAGCGCATCAGCGAAGACGAATTCTGCATCATCCTGCTGGATGTCATGGGACACGGCACGGCCACCTCGCTGATCTGCATGTATATCCGGGCAAACCTTCCGGAGCTGGTGCTGAGGAGTGCCGGCGCGGCTGACCTTGCCAGGGGCCTGAACAAAATCGTCATAGAACTCAACCGGAACCTTGCACAGGATGAATACTACTGTGCGGCATTCTTCATGACGGTCAACACCAGGGAACGCACGCTTGAATACGTGAATGCGGGACAACCTTCCTCCGCCTTCATCGGGCAGGATGGAAAAACACGGTGGCTTGACAAGGGCTGTCTTCCCTTGGGTGTTTTCGGGGAAATGACCGTTCTTCCGGAAAAGATCGGCTATGTCGGGAAATCAAGCATATTTCTGTACACAGACGGCCTGTTTGAACTGTTCAAAAAGAACACAATCAGCATCGAGTACCTTCTGAATTACACCAAGGTATATGGAAAATCAACCGAAAGCGGATTCGTTGTGGTCGAGAAGTTGTTCAGTCTGATCGAGCAGCTTCCCCGTGAAGATGATGTGTCGCTTGTTTACGTGGAACTGTATCCGGGCGGGGGATGACGGGATGTGCATGATGCGGTTTGAATGTGCTGCCTGCTTGGCGTATGTGTCGGTCATCGACCAGATCGTCGAGAATCTTCTCCTTCACGAAGGCGTGAAGGAGTTCGAGAAGTTCTGCTTCGCGACCCACGAACTGGTCATCAACAGCGTGGAAGCCATGCAGACCCGGAAGGCTCCCGATGACCCCGGCAACATCACCATGGACCTGAAGATTTCCGATCATGAACTCATGTTTTCCATCAATGACAAAGGAGGTGGCATCCCGATTATGCCGGAGGAGTCGGACGAAGGGACGGAAACCCGGGAAATCTCGCTGGAAGACCGCGGGCGTGGGCTTTCCCTGATCAGGCTGTTTTCGGACCTTTTCGTGATGAAGGCCGAAACGGACGGAAGCCATACCTACACAATAACCAAGGCAATCTGAAGAAGCAGGGTTCTGTGTGATATCAAGAACAAGATGGAAACGATGGCATTCTGTGCAACCGTACGTCTTTTGTCATATAATGCAAGTCATAAGCAAGTCGTCACGATTTTTCACGAACCAATACGATTTGTCACAAATCACAGGAGGATATCCGGATGCCGTTGATCAATTTTTTCAGAAAAAGGCTCAATGTCAAGTTCGGCGCACTGGTGATATTGGTTTTGTTCGTTTTGGTCGGACTGTATACGGTCAAAACAAACCAAGACGAAAAGGACCTCATGGCTGCCTATGAAAAGATGAAAGTCAGTGAAACGGAAGTGGGAATCAGCAAAACACTTCAGGCACAGTACACCCTCCTGAAGGTGGGCCTTGTTCCCATTCTGAGCGGCGAAGCGATTGTTGATGCTTTTGCCGCCAGAGACAGGGAAACCTTGCTGAAAATTACGGAACCGTTCATGAAAAAATTCAATGCATATGGCATTGACCAGTTTCAATTCCATCTGCCGGACCACACTTCCTTTCTCAGGGTTCATAAGCCGAAGCAGTTCGGGGATGACCTGACCAAAATCCGTCCGCTGGTTGTGCAGGCCATCAATACACAGCAGGTCGCGTTCGGACTTGAAAATGGGGTGGCCGGGATTGGGTTCCGGTATATCTCTCCGGTTGTCAAGGATGGTGAATTCATTGGTACCGTTGAACTTGGCCTCGGTCTGAACAGTACGATGACTGCCAGGCTGCAGGAACAGTATCCCGGGGAATGGTATGTTTTCGGTCTGGATGGGGATAAGGCCGTATTCCTGTTCGGAACGGCGGATGAAAATTATGCCATCGGATTGACCGAGTCGCAAATCGCAACCGCGCAGACTGGGAAATTCTTCACGTTTCCTTCCGGGAAATGTGTGGTTTATCTGTCACCGATACTGGACTCGGCGGGGGAATCAATCGGGTATTTTCAGGGGGTTTATGATAACACGGTCATTGTCGATCAGGTTGATGACCAGTTGAGGAACAACCTGATCATGGGCATTCTCGTTGCCCTGGTCGGCGTCCTGTTCAGCAGCGGCACCATATACCTTCTGTTGAAGCCACTGGGCAAGATTAAGAATGAATTGAACGCGCTTGCCTCAAACGGCGGAGATCTGACGCAGAGGCTGCATGTCGGAAGCATGGACGAGGTCGGTCAGCTGGGGCATGCGTTCAATCGTTTCATCGAGACTGTGCAGGGGATCATACAGCAGGTGAAGGCTACATCCGGAAATGTTGTGACACTCTCCGGAAAAGTGGCGGAATCCGCCGAGGCGAATGGCAATGTGGCCAGACAGGTTGCTTCAGCTACCAATACGATGGCAGAGGGAGCCTCGCAACAGAATGGACATGTCAGTGAAATCCTGCAGCAGATCAAGTCCAGTTCGGACAAAGTGCAGGAGGGGTTCGACAACGCTAATGGTCTGGTGGATCTTTCCAAGCAATCCACGGAGATTGCCACTAACGGAAAAGACTATATGACCGAAGTCATCGAACAGTTCACCTGGGTCAGCAAGACCGTTGAATTTGCAACCGAGTCCATCCAAAACCTCGGGAAACGGTCGCTGGAGATCAGCAGTATCAGCAATGTCATTACCGGGATAGCTTCGCAGACCAATCTGCTTGCGCTGAATGCGTCCATTGAGGCAGCCAGGGCCGGTGAGCACGGGAGGGGATTCTCCGTCGTTGCCGAAGAAATCCGAAAGCTTTCACAGAGCACGGGTGTCGCTGCCAAAGCGATAACCGAACTGATTCGGGATACCCAGTCGGAAACCGATGTGACCGTGAAAACCATGGAAACAAACCTTGAAAAGGTGAATACACAAATCGGTGCAATCCAAAAGGGTGGAGAGGCGCTCGAAACCATTGTGGGCATGGTCCGCAGAACGGAAAACGGAGCTTTGGCCATCCATGACATATACCGGCAGATTCAAAGCAAGACCGAGGTCATATCGAATTCCGTACTGGATATTTCCGGCGTCATCAGCAGCAACGCAGCCTTTGCCGAGGAGGTCGCCGCTTCCTCACAGGAACAGTACGCCTCCATGGAAGAAATAGCAAGCCGGGCCGCGGATTTGGCTGTATTGGCCGAATCCCTGCAGGGAGAAGTCAGCAAATTCAAGTCCGCCTGAGTGAGAGAGGCCGAAAGAATCCGGACTTCTTCATTCCGGAAGGTCTGATTCCATCCGTTCAAGGCAGTACCTTCGGTCATGAAAGGAAATTATAATGATAAACAGCATGGACAAAGACCAAATCGAAGTAACCCGGAGTGTGAACGGGAAGTGTCAGATTCTTTCTGTCAGGGGACTGCTGGTCTATCAGCATGTGCAGACCGCCAAGGCTATGGTCAACGAGCTTTTTGTCGAAACGTCAGAGTATATCCTCGATTTCACCGAAACGAAAAAAATCGACAGCACCGGATTCGGCTTGATTTTCAACATCTTCAAGCGAAAACCGAAGGATGCGCGGCTTGTCGCAGTTGTTCCGGACACTTTCATCCGGGAATTGTTCAGCATCACGAAGATTGATCAAATCCTGCCTGTCGTCGGCAGTGTCCGGGAAGCGCAGGAATTGCTGGCTGCCAGCCCAGGGGCCGATTGAAGCGGTTCGGTGTGCTGCTTGTCCGGTGTGCTGCTTGTCCAATGTGCTGCTTGTCCAATGTGCTGCTTGTCCAATGTGCTGCTTGTCCAATGTGCTGCTTGTCCGGTCTGACGTTTACAGATTGTTCACATTTGACTGCTCATTCGTTTTACAGGTGGCTTGTATCATCAAGGTACAGGCGCAATGCCCAGTAATTGACGAAGAGGAGTATCGAGTATGAAAAAGGCAGTCGCAATATTCACAGTTGTGGTACTGGTTCTGAGCATGACAGTAGGTTCCTTCGCGGCGGAAAACAACAGGCGTGGCAGCATGAACGCCTCCTCGCAGGGGATTCTCGGCATGACGGTCGCAACCGTTCTGGAAGACGGACAAAACAGGGCAGAGGCCATCGGAGACAACGCCGGAAAAGCAGAACGGATGGCGTTCCGGTCAGCATTTGCAGAAAAATTTCAGGAATTGGAAGCCTTGCGTGTCACCAGCAGGGAAAACTGGGCAGCGATCAAGGATTTGAATGATGAAATCAGAACTGCAGCAAAGGAACTGCGTGTAAAGAATATAGAGCTTGATGAAAAAGACATGAATGATATCAAAGTTGCAAGGGCGGCTATTGAAACAGTCCGTACCCTAATCAGTGAGTGGCAGAGTGACAAAAAAGAGTTATGGAAGGAATTCAAAGATGCTGTGAAGGCGAAAAATACGGAAGATGCCGAGGCTGCAATCGAATCGATTCTGTTACTGAAGCAACAGATTATTGACAAGCAAGCAGCGATGATTCCACTCAAGCAAGATCTTCTGAAAATACTAACTGATTTTCAAGTCCGGACGACACCCGCTGCTTCAGCCTTATAATCATTCATCATGGGGTTCGGAACAGGCAGACCGCATATTTTGCGGTCTGCCTTTACGGCTTCCTCACCGGCAGAATGGCCTGCACCTCAAGACGCCATGCTTCAAGCTTTCGATGCATTTCCACTACGCGGTCCGGCAGGATGGCAGCAAGATCGCGGATTTCCCCGATATCTTCCTCTAGATTGTACAAAGAACAACGTCCGGTTTCAAAGGTTTCCACCAGCTTCCAGGGACCGTCGCGCATCCCGGAGCAGGGCGTGCCTCCTTGATTGCCATAGTGGGGATAATGCCAGAATATCGGACCCCGCTCCCACGATTCCGAACGCAGCAGCGGCAGAAAACTCACCCCGTCCTTATGCTGTTCCGGTCGCAAGGGAAGTCCGGCCGCTTCCAGAAACGTCGGATAGAAATCAGGACTCGTCACAGGGGTCTCACAAAGGCTTCCGGTGGATACAACTCCCGGCCAGCGGACCAGCAGCGGTTCACGCACACCGCCTTCCGTCATCCAGCCCTTGCCTTCGGAAAGCGGCGCATTGCACGTAGGGGAGCCTTCGGCAGTCGCCAATCCCCCGTTGTCCGAAGTGAAAACAACCAGTGTGTTCTCCAGCAAACCCTCTTCCTGCAACACCTTCAGCAATTTCCCCGTATTTTCATCCAGATTGCGGATCATCGCGGCATAACCGGGATCGGATTGAAATCTGCGTCTGGTCACACGGAGATGCTGCTTATGGATGAATGGGAACGGCTCCCCTTCTTCCAGTGCCTGCCGGGAGTCCAGACCCATCATCCTGGCTTTTTCCTCGAAATATGCGATATCTTCCTCCTTCGCCTGAATCGGGGTATGGACCGTGTAGTGCCACAGATTCAGGAAAAAAGGACGTTCCGGCTCCTTCTTCCGGATCAACCCGATGGCCTCGTCGGTCAACCGGTCCGTCAGGTATTCCCCTTCCGGTCCATCCGGCAGGGTGACAATTCCATAAGGGCAAAAATACCCCTGCGGAGGATGACCCCAATGGCAACCGCCAATGTTCACATCAAACCCATGTGTTTCCGGGTAGTGGGATTCCATACCCAGATGCCATTTGCCGACATGCCAGGTCTGATATCCCCCTTCGCGCAGCGCTTGCGCCACGCTGACTTCCGAATGGGGAAGCTGTTTGCGGTACGGCGCGTCCACCAGTTTCCCGCAACATGGATGATAGTTTCCGCCATGATCAATCCAGTCTGTCACCCCTACACGCGCAGGATACTTTCCGCTCATCAGGCTGGCTCTCGTTGGGGAACAGACCGGACAGGCCGCATAGGCATCGGTAAACCGCATGCCTTCCCGTGCCAGCTTATCCAGCACAGGCGTTTCATAAAAGCGGCTGCCCTGACACCCGAGATCCATCCAGCCCATGTCGTCGACAAGGATGAACAGGATATTGGGCTTTGCAGCATGCTTTCCCATCATGCCTCCTCCGGCCAACCGAACGGCGCTCTCTGAAATGCTTGAAGAGGACCTGCATACGGCGCATGTTCGAAGTGGCAGACTTCCTGTCCTCCTTGCGTGAATAGAAACGGGCTGCTGGATGGATCTTTCTTCCTCGCGACAGCATCTTTCGGTACGCGCGGATCTGCCTGCTCCCCAAGAACCGCAAGCAACCGCTCCTCCAGCGAGCGTCGGACGACCGCATATGCCGCTTCTTCCGCCACATTGTTCATTTGCGCAGGATCCCGTTTCAAATCATACAACTCGACAAACGGACGCCTCCCGAAGGCAAGAGAGAACGTCTCCCGCCACTGGGCCTGTTCCCGGTTCCAAATCATCCACGCCTTGGTAGGTCCGGCATCCATGTCGGCATACACCACATGGGTATCCCCTTCCAGATGCGCATAGGGGATGGGATTCCCCCCTTCGGCCAGTATGCCCGGATCGCCCATGGGATACCGATCTGGCGCGAAGTTGACGACCAACAGATGATCCCCGGTACGGATAGCCCGTTGCGGATACGGCAAAAATCCTTCACGGGCACTGTCCACGTGCCGCTCCCGACCGGTGACCACAGAGGTGCGCGTTGCATCCACCCACCCCTGGTCAACTCCGGAAAGGACCGGCCAAAGACTTTTCGCCGTCATGCCTTCGGGGAGGGGCACACCGGCCGCATCCAACAGTGTCGGGGCCAGGTCCATCAGGTTGACGAAGTCATGCACCACGCGTCCCCCTTGCACGCCATTCGGCCACCGGATGGCAAGCGGCACCTCCAGTCCGATGTCATACAGGTTGCATTTGGCCCGCGGCATGCCGGGAATTCCATGATCCCCGCTGACGACAATCAGGGTATTCTCCAGCTCCCCATTTTCCTCCAGGCACTGCAGCAGCACCCCCAGCCCCGCGTCCACGGCCTGGCACTCACCCAGATAGTCGTTGAAATCCTCCCGCACTTCCGCCACATCCGGCAAAAACGGCGGAAGCAGACCGGACAGTTGGTCGGGTTCCAGTCCCCAGACGGATTTTCCCGATCCCTTGTCCCAGGTCCGGTGTGTGTTGGTGGGTCCCCACCAGTAACAGAAGGGTTGATCGGCCGGACGCGCGTCCAGAAAGGATTGGAAGTTGGCACGGACCTCTTCCAGCAGTTCCGTTTTCGCGGCGTCCATGCCAACCTCCGGCGCCCGCCGGACCGCTTCATGGGAAAACCGGTTGAACCGGACCCCGGCTCCCTCATAGGAGGTGCGCCGCCCGCCATATGGCGCGTTGTAGCTCTTGCCTGGGCACCAAACCTTGTACGTATGGCCGATGAAGTATCCATGCTTCTCCAATTCCAGCGGAAAGGTGGGAATGGCATCATCCCATACGGCACCGAGCAGGATGGCTCCCAATCCCGTCTGCCAGAAAAAACGGCCGGACAGCAGGGAACTGCGGCAAGGGGTACAACTCGGCGCGGGAACAAAAGCGTTGTCAAACAGGACGCCTTCAGCCGCCATCCGGTCAAAGTGCGGGGTCTCCAACAACCGGCACACACCGCCAAAAACCCCCTTGTCGGCATAGGCTCGGGCATACCGGCCCCAGTCATCGGCAAAGGCGAATAGAATGTTCATCCCTGCTTCCTTTCTGAACTCCATGCAAACCAGCATGGCCGCATTTTTCCACCGGGTTGCCACATATCTGCATATCAGTGCAATACATCAATCTCGTAATGGGTGGAATGCAGTCCGGGGAAGCTCTCATTCTTTCGGCAGACCGGGTCTGCTGCCTGATCCACCCACGCACCGGTCACATCCAAATCCGTATGGCCGACCGCCCGCAAACGATGTTTGATCTCGGCTTCCAGCCGATTGCGTTCCCCGTCATACCGGATATCCTCAGTCAGATTGGTCAATTCCTTCGGATCCGTCTGCAAATCGAACAGCAGGGTCTGCCCGCCGTTGAGATGGTGGATGTATTTCCACCGGCCATCCGTGATGAAGTGCTTGGGATGGTCGCCGGAGACTTCACCCATCGCGTATCGGACAGGGTCTCCAAGTGCATGCCGTTCCATTTCCGTCGGCACCAGCAGGGTGAGGACATTGATCCCATCCGTCGGCACATCGTGCCGGACAAGAGATACGCCGGCCACCCCCATCACCGTGGGCAGTACATCACATAAGCCGACCGGGATGGCGCAACGGGTGCCCGGCTGCCAGCCGAACGGGGCTGCAAGCGGCATCCCCTCCGAAGAAGGGGCGGACTCCTTGTTTCCGATGGATTTTGGCGGTTTGACAATGAACGGGACATGGGCGCTGCCTTCAAAGAACATGGCCTTGCCGTATCCGTGGTGGTCGCCGAACATCTCCCCATGATCCGAGGTCAGGAGGATCATGGTTTCCTCCCAGATGCCCATTTCATTCAAGCGCGCGAACAGACGGCCCAGGTTGTAGTCGATTTGGGTAATGAGGCCATAGTAGGCCCGAAGCGCGTCATCCCGGACATCACGGGGCAGGAAATCCTCCGGGTGTCCGCGATCATCCCAGATATGGCCGGCTTTGTCGTTCAGACCTTCCGTCCAGTCCCCCACGGCCGGTTCAGGCACCTGTTTGTCCCGATACATCGAGTAATAGGGCTCCGGCGGATCCAAGGGAGGGTGCGGCTTTGAAAAACTGGTCCAGAGAAAGAACGGACAGGTGGGGTCGCGCGTTTCCAGAAAATCGATGGATTCGTCCACTGTCCAGGCGGTCAGGGTCTGCGGCTCCGCCACTGTGGCCATGGCGGGATACATCTCATTCTGTCCGATGCCATGCATCATCGGCCGGCCAAGGTGCGGGTGTTTCTCCATGTACCGGTAATAATCCCTGGGAAGACGGACGGAATCGAACCCGTACCTGGCTCGTTCCGGCCAGAAATGCATCTTGCCGACCGCATGCGTCTGATAGCCCGCGCCGGAAAGCAATCCGGGCAGGGAACGTGCCGGATCCACCGCCAGCGGCTCCCGATCCTGATAGTAGGCATGCTGGTAGCTGGCAGCCCTCAGCCCGTTCATGAGTGTCCACCGTGCCGGAATGCAGACAGGACAGTCCGAATAGGCACTGGTAAACGCAATGCCGTTCCGCACAAGATGATCGATGTGCGGAGTGCGGATTAAAGGATTTCCCAGCGATCGGATGGTGTCAAACCGCTGCTGATCCGTCGTGATGAGCAGAATGTTGGGACGTTTTTTCATTTCCATGGGTTCCTCCTTCATTTCCGAGCTTCCGGAATGCTGCAGGTTCACCCGCGCATGTCCGGCTGGTGAGGCACCACGTCGCCTGTTTCCAGAAAAAAGGTGAGCATCCGTTCCTTCAGTTGCATCAGGACCTCACGCAAGGCGGGATCTCCGATGCGGTTGTGCAGTTCTCCCGGGTCCGCAACGAGATCATACAATTCGTCCGACTCATACAGGCGGCGCACATACTTGTGGGTCTCCGTCCGAACCATGACCGCCTTCGTATGCTCCGGCCCCTCGGATTGCTGCAGGCTGACACGCGGCCAATACAGGTTGTCCGGGTTCTCGATGCCATGTTCCATGCAATGGGTTTCCCCATGTATGCGGCCGCCTTCGCAGAATACGGCATCCCGATGCGTTTCCGTTTCTTTGGCCAGAAGGGGCAGCAGTGATCTGCCAAAATGGGTATGCGCAGGCTTGATGCCGCACAACGCTTCCACAGTGGCAGGAAAGTCCACCAGTTCCACCAGCGCGTCCCGGATGCCCGGCTGCAAAGCGGTTCCCGCCGGCGGCTTGATGAGGAAGGGAACGTTTGTCAGGCAGTCTTCGAAGGTATTCTGCGTTTTCTCCACCAGTCCGTAATCGCCGGTGAAATCTCCATGGTCACTGAAGACGAACACCGCCGTATCGTCATAAATGCCCTTGCGCTTCAATGCGTCCATCAGCAGGCCGAACTGAGCATCAATCCGGCTGCACATGCCGTAATAGGTGGCGCGGAGCTCGCGGAAACGCTCCGGGGTCCATCCCTGCAGGCGCTGGCGTTCCCGGATGCCCTTGAGCAAAGAGGGTTTTCCGATCCAGCCTTCCGGTACCTGCAGCGGCATGGGCACCTTCTCCCGGTCAATAGCGGAAAACCATGGCTCTTCCACCCCATATGGTGGATGCGGGTACAACAAAGGCAGATACAAACACAGCGGCTCGTCTTCCGGCGCATTCCGGATGAAATCGATGGCGCCCAGCACATGGTCCCAGTCCGAATCTGGATAGTGATCCGGGATGTTGTGTTCTTTGTCGCCCTCCACAACATCCGTCAACCGGCCAGCAAGGAAGGAGAACCAATTGTCGCCCTCCTTGTCACCCCGCCAGGCCAAATCCCGGTGCAGGTTTCGCGCGGTCGGCTGTCCCGGATGCTTGATGTCGCAGAACGCGCCATACCCGTCCTGCCCCGGCACCAGATCGTTCTTGCCTCCCCACCAGACTGTGTACCCTTCCTGCTTGAGGGTTTTCAACAGGACCGGCTCATCGTCGTGCAGCATGTGAAACATCGTACGATGCCCGTTTACATGCGAATACCAGCCGGTCATGAAGCTGCAGCGGCTGGGCGTGCACACCGGATTCTGGCAGAAGGCATTCCGGAAGGAAACCCCGTCCGTATGTGCCAGCCTGTCCAGATGCGGGGTCACCGCGGCTGGATTGCCCAAATGACCCAGGGCATCCGCCCTGAACTGGTCCGGGTTGAAAATGAGGATATGCGGACGTTTTGACTTACCCATGCCGGTCTCCTTTTTATCCTGTCTTTGCGAAACAATCAAAAGTCTCTGCTGATGCTTCCCGCGAAGCAGTCAAAAGTCTCTGCTGGTGCTTCCCTCGAAGTATCATGTCTATTCGAACTCACGGGGATGGCGGCGCTTGAGCTCGGGAATGGCGTACCCGCGCCCTGTTTTCTCCAGATATTCGCAATAGGATTTCAAATGGCCACGGGCATGGTAGGGACCGCCTTCCTGCAGGACAATCCGCATGGGGTCCGTCGGGTTTTCCATTGTCCGCATCATTTCATCGTGCCAGCCGGTCAGCCGGTACACGGCCTCCAGGCAGACATCCCTGCGTGCCTCGGCCAGATTGACCTGTTCATGCGGATCTTCAATGAGGTTGAACAGCATCTCTTCCGGAAACAGATGGAAGCCGTCGTGATAGGTCCGGATGTACAGCCAGTCGTCGAACCGGACGCTTCTCTGGCAGACATGCGCGTTCTGGCTCAGCACCAGATGGCTTCGGCCGCAATCGGCTCCGGTTTGCAGCGCATCGGCAAAGCTTTGACCGTCCCAGCTCTTCATGCGGGGCTGCCCAAACAGATCCGCCAGCGTCGGGGCCAGATCGAGATTGTAGTGCAGTCCATTGTCCACATGGCCCTGCTTTGCGCCCGGCCAGCGGATAATCATGGGTATGCGGCAGGTGATCTGGTCCGCCGTGCCATGTTCCGCATACATACCCAACTCTCCAAGGTTCTCGCCATGATCGGCCGTGACGATGATGGCCAGATCCTCCAGCACGCCCTTGCGCTCCAGCGCTTCGAGCAACTGTCCGATATGTCCGTCCATATAACGGATGCCGCAGTCATAGCCATCGATCACACGCCGCAATCCCGCCTGATCCCGCGCCTCTCCGGGTTGGCGGGGTAGATTGGGATTTTCCTTGTTGTCATACATGCTGATTTCCAGGGACCCGTGCGGGCCGACTCTCCGGTTGTGGTCCGCCAGCACCTCATCCGTCAACCAGGCAGGCAGCGGATCATCCTGGAACGGATCGCCGAATTCGGCAGGTGCCCGGTACGGGGTATGGGGGTCCCAGTAATTGATGTGCAGGAACCAGTCTTCCTGGTCCGCGTTTCGTTCTATCCAGTCCAACGCGACAGGGGTGATCTCCTCAGCGGATTCGCCGCCGCCCTTGCCCGTGTTGTGCATTTCCGTGAACCCGGCATAAAAGGTCCAGGCCGAGTGCCTTTCCGCAAAGGGACTGATGGAAGCTGTCCGATACCCGGCTCGCCGGAAGACGGTGGGCAGGCTCTCAAAAGCCAGCGTATCCCGGAAATCGCGCGGGGGGCCTTCCAGCCTGAAATCTGCGGTGGTTCCGCCATGCCCGATTGCACCGGTGTGAATGCCGAACCGGCCGCTCATCAACGCGGCGCGGGAAGGCAGACAGGGCGCGTCCGAACAGTAGTAGTTGTCGAACCGGACTCCTTGCGCGGCAATCCGATCGATGTTCGGTGACGTGTTTCTCGGATAGCCATAGCAGCCGAGGTGGTCGGGACGCAGAGTGTCGAGGTCCAGAAACAGGATTCTCATGTGTTTTCCCTCCTTGGTTCGTAACGCGTGATTCCTTCGGATTCCTTCATGGCCACTCGCAAAAGCGAGGGGTCACACCGGAATCATCCTTTCATAGTCCGTAGTTGTTTGCTCGCTGTTGTCATAATCCGTGGTTGTTTGCTTGCTGTTGTCATAATCTGTGACTGTTTACTTGCTGTTGTCAGACCAAACGCTGCGTCAATAGGCTGCCGTCTTTTCCCTGCAGGGATAAGCAGCCTCACGCGTCCGAATCAGCATCCGCCTGCGCATTTCCGAAAGAACGGACAGCATGGATGCATCCATGACTTCGGGGTGGAGTGGTGACAGTTCCTTCGGATCCGCCTTCATGTCAAACAACATTTCTCTCCCCTCCGCATCCAGGCAGTACTTGTATTCCTCTGTCCGGAGCATGGTCTGATGCCCTCCGTGCGGCTCGAAAAACTCGACCAGAACATCCTCGCGATGCCATTTCGTCGCGTTCACCAGCAAACCGGCCATGCTTTTCCCCTGCACAAAGGACGGGCTCTGGATTCCGCACCAGTCCAGTATGGTTGGAACCACATCAACCCCCTCGCACAGCGCGTCGACATGCTGATTGGCAGGTATGCGTCCCGGATGCCGCAGGATCAGGGGAACATTCACAATGCAGTCATGCCCCGGCATGCCTTTCTGAATCCGGCCATGGTCCCCCAGGTATTCCCCGTGGTCGCTGGTGAAGAGGACGAGGGTGTCCTCAGACCGTCCAGCCGCTTCCAGCGAATCGAGAATGCGCCCGACACAATCATCCACATGAGAGACGAGGGCCAGATAGTATGCGGCCACGTGCCGCCATTCCTCCTCGGACAGCGCGGCAAGATTCCGGGTCCAGGGTTCCTCCAGCCCTTTTACAGGAAGCGGAAGTTCCGCGGAATCATACATATCCACAAAACGCTGCGGCGGATTCACCGGTGTATGCGGCGCGTAAAAGCCCGCGATGGCGAAAAAGGGTCGCCCATCACGCGTCGTTTCAAGAAAACGGCAGGTCTCCGCTGCCACGAATGCGCTGTGTGTCAGGTCTTCATCACCGGCAAACGGGTAGGGTTCATGGGTTTCCCGACCCACATCGCTGTAGACGGGCCGCCCATATTCCAGTGCAGCAGGGGGCAACGCGGTTCGCACCTTTTCCACCTGATCAGGCGCTATCGATTGAACCCAGCGGGTATAGGCATCATCATAACACCCCGGCTCATCCGACAGCACAAAGGTTTCAAACCCGTAATCCGGATGCGGGTCCCGATGGTCACGCCGCGCATGCGGCTGGAAATGCAGTTTCCCGATCTGGGCGGTTCGATAGCCGTAGGGCCGCAGGATTTGCTGGATGGACACCGCATCCTCCGGGAAAGGGATGCCGTTGGTTCCGATTCCCAGAGAGGAGCAGTATCGGCCGGACAGCATCGACATTCTGCTGGGCATGCAGACCGGGTTGTTCACAAAATACCGTGAGAACCGGGTGCCTTCCTGCGCGAGCCGGTCCAGATTCGGAGTTTTCGCATACGGACTGCCGAAGCATCCCAAAGAATCCAGCCGTTGCTGATCGGTATAAATCAACAGGACACTGGGACGTTCAAAGGTTCTGGGTTTCATGCGGAGCACTCCTTCCATACAGGGCTGCGACCTGTCGCAATCCGGGCAGGGCATGGGCAAAAAATATCCGGTAGGCATCACAATGCAGATTCTTTCCGGGCATGCCGTTCTGGAAGGGTTCCCGATAGCGCCGGCAGCCCCCGCGGCACAGCGTCCGCCATTCGCAGCATGCACAGGCGGGATCCTCAGGCAGGGAATCCTCGATGAAACGTTTGGCAGGTTCAGACTCGCGCATTTCAACAAAGCCATCGGTGAGGATGCTCCCGATTTTCCACGCGTCCAGCACATAGAAATCACATGGGTAGACACCGCCGTCCGCCTCCACGACAAATTGGCAGGTGCAGCGGCCCGACATGCCGCAGGCTTCAGGTGGTGCGCCAAGCATCATGCCGGCCAGGTTGTCGAACCACCGGATGCTGACAGGGGTCCGCTTCAAAGCGTCTTCCTTCCATAGGTCAAACGTTGTGATGAGGAAGGCTGCATACCGTTCCGGCGTCAAGGAATGCGCCCGGGTGAACGGTGTTTCGCCAAACGGATCCAGGCAGGGGATGAACTGCAGATATTCAAAACCTTCCTGCTTGAAGAAACGGTAGATCTTGGCCGCATGCCGTGCGGACCAGCCGGTTACGACGGAGAGGATGTTGAATTCCGCACCGGCTGTCTTCAGGTTCCCGATGGCTGCCATCACACGGTCAAAAGACCCTTTCTCTTTTGCATCAACCCGGTTTGCGTCATGAATGTCCCGCGGTCCGTCCAGGGAGATGCCAGTCAAAAAATGGTTCTTTGCGAGAAAGCGTGCCCACGATGCATCGATGGCGATGCCGTTGGTCTGGATGGCGTTGTGGATATGCACTTTTTTTATGTTGTACTGCTGCTGCAACGCCACGACACGCTCGAAGAAAGGAAGTCCGGCCACTGTCGGTTCGCCCCCCTGAAACGCGAACGTGCAGTCGCCGTCCGCGAAGGCCAGGGCCTTGCGGACAAGCGTCTCAAGCGCTGCCTCGTTCATGATGCCGTGTGAAGGCGTGGCGCGGTTTTCCGCGACATCATGATAGAAACAGTAGCGGCAATCCAGGTTGCACAGGCTGGAGGCGGGTTTGATCAGCAGACTCAGCGGTGGCATGCGTTCTCTCCTTCACCAGGTTGTTTGAATGTATGACAGCAGAAGCGGCAGACCGGCGTACAGCAGGATGCCGGATACTGCCGCCACCGCAATGAGCAATACCGGGTGCAGCTTCCAGCGGACCAGCAGGAACAGAAAAACCGCGAACAAGGCCAATCCAACCCAATCCACCGCGGCGAAAGGATTTGCGGTAATTGCGGACCAGAGCGGCGTATGCTCGGGTACGCGAAGCAGCGCGGTCCTGGAGATGGAGATGGCGGCGGCTGCGATCAATCCGGTCACGGTCGGACGGATGCAGTGGAAAATGGATTTCTGAAGCGGATGGGTCCGAAACTTGAAGAAAAATGCGGACAAAAACAGGATCAGCAACACGGAAGGCATAGCCACGCCCAAAGTTGCCACGAGGCCGCCGAAAAAGCCGGAAACGCGGAAACCCACAAAGGTGGCCGCATTGACGGCAATGGGACCGGGTGTCATTTCCGAGATGGCGATGATGTCCACGAACTGGGCGGCCGTCAACCAGCCATGTGCTTCAAGTTCATGCTGAATCAGTGGGATCATGGCGTATCCACCGCCAAAACTGAAGAGTCCGATTTTGAAGAAAGTGGTGAACAGCAGCAGGAGGTTCATGGTTTGGTTCCCCCCTTCTGATGTTCCGCTTCGGAATCCGGAACGGCTGATGAAGTTTCCGCAACTCCGTCCGGAAGGTTCCGGTCCCCAGGCAACGGTGTTTCATCCATGTTTCTGTCTTCATCCGGCTGCAGCTTTTTGTCATGCTTCATCAACCGGCTCATCCAGGAAGGAGCTGCAAAATGCAGAACCAACCCCAGTGCCGCAGAACCGACAATTGCATACAGGGCATGCACACGCAGCACCACAACCAGAAAAACTGCGGAGATGGCCAGCAGCCATCCCACCCAGTCCCGGACAGCGCTTTTCCCCACTTTCCATACCGCCAGCACCATCAAGGCGGCAACTGCCGGGCGGATTCCAAGGAAGGCCGCCTGAACAACCGGCTCATCCTGAAACCGGGCGAAAAAGGCGGCGATGAGGGTGATGGTGACAAACGAAGGCAGGATCACACCAGCTGTGGCGGCCAAAGCACCCGGTGTCCCGCGCAGCCGCCGACCGATCAGGGTGGCCGCGTTGATGGCAATGGCACCGGGAACAGTCTGGGCAAGCGCCAGAACATCGACAATCTCCTGATCCTCTATCCATCGCCGATTCTCCACCATTTCACGGTGAATCAGCGGAATCATGGCGTATCCGCCACCGAACGTGAACAACCCGATCTTGAAGAAAACGGAAAACAGTTCACCGCAGTCAGGCAGGGTCTGCAGGATGTCTGGCTCGGGATTCGTTTGTTTTGATTTATTCTGGATTTTCCTGGTCATGACGCACCATCCTTCTTTTTCAGGAACAAGTCTAACACATAGGCGGCTGCCCCGGTTGCAATCGCCCATTCCCCCATATGTCCATCCCGTTCGAACCGCACCGGTTTTTCCGGGTTCGTCTGAAGGAGACGTTGCGCGGATGCGACCGCTGTTCTGTAGAACCGGCCGGAACGCCTGACAAGCGGACCGCTTAGAATGACCAGCCTGGTATTGGTCATGCGGACAAGATTGACCAGACCGACGCCAAAAGCGGCTGCAGCCCTGTCAAGACGCGCTGCCATCTCCAGCCCGGTCGTATTGTCCGGATGCGCCGTGTGTATGTCGCCCTGCGCGATTGTTTTCGTGCCGATCCGGGTGCCGCCCTGTAGCCTGTCATGCTGATGCTGTTCATCTTGCCTGTCGATTGTCTCCAGCAAGTCTCCAACGGACTGGATATCCATTCGTTTTTCCGCATTTGTGTTTTTTGAAAGAATTTCTGCCATAGCGGGGAGTGTCGCGAAGGTTTCCATGCACCCATGATTTCCGCACGAGCAAAGCGTTCCGTTGAGGTCGACAGACAAATGGCCGAACGCATCGGGCTGTTCACCTATGAATCGAAGGATTTCCCCTCTGGACAGGATGCCAGTCCGTATGCCCATGCCCAGATGGATGCATACGAGCGTGCCGCAACCCTGACCGCTTCCGGCAAGCCGTTCCGCGAGCACTGCCAGGTTTGCGCCATTGTCCATATGCACCGGGATGTCCAGGCGTTCCGACAACATGCCTGATATCGGTACATCCTGCCATCCTTCATGTAAGAAACCTGTTGAACTTCGGATAATCCCCCTGGCGCAGTCAAGCGAACCGACCGTGCCCAGGCCGATTCCCGGTATGTCGGCCGGCAAAACGCCCTGACGGGCCATCGCCTCGTGCATGCAGCACGAGATTTTATCCGCAGTCTCATCCGGCCCATAACCCGCATCGAGTGGAAACCGGATCTGTTCGACCGGTTCCAGATCGGGGCGGCAAAAGAGGATGCGAACCTCCGTTCGGGACAATTCAACGCCGACCAGCAGTCCTGCGTTCTTTCCGATGCCGTATAAAGCAGGTCTTCTGCCTCCACCGGACAGGTCTGCGCCCATCTGGGAGATCAAACCGTTCTGCTCAAGGCTGCCTGTCAAACGGTGCATGGAACTTGAAGAAAGACCCGTTTTCTCCTGCAGACGCTGTCGGGTTGCGGGACCGTTGTACCGCAGCAGGGTCAGCAGCGCACGTTCATTTACATCCAATTGTTGAAGACGTTCGGGAAACGTCGGCATTTCAAGACTCCTTACAGGATTTCCTGGTGATTCGCCGCGAAGCAAGTTGAGTTACCCGTGAATCGGTGAGATTGAGCAGGCGCAATAAGGAAGCACACCGCAAGCTTGACGCACGTCATTTCTTCAGTTTAGCGACTTATTCCCAAAATGGCAAGAAGAAAAGAAAACGGGTGAACACCATGATGGACGCGTACCCGGCCCGTACAGCAGTTGTAAAAGGAAAACATCGAGTTGGTTCGTGCCGCTAACCAACTGAGGTTGGCACAATCAAAGGCTTGCAGCAGATTCACGATTATTTTGGCGGGCTTTATGACTTTGCTGGGAAAATCAGAGATCACAATATCGCAAAGAGCAGGCTTCAATTTGCCATGGTGCGGTTCTTGCCAGAAACCCTGAGAGAAATGGAGAAGATGCCTGAGAGCACGTTTGATGATATCGCCAACAAGTATGTTGAGAAAAAATGCAGAACCAATGTCACAGCATCAAGTTCCGGAAGTGGGCCTGGCGAGTTCCTCCATCAGGAAGGCAATGGTTTTCCCCTTTGTCTCCGGCTCATCATGTCCTGGAAGCGTATGTGTAAAATCAAGACTTTCAAGCGCATGAAGCAATGCAGTCAGCTTTTCCTTGTCATAACAGCCGTTGTTGAAGTAATGGTCAGCCCCGTCGGCATCCCCGAGGAACAGTGCTTTTTCTTCCGGGATGTATATAATGACGCTGTCACTTGAATGGGGACCCCCGACGTGAATCAAAACGGCGTGAACGCCGCCAAGGTCCAAGGTCAAGGTGCCTTCGAAAGCCATAATGGGAGGCACGACGCGGATGGTGCTTCTATCGCGCTGCAAGGGGTCTTTCATCACACTGGGGTGATTTTCTTCCCCTGTGTGTGGCTGGTCGGGATACTCAAGTCGGATGCAGGCATCACAAAAAGCAATATCCTCTCCGTTTACAAGCCGGGCATTCATGGCATCATCCGTCCAATTCCATGTGGCTACTTTCCGGAGCATCTGGTCGGTCCCCCGGCTGGCGATCGTCATGCCTGGAACAGCATGCATGCCGAACGTATGGTCCCAATGCCAGTGTGTGATGACGGTAAAAGTGGGACACGGAAGTTTTTCAGCGTCAAGACACTCGGCGAATCTGGCAGCGTGGGCCGCGGAATTTCCGGCATCAATGGCAAGAGAAAATCGGTCACCGCGAACATAACCCAGAATTGGTCTGTCAAACTGGTCATCATGTGCCAGCCAGAAAATCCGACTTGTCAATCGGTTGAGCTTCTGCGAATCATCATTCATGGAGATCTCCTTGCGGTTCATGTCTGTCAAAAAGAGCCTATCACGTTTGGTCACGCAGCAGAAGGGAAGATTTATTTTGTCCAGGGAAACGATGCAGAATCTGTCTGTTCCCTTGTGGAACAGGATGCGGAGCCTGTCTGTTCCCTTGTAGAACAGGATGCAGAGCCTGTCTGTTCCCTTGTCGAACATCATGCGAACCCGCGAGGCGAGGCGGTCACAACGCCAGCACAGGAAATGAGGACCGGGATATGAGCTTGTTTCAATCGGATCTCCACAATCACTCTGCCCAAAGCCGGTGTTCACGGCCGGAAATGACCGTCGAAGCCATGGTTTGCCGGTTTGATGAACTCGGCCTTCGGATTGCCGGCATCAGCGACCACGTGTATCCGGACGGCAAGGCAATCGAGCGATACCGTCAGACGAAAAGGGAGCTGGCGGATTTGTCCTGTACAGCCCGCATATGGGTCGGCGCAGAGGTGGATGTGCTCTGGCCGGGCCGGTTTGACGCCACGATGGAGGAGATTGGGACATTCGATTACGTCCTGTTTGCCTGCACCCATTACCAGAACCGGACGGTTCCGGCACCGATTGCGTCAAGCGACGAGGCTATCGCGCAAAATGCGGTGGATATGATGACGTACGCGGCCTCGCTTCCGTTTGCGGACGTCATTGTCCATCCCTTTCACATCACCGGCATGGAGCGTTATCGGGATGGATTTTCTGCAGCCGCGGCCATCCAACTTATCCCGGACGAATCTTTTACAAGAATTGCGCGGGATATGGCGAAAAACAGAATTGCCATCGAGCTGAATGGCGTTCTGGAGGAGGCGGATTATGCGCAGGCCATGATCCGGTTCTATCGCATCTGCAAGATCGAAGGCGTAAAATTCTCACTGGGCAGCGATGCGCACTGGCTCGCCGGGATGGGTTCCATTATGCATCATCAAGCATATGTGGAGGCACTGGGTGTGACGGAAACGGACATCTGGGTGCCGGAAGGATGATTCATGCTGCAGATGGCGTTGCCAGGGCGCGAGGTGAGTTTGGAGGATGAATCAAGCTGCGAATCGTGCTGCCCATGTCATACGAAGCAAGCCCGGAGGACACGGAGGGGATGAATCATGCTGCTGCGGATAGAGGTCAGGGATGAATCGGGAGAGCTCGTTCCCTGCAGGATTCAAGTCAAAAAAGTTGAAATGGGTCCTGACGGATTGGAAATGGATCTGCCTGCGATGCAAGAGGGTGCCGCTTTCGCATATCGGAGTATCCGGCCCATTCGCGACGTGTCCGGCATTCTGGACATGAGCCCGCATCAAATGGCTTGCTGCCTGGGAACGCATGTGTTCGCCGTGCCGGAAGGAACCTATGAGGTGACGGCTGCCCGGGGATTGCTGTATCAGCCTGCCAACCGCAGGATTGAGGCATCCGGCAGCGCGGTGTCGCTTGAACTGCGCTTGATTCGGTTGTTTGATCCGAAATCCTGGGGACTCTGGTCTTTTGACGGGCATTCCCATGTTTCCCGGGATGATGCCTCCACCGCCGGCACATTGGCCGGTGCAATCCTGGCAATGCGCTGCGAGGATTTCAATTTTTTCTTTCCAGGCGCGCCCTATGACGTGGAGAACCACTGCCAATATCTCAGCGGAAATTTCCCTCAGACGATTCCTTATCGCACGAAATATGAAAGCGTGCTGAACAGCATGCGTACGGCCGATTTCATACCGGATATCGGCAATGAGCTCTACAAGGGGCGGTATGGACATGCCTTCCTGATGAATTTCACGCAATATCCGCCATACAGCCGGTATTACGATGAAACCTATGATGTGTGGCAGTTCGGAAAAGTTGGACGGGAGCCCGCTCTGGAGATTCCCTATCTGCATGAGGCCATGCTGGCGGAACGAACCCCGCATTCGGTGGCTGTTCTGGCGCACCCCACAAGCTGGTGGACCGACCAGGGTCAGTTCATCACGAACATTGCCACCACCGTCGGCTTCGATGTGCTGGCGGGAACTGTGGATGCGCTGGTTGTGCTGGGTTACCGGCGGGATTGTCCGCAGTATCAGGCCCTGTGGTTTGAACTTCTGAACAACGGTTACAGGATTCCCGGAATTGCCGAGACGGATGAGGTGTTCGATCGGCCGCCGGAAGGGAAAATTCGGTTCAAGACCTACGCCGTGGCCAATGGGGAAGGAGCATCCGCCCCTTCCCTTGATGTGCTGTGCGAGGCGATTCGTGCCGGACAGTGCATCGCATCCTCCGGCCCGGTGCTTTCTGTGAAGGTGGATGGTCACCTCCCGGGGTCGACTTTGCCTCTGGGCGAGGGGCGAACCATACACATAGAGGCTGCCTGCCGGGCTTGCTGTGAGGGTCCTCTGACCCGGCTGCAGATAATCCGGAATGGCATCGTGACCGACGAGTATCCATTGACCGGGAATGAAGCCTCTGTCACCCATGTTGTGCGGATGGAACAGAATGGCTGGATTCTGGCGAAATGCCTGGATGCCGCCGG
>JAIFNI010000094.1 GCA_020047785.1 Clostridia bacterium
ACCTATCCATGCATTCCAGATTATTACCATGATATCACATTCGGCAGTTCCGAAAATCAATAGGCTGTGCCATAATGGAAAATGAATACATTCGTTGAATGAATTGTAACAGAGCATACTCATTCAATGGAACGGCGATATTCTGTCGCAAACAGATATCCGGCGCATAACAGATATTCTGTGTCAAAACAGGTATTCTGTGTCAAAACAGATATCCGGTACAAAAGCAGAAATTGTGAAAATGAGGGTGACATCCCATGAGGAAACTCTTCACAAGCAGCTTCTCGCCTAATCATCGCAGGGCAATGGTTCGACACTGTGCCGAGTACATGCTTGCCGGCAAATCCTTTCTGTACCTCACCCCGTCACGAGAATCCATGTTCGAGGCAAGAACCCAACTGATGGATGTGGCCGGAAGCATGTTCAACGGGCATGTCTGGGGCTTCGATGATCTTGTCCGTGCCATTCTGAAAGGCTCCTGTCGCCGCGAGGATGTCATCGGCCGACATGAAATCAGCGTGCTTGTCCAGTCCGTCTTGAGAAGCATGCCGGTTCCCCGCCCCTATCAGGACGTGTTGGAAAAACCCGGATTCGTTCAAGGATTGTGTAAAATCATCTCCGACTTGAAACGTGCGGGCGTCACAGCAGACAGGATGATGGAGCTGCCGCTGTTCCCTCTTCATGAAGAAGATTCGGCAAAAGAGAAATTCGAATTCCTGCAGAACGTCTTTATCGCCTATCAGTCCGGCATGAAGGAAGGGGGATGGCTGGACAGGGAAGATCTGCCCCATCTGGCTCTTGCGCACGTTTCCACCGCGGAATGTCTGTGCGGGAACACGTTGCTTGTGCTTGACGGATTCCAGCGGCTGGATGCCTCACGGCTGAAACTTCTGCAGCGCATCATCCATGACTGGCCGGATATGGACATGATGGCCAATGTTCCCTATTCGGAGCCGGTTCAGCCGGATATGTCCGCAAATATGAGTTCTTCGTTCTTTGTCCCGCAAAGGCCGAATGTCATCCAAGCAGGTATTCTTGCCGACTTGACAGAACTTGGTTTTCAGTATGCAGAATCAATGGGGGCAGCATCACCATCATCGTCTGCATGCATTTACTCGCGGCCCGCATTCACACCGCCGATTTCATCCATGATCGGCCATCCCTGTCGGGATCATGAGATTCGGGAGACTGCCCGCTCCATCAGGCAGCTGCTTTCCACAGAGGATGTGGCTCCGCAGCAAATTGCCATATTCTGTCCGGACGCGGAATCGTACAGACTTCAACTGAATGAAGTTTTTACCGGAGAAGGTATTCCGCTTGATTCCCCTCGCCCGCTCCCGCTGCAGGGCATCCCTCTGATTCGAGACCTCATGGCCCTGTTGTCCCTTCGGATGGAGGATCAATATGGCAGGTCCATGAAGAATCTGGTCGCCTCCAAATACCTTGTTCCACTTCCCATGCTCCACGCCATGGGATATGAGACAGACAGGCTGCTGCAGGCAGCCATGAAATGCGAGGGTCAGGCGGACCCGGAACAATGGGATGCCCGTTTCATCATCGAATTGAACAAATGTGGTCTTTTCGGGGCATACACGGAAGCGTGGCTCGATTCCCTGCATGCTTTTCATCCGGAAAAAGCGGGCGATTCGGCATCGGCCATTCAAGTCCTGCTGGAACAGCTGGCGCATCATGACCTGGAAGAACATATTTCCATTCTGGCCAGACAAGGAATTCTGTCCGCTGAATGGCTGCTGCGTGACATGAAGGCATTGGCCACCTTTCGCGTTTTTCTTGCGAAAACTGCATCGATATGGAGGCGCCTGGCTGGCCGTGGCACGGACTGGTATCCGCAAATGGTGCATGACCTGCAGACCCTGCTTGATGCGACCGATATTGGCTGCGTTTCCGCCGACCATGCGGGCGTCAGATTTCTGTCTCCCGAAATGGCCAGCGGACAGTCCTATCATGCGACTTATCTTCTGGGGATGAATGAAGGCGTCTTCCCAAGGGCTGTTTCCCCTCCAATCCTCTTCACGGAACGCGAAACAGCCCTTTTGCGCCGGCATGGCATCCCGTTTTCGGATCCGGAAGCGGAACGCCTGCATGGACAAGTCCTGTTTCAGGCACTCCTGGCCACGGCAAGGAATGGGCTGCATTTGTCCTGGTGCACGGCCACCGAGGATGGCGCTTTGATGAACACTTCGCCTTTTCTGGAGGATGTCGTGAATCATGCTTCCGATCAGGCACGCCCGACACTGAACTCAAAACCCATTTCCATGCGGGACAGAGTGGCTGCCATGCCGCGGGTGCGGACCGGGTACCCGTTGACAGCAGCGGCCATGGAAATGGAGCGTGAGTTCAGCCCCCATCGCGGCGCTTTCGACGGGAAGTTGAAAAACCCGTTGCTGGCCCAGCAGGAGACGAATTTCAGCTTCTCCCCCTCCCAGTTGAACCGGTATGCTTCCTGCCCGTTCACTTATTACACCGACCGTGTGCTGGGACTGGCCGATGAAGACGATGAACCGCTGAACGCCATGCACATCGGAACGTTTTATCATGATGTACTGCGTGCCTATCACGACGGTTCGGCCCCTGTGTCGATCGGGGATTCGCAAACCGTTTCGTCACCAGCATCAAGCCTCCCTGTGGGAAATCCTGCGGAAGGATTCGACAGCGCAAGACTTGAATCCATTTTCAAAATATTTGTCGGCAGGCTTGATTTTTCCCAGTTTCCCCCGTTGGCCGCAGCATTTCGAAAATCAGCCCTATTGAAGACACTTGCCCATTTTCTGGAACTTGATGCGACCAATCTGTCACGATTCAAGCAGGCAACCGGCAACAGATTGATGCCGATTTTGCTGGAACAGCCGTTTGAATTCTCTTTCGGTCCTGCTTTCAGACTGAGGGGCATTGTCGACAGGGTCGATCTGGAAATGGACGGAGATCATCGATTCACCGGGCGATATATTCTGTACGACTACAAGAAAAAGAACCTGAAGGAATTGAAGGACATCGTGATGGGAGAAGACTTCCAGCTCCCCTTGTATCGGACCGCACTCCAATCCATGCTGGTGGAAAGGTTCGGACTGAAAAACCCGGAATGTCTTGCACTGCTCTATTTCAGCATAGAAAAACTGGAATGGAAGGGCATTGTCCGCTCGGATATGAAAACAGTGCTGTTCGAACCCAGAAAACGTCCCCAGCTTCTATCGAAGGAAAACATGCATGTGCTGTTGAAATGGGTGGAGGAGGAGGCAGCCGGGGTTGTGTCCCGTATTCGGGATGGAGATTTCCGGCTTCCCCTGACTTGCCCGGCAGACGCAAGGAATTATGATTGCCTGTATTCGGCGATTTGCAGACATGATGAAGTCCGCATGGCACGCAGGTCCGACATCATATCGAAAGACGAATCCCGCATGGCACGCAGGTCCGACATCATGTCGGAAGACGAATCCCGCATGGCACGCAGGTCCGACATGCCGGCGAAAATGGAGGAGCAATGAGGAAAACGGAAGACATCGCGGAAAAATTCGCGGTGAATGACGAGCAGGCTCAGGCCCTGGATTTTACGGAAAACACCGCTTTGCGTGCCAGTGCCGGTTCCGGAAAGACCCGTGTTCTGACAAAACGGTTTGTGCGTATCCTTCTGGAAGAAACAGATGCGGACCTGAACGACATCATCGCCATCACCTTCACGCGAAAGGCAGCCACGGAGATGAAGGGCCGCATCCGACGCGAACTGGCAGCCTGGCTGAAAAAACCGCAATATGCGCAGGATCGGCGATTGACCGATTTTCGATTTCGCATGTCGGAGGCGCGAATCGATACCATCCATGGCTTTTTGGGCAAACTGATCAGAGAATCCTTTCAAGTGCTGGGCATTGACCCCGGATTCACCATTCTGGAGGAGGTTGATGCCAAAGTCCTGACCATGCGGTTTATCGATGCCTCAATCCGGTCCATTTTTGATGACCCGTTGCAAAAAGACCGGCTGGTTTCCTGCATGACCCTTTATGGCGCGGACATTGGCGAAAGCCCCTTGCGGGATGCCGTCTTTTCACTGTATCAAGGCATGCGTTGCACCGGGGAAACCGTGCATACAATCAAAGAACGATATCGGGCATACGAAACAGGGACTACACCGAGCATGGGAATCCGCGCACTTGAACATATTGGGCTTGACCTGCTGGACCAGCTTGACAAGCGGTTTCGTGCGTACAAAGACATGGAGAATGTGCTTGATTTTTCCGATCTGGAACTTTTAGCCTGTGACCTGCTGGAAAGGCCGGCGAGCTGCCGCTCCATCCGGGATTCCTTCCGCCACCTCATGATGGACGAGTTTCAGGATGTGAATCCACTGCAGATGCGCCTTGTCAACCTGCTCACCCGGGATGAAAACGGTGCCGTTCCACCGGGAAGGCTGTTCATCGTCGGCGACAGCAAGCAGTCCATCTATGGTTTTCGCGGTGCGGATCATCGGGTATTTGGGGCGACATGCGACATCATTGCCAGACAAGGAACCGCACGACACCTTTCAATGTGTTATCGCTGCACGGACACCATCATCCAAACGGTCAACCATCTGTTCAGCCGGTTGATGAGCGCCTATGAACCACTGCAGCTGCCACGCGAAAAAAGCGGACGCCCGGTTGAGTTGATCACGTGGACATCAGACGACAGAAAAATATTGAAGCCATCCAGCAGATGGGTTTTTTATAAGGAGCTCATCCCGGACGGAAGTCCCGAAGATGCGGATACCGTATTGCGCGCACCTTACCGTGAATCAGTCGAAACAAACCGCATGATGCTGCAAGGCAAGGTTATTGCGGGGCGAATGGCCGCGCTGAACGCAGAAGGCACCCCGTATCGGGATATGGCCATCCTGGTTCCAAGCCGCAGCAGTCTTTCCGCCATCGAAAACGCGCTTTATTCGAAGAATATCCCCTATTGCGTGTTGGGGGGACTCGGCTTCTGGTCGCGAACGGAAATTTCGGATATTCTGAACCTGTACCGCCTCATCTTTCAACCACAGGACAGAGTTGCCCTGTATGCCGTCCTTCGCTCCCCCCTGTTTTCTTTTTCCGATGATTTGCTGCTGAGGTGCAGACAGATTGACCGGGAATCAAAGGAGAAGGCACTGCGGCCGGAAGTGCTGCTGGAGTGCCTTGCGCGGGCTTTGTCAGGGGATGACGCCTTGTCCGATGCTGCAGCATTGCCTGATGATGACGTCATGTCAGATGCTGCCACCTTATCCGATGATGCAGCATTACGCGATGCTGCCGTCATGAGCGATGAAATGCTTTCAGCAAGGGCAGCAGGAGTTTTCAAATCCCTGCTCCCGCTGGATGGTATTCTGGGTCCATCCGAGCTTTTCCAGACCATGCTTCAGACAAGCGGATATGCCGAAATACTGCTTCTGCTGCCGAATGGAGAGAAAAAAATCCGCAATCTTGAAAAACTTGTTCAAGTTGTGAATGAATTCAGCCGGAAACATGGCTACACGGCACGGGATTTGCCTTTGTATCTGGATGCATTGCAGGAATCCGGAGGAATGGATTCGGAAGCGTTTCTGGACAACGAGGACAGCGAAGCCGTGAAAATCCTGACCATTCATGCCTCGAAGGGCCTGGAATTCCCGGTTGTCTTTCTGCCATCGATGGATCGGGCTGTTGATGCGATAGGGTCCCGATTCAAGCCATTTTTGGTGCTTCATCCCGACAACGGACTCGCGGCGATCGGAGCGGATGAAAACCAAAACATCTCTCCCGCCTTGAATCTTCCCTATCAGGAGGTATTCAACGCCAGACTGGCAAGGGAACTTGAAGAAAGTCGCCGAGTCTTCTATGTGGCCGCCACACGGGCACAATCCCTTCTTGTGATGGTTGGAGAGCATCAGCCTGCCAAAGACGGTGGGTTGAATGCCCAGAACAGCTTCATGAAACAGCTGTCCTGGGCATTGAGCGGCTGTGCGATTCCTGATTCGCTGCGCCTGCTGGATGCAGAGAAGTTTCTTGGCTGCATGCCGGATCCGCCGGATCTGCAAAAGACAACTGACCTCAATCATGGTGAGGATGCAGAAGGTTCCGGTACCGGCTCAACAGCACCTCTTTCCATGCCGGTTCATCGCCCCAGCGGATTGGCAAGTGTCAGCCAATGGATGTCCTGGCGGGATTGTCCACGTCAATACTGGCTTTCGCGCCTCATTCGCATACCGGGACAAGCAGATGTCCAGGTTTTTGAGGAAGCCTCCCGCAATCCGGCGCAGGATGCAGATGGAATTTCGTCCCATGTTTCATTTCCGGAAGATCCTGTCGTTCCATCCCAGGATGCAACCGGGCAACTTGCCGACCAAGGTCCCGTCATTGATGCGTCGCGTCTGGGCACATGGGTCCATGCTCAATTGCAGGATATCCCGCTGGATCGGTCAGGTCTCTTTCCAGTTCTCGGGCAATGCAGTCTGGATGATGCAAGAATTCCAAGGTGGCTTGAATCGCAAAGAGAACATGCCCTTCACTTGTTGGATGGGTACAATCGAATCATCAAAGATGGCGATCTTCATTCCGGAATGTCCGTCGGAAGTCGGGTTCGTTCCGCTGGAAACCCTGCATCATCATGGGAAGTTCCCGATGTGTTCCCGGACAATTCGAAGAAATCAGAAAAGTTGGTTCACAGCTGGAACGAATTCGAATTCAGAATCAGGGCATCGGATTCATTGGAACTCATCGGGGTCATTGACCGATTGGATATTGTTGAAACACAGGACGGATTTCGAGCCGTCATCATCGACTATAAAAGCAATCACATTCAGGATGAGCTGTCCATGCTGGAGAAGGCAGCCTATTATGCCATCCAGCTGCAAGTCTATGCCTGGGCGGTATCCAGAATGCCAATCTGGAGGGGAAAGCCGGTGGAACCCATTCGAGGAGAACTTTATTTTCTGGATGCCGGAAAATCGGTAACAGTCCCAATCGGACATGATGAGCAGATAGTGGCCATTGAATCCCTTATCCGGGCGCTTCCCGATCTGCTGGGCCTGTTGAATCAGGAAGGATATCCGATGAAGGAAGGGGATGCCTGCACATGGTGCCAGCAGAAACCGACCTGTGAGATGCTGAAAATCGTATCATGCACATGCAAAACACATCACAAATGAACAGGAGGGTTCAATCATGGCAGACATTCCACAGGTGGAACGGCAGCTTTTCATCCTTTCCCTGCTTTCCGACAACAAACGGGGATTCACCCTGGATGAATTGATGTCATCTCTGAAAAGAGAAGGGATCGACATCAGCCGAAAGACACTGGAACGGGATCTGGACTATATCACGGATGTTTTTTATGTTTACGAGGACACCCGCGAGGGGAAAACCATCTATCTTTCCAATAAATACAGCTTGAAAAACATCAGTTTCAGCGTGGCCGATATGATTGCCCTGCAATTCGGAAGAGAGGTGATGCGGTCCTACAATGGTCTGGAAGTTGGCGCAAACGCTGAAAAGCTTTTGGACAAGCTGATTTCACAGGGTCCCAGCATAAACAGGCAGTACATTGAGACCTTGACCGGAATGATGAAGGTCAGCATCGCGGACATTACACCCGACAGACCGGACGCGGATTTTCTGAACCTGCTCCGCGAAAGCATTGCAGACCGGAAACAGGTCTATCTGTCCTATTATGCCTTCAACACGGATGAAATGACCAATCGCCAGTTTGACCCCTATCTGCTTGAAGTGTATGATGGGTGCTGGCATGTCGTGGGTTTTTGCCATCTTCGGGGTCAGATCCGGGATTTCCGCGTGTCCCGCATCAAGGCAATGGAGATGACAAAAACAGCTTTCCATAAACCAGAGAATTTCTATGACGAATACAAACAGTCCCGCTTTGACAAATTGACCGGTGAGGTCGCCATTCGGTTGAAGGTGCGATTCACCGGCCAGGCCGCCAGATATGTCCGCGAATATGAATCCGGAAAGGCTGCACGCCTGTCCGAGGATGGCAACGGTGGGCTTGTCTTCGAGAAAGATACCTCCCTCAGCCCGGAAATCGTTCGATGGGTGCTCAATTATGGCAGTGGCGCGGAAGTATTGGAACCCGCCAAGCTGAAGGATATGCTGAAGGATGAAATCGCCCGGATGGCCACCATGTATCCGTGAGGCGGTTTGGAAACATGAAGCAAGAAACAGTCATGACAATGAATATTCGGAACGGGAGGACAAATCCATGACGAAAAATGCGCAGCTTCTCGCCATTTTGGACTGGCTGAGGTGCGAGGGGGTCGACTATGCGGACATCCGCGTGGTGGACACGATGTCGGAATCAATCAGCACGAAGAATGGAACGGTGGAGGACATTTCAGCCAGTCGCAGCAAGGGATACGGCATCCGGGTCATCCATGACGGGTCGCTCGGGTTTGCCAGCTCCCGTGATTTTGATGCCATGCATCCAACCGCGGAGAAGGCACTTCGCATCGCCAAGGCCAGCCGGCTGCTGCAGAAGGAGAAAATCCGGCTGGCGGAAAAACCGGTGCGTGAAGATTGCTATGAAACACCCATTCAAATGGACCCTTTCCTGGTTCCTCTTTCCGACAAGATAACCCTGCTCCTGTCAGCCGAAAGCGGCATGCGCAGCGGAGGGGATCTTTCCAGAACCACCGGGAGCCTGGATTTTCTGCGCATCGACAAGGTGTTCGCGGACACCGAAGGCAGTTACCTCACACAGCGCCTGTACGAGAGCGGTGGCGGCATCATGGCTTATGCGACCCATGACGGGGACACACAGGTCAGAAGCTATCCGAATTCTTTCCGGGGCAACATGGGAACAGCAGGGTATGAGTACATCGAAGCGCTCGATCTGGTCGGCGCTGCGGAACGCATCGGAAGGGAAGCCCATGACCTAGTGCGGGCGGAGACTTGCCCGAACGGGTTCTTTGATGTGATCATAGACGCAGACCAGATGCAATTGCAGATTCATGAGAGCATCGGGCATCCGGTCGAGCTCGATCGCATCTTCGGGTCGGAGGCTGCCTACGCAGGCATGAGCTTTGTGAATGCCGGCATGGCGGAGGAAGGGTTCCGATACGGGTCGGAGCATGTGACGGTAGTGGCTGATGCCTTGATTCCGCAGGCGTTGGGCACGTACGGGTTTGACGACGACGGGGTGCCCGCCCGAAGAACCACCATCATCGACGGGGGAATTCTGCGCGGGTTTCTGACCTCCCGCGATACAGCCGTCAAAATCGGCAAGACCTCCAACGGTGCCAATCGCGCCGATGGATGGCAGAACCTTCCGATTGTCCGGATGCCGAATGTCAGCCTGATGCCGGGCAACCTTTCGATGGATGCGTTGATCGGCGGCATCGAAGACGGGCTGCTGCTGCGCACGAACCGCAGCTGGTCGATCGATGACAGGCGCGTGAATTTCCAGTTCGGAACGGAAATCGCCCATGAAATCAAGGCTGGAAAACTGACCGGGAGAATATACAAAAACCCCATCTATGCCGGCATCACCCCTGAATTCTGGGGCAGCTGCGATGGTGTGGGAGATGAATCCCTCTGGAAGGTCTATGGAACGCCGAACTGCGGAAAGGGAGAACCGGGGCAGATGGCCCATGTCGCTCATGGATCCTCTCCCGCACGGTTCCGTCATGTGAAAGTGGGGGTATGATGATGCTGAGCAAGGATATGGCCTATCAGGCCTTTGAGCTGATTGGAAAACATGCGCGGTTCGACACGGCTGTCCTCATGGCGTTTGGCGAGGAAGGCCTTACGCGCTTTGCCAATTCGGAAATTCACCAGAATGTATACCACGCGGACACGGAAATCCGAATCAGCGTCACGCAGGGGAAAAAGACGGCAACGGTCACAACCAACCAATTGGACGATGCAGCCCTGCTTGATGCCTTGAAAAAGGCGGAGGACATCCTGCCGTTTCTTCCGGAAGGCGAGTTTGCCCTTCCGCCCGTCCTCGATGACCAGGAAATCCTCATCGAGGCGCACGAAGCATCTTTTGAGACGACCTTCGGCATTGAGGAGCGGGCAACCCTGCTGGCACGCGCCATCGGCACCCTGCCAGACGGATTCAAGGCGGCCGGGTCTCTTTCGCTGTCCCACGAAGTCCGCGCATACGGCAACAACCATGGCGTCCGCCGGTACTGCAGCGATTCATCGGTATCCCTGTCGGGCATGGTGATGCATGATTCCGGGGCTTCCGCCTATGTAGGCCGCACAGTGACCCATCCGGGCGAACTCGATGTGGTGGCGGAAATGGATGCGGTCTGTCGGAAGGCGGCGCGCTCCCTGTCCCCCGCCATGCTGGAACCCGGAGACTATGACGTCGTGCTGGAGCCGATGGCTGTCGAGGCGCTGATTTTCTACACTGGATATCTCGGGTTCGGCTCCCTGCACCACGAGACCGGAACCAGCTGCTTCGCCGGAAAACTGGGCGAAAAGCTGATCGGTGAAAACATCACCCTGACCGATGACCACACCCATCCGATGACGCGTGCTTTTCCGTTCGACTTCGAGGGTGAGCGCCGGCAGAAGCTGACTCTGATTGACCATGGCGTCATCGGTGAGATCGCCCATGATCGGATGACCGCCGCCAGGAGCGGCCGAAAAACAACCGGACACGGCTTTTCCGCAGGCAATGGCGGCATACCGTTCCACCTGGTGATGGAGGCCGGAGATTCCAGTCTGGCGGAAATGATACATTCAACGAAGCGCGGCCTGCTGGTTTCAAGGTTTCACTACATGAATGTCGTCAGTCCCCGCGAAGGCCTGCTGACCGCCCTGACCCGCGACGGGCTTTTCCTCATTGAGGACGGCGTTGTCACCCACCCCGTCCACAATCTGCGGTTCACCGACTCCCTGCCAAGGATTCTGAGCCATGTCGTAGCGCTGTCTGCAGAGCGGACACGCACGGACGGCGGCTTTCCGAGCTATGTGCCTGCCATGAAGGTGAAGGACTTCCACTTTACGGGCAAAACGCAGATCGAGGACTGAGTTTCTCCTGGTTTCTATCTGGACAGGCGGGTTTCGGTGGAAATCGGTTCCAGCATGGCTGGACCGCTTTCACACCGAAGCCGCCTGTTTCAGATGCACACTCCGATAATGACTGTGGCCGATACGGTCAAAAACTAAGGCATCGGAAGAAAATCACCTGCGCTTGCTGGCATTTGCTACGTTTTCATTGCAATGCTTACTTTAATACTGTCAAGATATAACGTATCAGGGCACAAATCCTGTTCATGAATCCATTGAATAGAACCTAAGAATGGCTTTACAGTCTTAAACAAGTGAATATCTTTTAGTTCTTTAAATATCCCAATATCCAGATAGGGCATAACATCAAAAATACCTATTTCATTATTTTCAAAAGTTATTGTCAGTGAATAATCCGAATTGGCCATTACTTCTTTCACTCTTGGATTCATAACACTATCTCCTATTTGAGGGGTTCAATCTTAAAAACATTTTCACCCTTCAGGGCTAGTTCCCAGTCAGCCATTAACTCATCACGATGAATTTCTATCCAAGCAGCTACTAATTTCATCTTGTTGGTTTTCATCTCTCCTTCGAGCAAAGCTCCATCAGGAATACCAACAACTGCTTCCTTACCCTGATAAGAAACATGAATATGTGGGGAATGATGTTGCTTATTATCAACATAATACATAGAAACAATGATTCCATAAAACATT
>JAIFNI010000070.1 GCA_020047785.1 Clostridia bacterium
CAAGGCGCCGGAAAGAAATTACTTGCTCTTTTTCAAAAAAGAATGGCGAGTCGCCGGAAATCGGTCAGGGAGGAAACCATGCCAAGGGTGATATCGGGCACTGCGGGCGGTGTGCCACTGAAGGCGCCGCCTGGAGACAAAACCAGACCAACAACGGACCGCATCAAGGAATCTGTTTTCAATATGCTTCAGGGAGAGATGAACGGACGTGCTGTTCTTGATCTGTTCGCCGGCTCAGGGGGGCTGGGGATTGAAGCCTTGTCGCGCGGTGCAGAAAGTGCGGTGTTTGTCGACTTGGACAGAACGGCGTGCGGGATAGTAAAAGCCAATCTGGAAAAGACGAAACTGGCGGACAAGGCGCAGGTGATGTGCATGGATGTCAATTCCGCGGTTCGCCTGCTTGCCGGAAATGGCAGGAAATTCGGACTATTGTTCGCGGATGCGCCGTATCGGTGCGATTTTGTCCTGAAAACGCTTCTCATGGTGGACGAAAATGATATAATGGGAAACGATGGCATGGCCGTATTGGAACATCACCGCACCGAAATGCTGCCGGATGAGGCAGGCGGGTGGCTGCTCCTGCGCCGCAGGGAATATGGGGATACCGTGTTTTCCTTTTACAGCCGTCTTGTCGGCGAATCCTGAAGGAATTTCCCGGCAGCAGAAGCGTGGAAGGGAAGAGCAACGCATATGGGCGTTTTTGTTTATCCAGGCAGTTTTGATCCCGTCACACGCGGGCACATGGATATTATCGATCGGGCTGCCGTGCTCTGTGACAAGCTTATCGTTGCAGTGCTGACCAATCGTTCGAAAACACCTGCATTCTCCATGGCGGAACGTTTGGATCTCCTCCGCACGGCCATCGGTGACAGACCGAATGTGGAAATCCGTTCCTTTGATGGTCTGCTGGTCCATTTCATGGAGAATGAAGGAGCAAAAACCATTGTGAAGGGGTTGCGGGCTGTTTCCGATTTTGAATACGAAATGCAGATGGCTCTCATCAACAAGCATCTGGACCCGACAATCGAAACACTGTTCATGATGGCCGACGCCAAGTACTCGTTTCTCAGTTCCAGTGCCGTACGGGAGTTGGCCCGCCATGGCGGGCAGGTGGATGATTTCGTGCCTGCCGGCACGGCAAGCGTGATTCTGGCGAAATATGACCGCAGCTGAACATTGTCGTGGACAAAGGTGCTCCAGACCGGGAAACAAGACGGGAAAGCCGGAATCAGGACGGGAATCAGCATGGAATAAATGAAATGAGCCAGGAAAAAGAAAAACGGTCGTGCCGCAAGGTGCCGGGAGGATACGATGGAACTGCTGGAATTGCTCGAACAATTGGAGGAGACGCTGGAACGGGGCATGAACATTCCGTTCTCCGGGCGTTGTCTCGTCCGTCGGGATGAAGTGCTGGAGCTGATCCAGGATATCCGGCTGAAACTTCCCGACGACATCAAGCAGGCACGAAGCATCTCGGAAGAACGCGCCCGCATTCTCTCTGAAGCGGAGCAAAAGGCGGAGGAGATCATCCGGAATGCGGAAACCCGCATCACCGCCATGGTCGACGAACATGAGATTTCCCGCAAGGCGGTGGAGCAGGCCGGTGTCATCATCGGAAACGCGAAGAAGAATTCCCGCGAAATCCGTCTTGGGACCAGGGAATATGCGGACGGCGTGCTGGACAAGGTGGAATCGATTCTGGCCGAGACGATGGAAGTCATCAAGGTGAACCGTCAGGAGCTGAAGTGACGGGGATTGAAATAAAGGAACTGGACGAGGTTCCGAACCGGAATTGCCGGACAGGCGCGGATGAATCGGCAAGGAGAAAGCATGAGTGAACAGGACAAGGATGCCGCACTGCCGGAAGACGGGATCGGAGAGGTCAGGATTTCGACTGATGTCATCGTGGTCATCGCCTATACAGCTGCGATGGAAACCGAAGGTGTAGCCGGCATGAGTGCCGGCGTCGTCGACAACATCTCCCAGGTGCTTGGCCGAAAGGGTGCTTCAAAGGGTGTGAAGGTGGAACTGTCCGAGAAGGAGACATCCATCGATCTTTTCCTCATTGTCGATTATGGCGCCCGGATCCCGGATGTCGCCTGGCGAACGCAGGAACGAGTGAAAAATGCAGTAGAATCCATGACGGGACTCGATGTGAAGGCCATCAACATTCATGTGCAGGGTGTCAGTTTTGACGGAAAGGGCACTTGAAATGTTCGGCTACGTGAATCCTGACAAACCGGAACTGAAAATGCGCGAATATGAAGTTTACCGTGCATGCTATTGTGCCGTATGCAAGGCCATCGGACGCAAAAGCGGCCAGCTTCCCCGTCTTGTGCTCAGTTACGATCTGTCCTTCCTCGCCCTGCTGCTGGATGCGCTCAATCCGGAACCGAACCGGATTCTCCGGGAACGATGCATTGCGCATCCCATGAGAAGGCATGCCATCATCGCGCCGAATCCGGTGATTGATTATGCGGCAGACATGAATGTCCTGCTGGCGTATTACAATCTGAAGGATAAATGGACGGATGAACATGATGTCGGTGCCGGGACCGCAAGCCTGCTGATCGGCATGGCAGCCCGCAGATCGGCATCACGCTGGCCGCTCCAGGCAGATGGAATCAGCAAACAGCTGGCATGTCTTCAGAGCCTGGAAAAGTCGGGCTGCGATTCGGCCGACGAAGTGGCGGAACCCTTCGCAAGGGTCATGGAAATCTTGTTCGCATGTCCCCTCGTGAAAGACGAGGCGACCCGAAAGGGACTGTCCTGGCTGGGATACAATCTTGGAAGGTGGATATACCTGCTTGATGCGCTGGATGATCTCGAGCATGACGTGAAGGAAGGCAGCTACAACCCGCTTTTACTGCAATATGGATACAAAGGCGGGTCAGTGCCTGCCTTCAGGGAGTCCATCAGGGAGAGGATGGCGTTTTCGCTTCTGTATCCGCTCAGTGAAGCCGACAAGGCACTGAAGGTGCTCGCAATAGGAAAAAATGCGGAGATACTGGACAATGTCATAGAGGCCGGCCTTATCCGCCGGACGGATGAAGTCCTGGCTGGTATCCGGAACGGACGGAACAAAAGACAGAATACGGGAGCATGAGGTCATCCCCTCACTGGAAGATGGGGGACGGAACAGCATGCGGAATTCAGGAAGCAGCATGAGGAATTCAAGAGGAATCTTGATAGTTTCAGGAAGCAGCATGAGGAACTTGATCGGGGTGTCCGTCACAGGATACTCCGGAAACTGAAAGGATACAGGGGAAATCGATGGCAGAGAATCCGTACAAGGTGCTTGGCGTCAAGGAAGGCGCCAGCTATGACGAAATCAAGCGCGCTTACCGGGAAATGGTGAAAAAGTATCATCCGGACAAATACCGGGACAACCCTCTGGCGGATCTGGCGGATGTGAAGATGCGCGAAATCAATCAGGCGTATGATTCGCTGATGAAGAATTCCGGCGGGTCCTTCCAATACCAGTCGGAATCCGGCGAGTCGCAGGATTACAACTCCTACGACGCCAATGCGAAGAGTGGCCGTCAATCCGGTCAATCCTCACAGTCCTCCTCCGGCGGGCAGGCTGGCGCGAACCGGCAGCAGTCGGGGCAGACGGGCCAATCCGGACAACAGGGATGGCAGGGTCAGACTGGTCAGACTGGTCAGGGCAGTCAGCAAGGTTGGCAGGGCGGACAGCAGGCTGGTTCGACGGATGAATCGGAACTGGCGAAGCAGGCCCGGAATTTCGTGAATGCCGGAAATCTGGCGGAAGCCCAGCGGTTGCTGGACCGCATGCGCAACCGGAATGCCGAATGGTATTACCTGCAGGGACTGATCTTTCTGCGGAAAGGCTGGTACGACAGAGGATACGCGTCCATACAACGCGCTGTGCAGATGGATCCGGGCAATTTCGAATACCGGAATGCCATGAATGGCATGAACAACCAGTTCCAGGGATATCGCCAGCAGTATGTCAACCGGGGCGGCGCTCAGAATCCGGATATGTGCCAGCTTTGCACAACCATCTGGTGTGCCGACTCCTGCTGCGAATGCATGGGCGGCGATCTGGTCGGGTGCTGCTGATGACGGCGGGAAACGGAGAACAATCGGGAGCGCCGCCCGATGGGAAGAACATATCGCAGTCGGTTCCCCGCAGAAAGACGCGGGATTTGGCGTTCGCCGGCATTCTCACGGCGTTCACGGTGCTCGTTTTGTATCTGGAGTCTGTCGTACCGACCGGCCGTGCCGGATTTCTTGCTCTTTCATCGTTTCTGCTGTGTGCCGTGTATCTGGAAAGCGGCATGAAGTGGCTGTTGATTTCATATGCCGCGTCTTCCGTCCTTTCCTTTCTGCTTGTGGCGGATAAACTCGGTTTATTGCCTTTTATCTTCCTGTTTGGCATTTATCCCGCCTTGAAGAATCTTGTGGAGCGTATCCGTTCCCTTTGGGTGGAGTGGCTCGCAAAGCTGATTGGCTTCAATGTGATTCTGTTCGCCGGTTATTCCGTTTTCAGGCCATTGCTTCCCGATGCGCTGCTTTCCGGTGCCATGCTGCCTTTGGCCATCATTGTCCTGGAAGCCGGTTTTGTCATGTATGACCTGCTCTTTACCCAATGGATTCATTTTTACATGGATCGCATCGCGCCAAAAGTGCGTGGCAACCGTACCTGAGTCGCCGGAAAGAAATTACCTGCTCTTTTTCAGAAAAGAATGGCAGGTTTGGCCATTGTTTTCTGAAATTTATAGAGCAGGTTATTTCTTTCCAAAACCTGACGGGCATGAGGTCACCCGTGCCCTCCAGCAGAGAAAGACGGGGAATTCCGACATGGATCAGAAAGCCTACCGGCTGCTTGAATTTGATAAAATCATCCTGAAACTGGAAGAAAGAACCGCCACGGCACTCGGCCGCGAACAGGTGCGTGCGCTGGAGCCTTTTTCCACGCGCGCGGAGGTGGAAACTGCGCTGGCGGAAACCTCCGATGCCCAGGCGGTATACTGGCGCAAGGGAACACCTCCCTTCGGCGGCATTTCGGACCTGCGCATGGCGTTCAAACGGGTGGAACTCGGTTCCATCCTTTCCTGCGGGGAACTGCTGAAGGTGGCGGAATTCCTGCGCGGTGTCCGCAGTCTGAAGCAGCACGGGTCATCCGACATGCCGGAAGGAAGCGATGGGAACCTCGTGGTTGTCCTTGCCAGACAGCTTGTGCCGAATCGCGGCATCGAGGATGAGCTGCTCCGGTGCATTTCCGGCGAAGATACACTGGCAGATCATGCCAGTTCCGAGCTTGCCTCCATCCGGCGCAATATCCGGACAAGGCAGGACGGCATCAAGGACAAGCTGAATTCAATCCTGCGTTCCAGTGACCTGAGAAAACTGATGCAGGATGCCGTTGTGACCATGCGCGGCGACAGATACGTCATTCCAGTCAAGCAGGAATACAGGAATCTGGTTCCGGGCCTCATGCACGACATGTCCTCGAGTGGTGCCACCGTTTTCATCGAACCTCTGGCCGTCGTGGAAGCAAACAACGAGATTCGCGCGCTCATGATCCGGGAACAGCAGGAAATCGAACGCATTCTGGCTGTCCTCACCGCACAGGTGGCGGAGATTTCGGAACCTTTGAAGATGGATCTCGAGATTGCAACCAGACTCGACTTTCTGTATGCGAAGGCGAAATTATCCCGCGACATGGATGCACTGGCTCCGAAACTGACGGATGCGCCGGTGCTGGACATCCGCAAGGGAAGGCATCCGCTGCTGGACAAGAAGAGCGTTGTTCCCGTAGACCTGCGTCTCGGAAAGGAGTTCACATCGCTGGTCATCACCGGACCCAATACGGGCGGGAAAACGGTCACCCTGAAGACGGCCGGGCTTTTCGTGATGATGACGCAGGCCGGTCTGCACATTCCTGCCGCGGAAGGCACGGAAATGGGCATCTTCTCGCAGGTGTTCGCGGACATCGGCGACGAACAGAGCATCGAACAAAGCCTTTCCACGTTTTCCTCCCACATGCGGAATATCGTGCACATCCTCGCCGAGGCCGACCAGGGTTCGCTCATCCTGTTTGATGAACTGGGTGCGGGCACGGACCCGACCGAAGGTGCCGCACTGGCCATGGCCATTCTGGAGGGGCTTCGGGAAGACGGCATCCGAACGATGGCCACAACCCACTACAGTGAATTGAAGATATATGCCATGACGACACCGGGTGTGGAAAACGCCTGCTGCGAATTCGACGTGGAAACGCTGCGACCCACCTATCGGCTGCTGGTGGGCATTCCGGGCAAGAGCAACGCGTTCGCCATCTCGTCCCGCCTGGGGTTGCCGGACCATGTGATCGGTCGCGCAAGGGAAACACTCAGCCACGAAAGTGTCCGTTTCGAGGATGTATTGGGCGATATCGAGAAAAAACGTTCCGAAACCGAACGGGATCAGGACAAGGCGAGATCCCTGCGCATGGAAATGGAAAAACTGGAGGAGTCCTCCCGACAGGAACGTCGGAAACTGGATGAAGAACGGAAGAAAATCCTCGACAAATCCCGCCAGGAAGCACGTCAGATTATTGTGGACGCCAAATCGGAAGCCGAGCATCTTCTCGCCCGCATCAAGGATCTGGAAAAAACCGTGCAGGAGAAGGACAGGGAAAAGGCGCTCCGCGACATGAAGCAAAGCCTGAAGATGACATTGGACGGCCTGGAGGACTCTTTGGCGGAATCGGCGATGCCGCGCGGCGGATATGCCGAAGCGCCCGTGAATCTGAAAGCCGGTGAAACCGTGCATGTCATGACGCTCAATCAGCGTGCGGCGGTGCTGGACAAGCCGGACGCGGACGGACAGGTCACCGTGCAGGCCGGCATCATGAAAGTGAAGGTCCACATCAGCCAGCTCAAACGGATCGACGTGCAGAAGGAAACGGTGGAGCGGATGCAGAGCGTTCGCACGGCCGGCGTCAAGGCGGCTCCTGTCAGGCTGGAGCTCGATCTGCGCGGCCACAGCAGTGAGGAAGCGTTGGAAAAGGCGGACAAGTATATCGATGACGCCATCATTGCCGGTCTGCATGAAGTCACGCTGATTCATGGGAAAGGAACCGGCGTTCTGCGGAAAAGTCTTCATGATTTTCTGAAGAACCGTTCGGGGGTATCGGCCTATCGAATCGGCAAGTATGGGGAAGGCGAGTCCGGCGTGACCATTGTTCAACTGGGCGAATGAGGGGTTCCGGCGCGACACTTGCCAGCCTTGCGAATGAGGGGTTCCGGTGCGACCTGTACAGACTGAAGATTGAAAGTACGGGCAGACACCATGAAACAAGCGGGAACAATTTTATTTTCGTTGACACATCCAAATAAACCGGTGATATAATGTTTCCGGGTATTCATGCGTTTCCTGGCAAAAGCAGAACGGTAGAATTGCAGCATGCATGCCTGGGATTACCATCATATCAAAGTCAATGCAGTACGGGAGGACGGAAACATGACAGCGAAGATTGTTTGCCTTGTTCTTTTTGTCGTTGTGACGGTGGCGATCGGCATCTACAGCCGCAGCAAAATCCGGGGAATGGACGATTTTTTCCTCGGAAGCCGCAGCCTGGGTCCGTGGATGACGGCATTTGCTTACGGCACTTCTTATTTCTCGGCAGTTGTCTTTGTCGGATACGCCGGCAATTTCGGCTGGAACATGGGGCTTTCCACCTTGTGGATTGCCATCGGGAATGCCATTTTCGGATGTCTGGTTCCCTGGCTCGTTCTTGGTTCACGCACCCGGTCCATGACACGTCGGCTCGGTGTATCCACCATGCCGGAATTTTTTGCGGTCCGGTTTGACAGCAAAGCCCTGAAAATTGTTGCCGCCTTCATCATTTTCGTTTTTCTCGTACCGTACACAGCATCCATCTACAAAGGACTTGGATTCATGTTCGAGCACGCCTTTGGCCTGCCGATGGTCTGGGTCATACTCGGCATGTCCGCCCTCACATGCATCTATCTGGTGCTTGGCGGCTATGTGGCTACAGCCATCAATGACTTCTTCCAGGGGCTGATCATGCTGGTCGGATCCGTGCTCATGGTTCTGTATGTTATCAACAGACCGGAAATCGGAGGCATTTCCGCAGCTGTCGCCACGCTGCATCAAATCAGCACGGAGGGTGCCAAGGACCTTGGGCTCACGTCTGTTTTCGGTCCGGCGCCCCTTCGTCTCCTCGGTCTGGTGATTCTTACAAGTTTCGGCACTTGGGGCATGCCGCAGATGCTTCATAAATTTTACGCCGTCCGGGATGAAAAAGCCATTCGGCGCGGTGCCGTGATTTCCACGGTGTTCGCGCTGGTCATCGGATTCGGGGCCTATTTCACAGGCGCTTTCGGACGGGTGTTCCTTGGAAACAGGATGCCGGAAGTCGGCGGCGTGGATGCCATCATGCCCACCATTCTGGCCACATCGCTGCCGGACGTGCTGTTCGGTGTCATTCTTGTGCTCATGCTGTCCGCTTCCATGTCCACATTGGCCGCACTTGTGCTGGTTTCCAGTTCCGTCATTTCCATCGACTTCGTCAAAGGATTTGTGAAGCCCGACATCAAACCGAAAGCGCAGATGAGCATCATGCAGCTGTGCTGTGTCGTCTTCATCGCACTTTCCTTTTTTATGGCCGTGTGGCCGAATTCAACCGTCAACGTGCTGATGGCGCTCTCCTGGGGCCTCATTTCCGGCATGTTCCTTGCCCCGTATCTGTTCGGTCTTCTCTGGAAGGGGACAACAAAGGCAGGTGCCTGGGCTGGATTTGTGACTGGGTTTGCCGCAATGGCGATTGGGGTGATTACGCAGCTTCCCGCAGTGGATGGGAATTTCGGGAAGCTCTTCATGCCGGGCATCGGCTCGGTCGCCATGGTGCTGTCCGTCATCGTCGTGCCGGTTGTGAGCCTTGTCACGAAGAAACATGATGCAGCCCACCTGACCAGGATTTTCGGCGAGACCGCCAAAGACGCGGATGCGGCCTGACATCGCCTGAAGAAGGCAAATCATCCTGCATGTTTTCGTCCACCAGGACGATTGTACCGAAAGGACACTGGACACACGGAACGAGATGTCGATATAATGATTCCTGAACGGGCTCCCGATGCCGGGAGCCCGTTTGTCAAATATTCCTCGACAGGACAGCTTTCACCGGCCGGACCGCGCATACGGCTTCGGAGCCGCAAGGAGCTTGTCTGATATCCGCATGAACGATACGCTTTTCCGAAGGAGAACACGACATGAAGAAACTGCTGCTAGGGAACGAAGCCATTGCACGGGGTGTGTACGAAGCCGGCGCAACGGTTTCATCCGCCTATCCCGGAACCCCCAGTACGGAAATCTCCGAATATCTGGCCACCTATCCGGAAATCGACGCCGAATGGGCACCCAACGAGAAAGTCGCGCTGGAAGTTGCCATCGGCGCTTCCTATGGCGGTGCCAGATCAGCCTGCGCGATGAAGCATGTCGGCCTGAACGTGGCGGCGGATCCCTTGTTCACGGCAGCCTATACGGGTGTCAACGGGGGTCTTGTGATTTTCGTCGCGGACGATCCCGGCATGCACAGTTCACAGAATGAACAGGATACACGTCTGGTGGCTAAGGCCGCAAAAATTCCTGTTCTTGAACCTGCGGACAGCGAGGAGTGTCTTTCCTACACCAAGGAAGCGTTCAAACTGAGCGAGCAGTTCGATACGCCGGTCATTGTGCGGCTGACGACGCGGGTAGCCCATTCCCAGGGGCTTGTGGAGGTTGGCGAAAGGGAAACATACGAACGCAAACCTTATGTCAAAGATCCGGGCAAATATGTCATGATGCCGGCTATGGCCCAGAAGCGGCATGTCATCGTGGAAAAGCACTTCACGGAAATGGCGGTCCTGGCTGAAACCACAATATTCAACCGGATCGAAGCAGCGGATTCGGATATCGGCGTCATTACGTCCGGCATTTCCCATCAGTATGCAAAAGAAGCGTTCGGAGAGGTCAATTATCTGAAGATCGGACTTGTCCATCCTCTGCCGACGGAGCTGATACGGACCTTCGCGGCCAGCGTGAAAACCCTGTATGTCATTGAGGAACTGGAACCTTTTATCGAAGACCATTGCGTGAGGATTGGCGTTCATGTCGCCGGCAAGGCGATGCTGCCCATAATCGGGGAATACAGTGCCCGACTGCTGCGGGAACGGATTTTCGGGGATACGTGGGAGAAACAGAACACACTGACCGAAACAGCGCCTGGACGGCCTCCGGTCATGTGTGCGGGATGCCCTCACAGAGGATTGTTTTTCATCCTGAAAAAATTGAAGCTGACCGTGACCGGAGATATCGGCTGCTATACCCTTGCATCCCTGCCACCGCTTGAAACCCTCGATACCTGCGTCTGCATGGGCGCTTCCATCGGGGTGTCTCATGGCATGGAAAAGGCCATGGGGAAAGATGCGATGCGGAAGACCGTTGCGGTCATCGGGGATTCGACCTTCATGCACAGCGGCATTACGGGTCTCATCAATGTCGTGTACAACAAGGGAACTTCCACCACCATCATTCTGGACAATTCCATCACCGGCATGACCGGCCACCAGGAAAACCCGACCACCGGCAGAACCCTGAAGGGCGAGAAAACAAAACAGGTGGATCTGGTGAAGCTTTGCCAGGCGATTGGAATCGACCGTGTGCGCGTCGTGGATCCGTTCAATCTGGAAGAGACAGAGAAAGCCGTTCGCGAGGAAATTGCGGCGGAAGAGCCTTCCGTCATCATTACGCAGCGTCCTTGCGCCCTCCTGAAGACTGCGACCTTCAAGGGTCAGTTGAAAATCAACAAGGAAAAGTGCCGGAACTGCAAAGCATGCAAGCGCATCGGCTGCCCGGCGATTGTCGACCGGGGCGATCATATGGAAATGAACATCGCCCTCTGTGTGGGCTGCCACCTGTGCAAAAACCTCTGCAAGTTCGACGCGATGGAAAAGGTGGGTGAATGAGCATGAAAAGCACAGCCATCATGATAGTGGGTGTCGGCGGACAGGGGACGCTCCTGACAAGCCGGATTCTGGGCCATGTGGCCGTATCGAGCGGGCTGGACGCCAAGGTGAGCGAGGTGCACGGCATGTCGCAGCGCGGCGGCAGCGTCGTGACCTATGTGAAAATGGGAGAGAAGATCCATTCTCCGCTCATCGAAAAGGGAGAGGCTGATGTCCTGCTCTGCTTCGAACAGCTGGAAGCGCTCCGATGGATTGATTACGCGAAAAAGGACGCCCGGATCATCATCAATGACCAGCAGATCGACCCGATGCCGGTCATTCTGGGTGCAACAAAATATCCGGAAAACATCATACCGAAAATCTCGGCGGAGTATGGGAATGTGACTGTGGTTCCTGCATTGAGAATGGCGAAGGAATGTGGAAACATGAAAGCCGTGAATGTCGTGATGCTGGGTGTTCTTGCAAGACAGACGGAATTCGGCAAGGAGATCTGGCTGGATGCCATCCGGCAGAATGTGAAACCGCAGTTTGTGGAGATGAACCTGAAGGCATTTGAAGCAGGGTATGCGCATTAGGCATGGCCAGACTTGCCATTCTTTTTTGAAAAAGAGCCGGTAATGTTTGGGCGGCGCCGGGCTTTTTGAAAAAGAGCCGGTAATGTTTGGGCGGCGCCGGGCTTGCCCAAACAAACCGGCTCTATGGATTTCAAAAAACAATGGCCAGACTTGCCATTCTTTTTTGAAAAAGAGCCGGTAATGTTTGGGCGGCGCTTTACGTCACGTTCTTGCGGAAGGTGGCGGGGGTTGTGCCGTAGTATTGCCGGAAGCGGCGGATGAATTGGGTGGAATCGCCGAACCCGTTTTTCCATGCGATTTCCGAGATGGGAAGTTCTGTCCGCATCAGATCGTTCACGGCCATGTTCAGCCGATGCTGGATCAGGTACTCATAGGGGCTGCGACCGGTCTGTTCCTTGAACAGCCGGGAAAAATACCAGGGACTGATATGTGCGGGAGACAGAATGTCCTCTGCACTCAACTTTTCGCTGTATCGTGCTTCTATGCAGGCGATGGCATGTTGGACATCCTGACTGTGAACGGGGTTTCGGGTACTGGCCAGTGATTTGTCGCCGGAAAGGATCAGTTCCGTCAGAATTCTTGTTATCAGCAGACTGGCTTCCAGATCGTTCTGAAGCGGCTTGTCCCGCATCAGCTTGAACAACTGGGCGAACAGGCTGTTGAAGAGCACGCTGTCACGCAACGGAACAGGGTCCGGGTGATTCCTGTGAAGTCTGCTGACATATTCAGCGGCGCCCATCCCCTGGAAGTGCACCCACTGAAAAGCCCAAAACGCGCCATCGGCACGATAAAACTGATGTTTCACGCAATCGAACGTGATCACCTCGCCAGGCTTGAGGATATGGGTGCGACCCTCCCATTCAAGATACCCCGTCCCCTCCAGCGTGTGAAGCAGAAGATAGCTCTCCAGTCCTTCGCGTTCCGTGAAATAAGCATCCGAGGCCCGATAATATCCGCAGGATGTGGTCTGGAACGGCAATCGGACTGCATCCAGCCCCGGGGTGTTGCCATGGCTGAAGGATCCGGGGAAGAAATCGGTGTTGAAGCGGAGTTTCATGATAGGCTCCTGGTTCATGCTTGTGACTGCCAGGCCATCGCAGAATATGATGATGAAAAGGCAGAAATGGATGATGACATTTATTCGGCAACATCATATCATATGAATCGTGCGAATCCTATGTGGAATTCAGAATAGAATCAGGACCTGAATCCCAATGAACAAGATAGCAGAATCAGATGATGGGGGTGCGGAATGAATCATCGAGAGCGGGCCATGGCCGTCCTGAGGTATCAGCCGTATGATCGGCTGCCGATCGTGCACTTTGGCTTTTGGAACGAAACGCTGGACAAATGGCGGGATGAAGGCCATATTGATGCGGAAACGGCAAGAACCTGGGGGGATGGCAATGTGGCGGACCGCACCATGACGGAATTGCTGGGATTCGATTTCAACTGGAGCACGACGTTCGGGGGAAATGCAAACCTGTTTCCGGCATTCGCACGGGAGGTGGTCAAAACGTTGCCCGATGGGTCGCGTCATGTCCTGAACAGCGAAGGCATGGTCATCCTCGAAAAGGATGGCGCCGGGTCCATACCCATGGAGATCGGTCATCTGCTGGAGGATCGTTCTGCCTGGGAAACCCTGTACAAACCAAAACTCCAGTGGAACCCGGACCGTCTCGACAAAAAGAGCCTCCAGCAGAGGAAGGATGAGTCCGCGACACGGGAACACCCGCTCGGTTTGTATTGCGGCTCCCTGTATGGACAGATCAGGAACTGGCTCGGCGTGGAAGGCATCAGTTATCTTTATGCGGACGATGAAGATCTGTACACGGAGATGATCGACACGGTCGGCGCATTGAGTCTCAAGGTGCTTGAAGAAGTGCTCGCATACGGAATTGAATTTGACTATGCCCATTTCTGGGAAGATATCTGCTTCAAGAACGGCCCGTTGGTTCAGCCTGAAGTATTCGAGGAAAAGGTGGGCCCCTGGTATGGGAAAATGACCGAACTGCTTTCAAGGCATCAGATTGACATCGTTTCGCTGGATTGCGACGGTAAGATCGATTCCCTCATCCCGACCTGGTTCGGGCACGGCGTCAATACCATGTTTCCCATCGAGGTGGGGACCTGGGATGCCAACATTGCGCCCTGGCGTGCCAAATTCGGCAAGAACCTTCGGGGAGTCGGCGGTATGGACAAAAAAGTGTTTGCCGGTTCGCGCGCGGATGTGGATGCGGAAATCGAACGATTGAAGCCGCTTGTTGCGTTGGGCGGGTTCATTCCTTGTCCGGACCATCGCATTCCACCGGATGCAGAATGGGATACCGTGCGGTACTACACGGAACGGATGCATGAAGTCTTTGGTGGTTGAAACCCAATCATTTCCTGTATGGAATGAAACGCCGGCGAACGGACTCCCGTTCACCGGCGTTTTTCATTCCGAAATCTAGATATTCAGGAATGGGAATAAAGAAAATTCCATATATTTGGAAATCAATGGACAAATCTGCCATTCTAATTTGAAAAAGCAGTGAAATGTTTCATCAGGGCACTTGATTTTCAATCCGAAACACAATAAAATGAAATCGATTTCAATAAAACGGTGGGATGAGGGTTCATGGCATGAAGAGCAGCGAACGCAGGATGACTGTCTATGACATCGCCAAGGAGGCCGGTGTATCCGCTTCCACTGTTTCCCGTGTTCTGACAGGAAACGGTCCCGTCAATGAGCAGAAAAAAGAACTTGTGCTGAAGATCCTGGAAAAACACGAGTTTCGTCCCAGCAGCGTTGCCCGCAGTCTGAAAGCCAGACGGTCCCGGAGTGTCGGTTTCATTGTGCCGGACATCACCAATCCATTCTTCTCCAGCATGTTTCTCGAAGTGGAAACCCGTCTGGCCGTCGCCGGATATACGGTGATACTCTGCAATTCCGAATCTCGGAGAGAGAGAGAGCTGGAAATCCTGCAGATGCTGATGGAAAAGGAAGTCGAAGTCATTGTCCTGACCGGGGGCATTGTCGATGACTTGTTCCCGCAGCCGAAGATGCTGCGGGATATTGAAAAGATCAATCATCGGGTACCCATCATGACGCTGTCCAAATTCCCGGGCGTTCGCTGCACGCAGGCTTATTCGGATGAGAAACAAGGTGTATTCGATATCGTACGTCATTTTCATGAGGAAGGACATCGGAAGATCGGCATGATTGGCGGACAGATGGATGTCAGGCAGGCCTTCGAACGGAAAATATACCTGCTGGAGGCGGTCAATCAATACGGCATGGAATGCCGAAGCAATTGGCTGGTGGAGGAGGGGTTCTCCATGCAGGGCGGCACGCGGGCCATGGAAAAACTGCTGAGTCTCCCGGAACGGCCATCCGCAGTCTTCGCATATAACGACGTTGTCGCGGTCGGTGCGCTCTCCGTCATTGAGAAGCACGGTCTGAAACTTGGCCGGGAACTGGCACTGGCAGGCATGGACGGAATCAGTCTCACGGAAAGCATCTATCCGGGCATCACCACGGTGGCGGTGGATTATGCGGCATTCAGCGATTATGTGGTTGAATTCGTCATGAATCAGGGAAAAGGGGAGCAATACAAGGAAGACCGCGTTTTTCCGATGCATCTCATTTGCCGGGGCACAACAAATGTCAACCGGGATGCAGTTCATCCTGTCAGGTGAAACCGATATCATTATTGAAAATGTACAAAACATGCAGCGCTTTATGAAATTTCACCGACCATATTGACAAGACTGAATAGATAATCATATAATGACCAGGACTTATGCAGTTGCAGGAAATGAATAACAGTTTGACCATGGCAGGAGTTGAAAAATATCTG
>JAIFNI010000065.1 GCA_020047785.1 Clostridia bacterium
CGGCCGTGGCGACGGCAGGCATGTCGCTTCCGGCCAGGCGAACCAGCTTCAGCTCCTGTCCGTTCGGCAGCATGACCAGACTTTTCACGACGGCTCCCGCGTATACATGTTCCCGAACCTCACCGACCAGGTCGAACCCGGGAATCGGAGTTGCGGAAAACTGAAGTTTTTCCGGTCGAATGGACAGGTGGACAAATTCATTGACGGCAAAATCCCCGCCGGTTATCGGGACAAGGCCGGTTTCCGCATGGAGTCGGTACAACCCGCCTGGACCCGCAGTCACTGTGCCATCGAGAATGTTGGATTCGCCGATGAACTCCGCCACAAAGCGGGAAGTGGGGTGCTCGTATATGAAGTCCGGGTCATCGAGTTGTTCGATGACCCCGCCGTTCATGATGGCAATCCGGTCACTCATGGTCAGCGCTTCCTCCTGGTCATGCGTGACATAGACGAAGGTGATGCCGAGTTTTTTCTGCAGCCGCTTCAATTCCACCTGCATCTGTTTGCGCAGCTTCAGATCGAGGGCGCCAAGCGGTTCGTCCAGAAGCAGAACCTTCGGACGGTTCACCAAAGCGCGGGCGATGGCGACACGCTGCTTCTGACCACCTGAGAGCTGGGAAGGCATCCGCGGGCCATAGCCGTCAAGCTGCACCATGGAAAGCATATCCGTCACGCGTTCCTTGATTTCACGCTTCGGCACCTTCCTCATCTTCAGGCCGAACCCTATGTTTTCTTCAATGGTCTTGTACGGGAAAAGCGCGTAGCTCTGGAAGACCGTATTGACGTCCCTTTCGTAGGGCTCCCGATCCTCCACGTTTTCACCCGCGACCCGGATCCGCCCTCCGGTCGGCTTTTCGAAGCCGGCAATCATGCGGAGGGTTGTCGTTTTCCCGCAGCCGGAAGGGCCCAGTAGCGTCAGGAATTCTCCTTCCCTGACGGTCAGGCTCAATTTTTTGACCACATGGCTGGTGCCGTAATGCTTGTCGACGTCCAGGAGTTCCACCATATCATTCATAGCGCCGTTCCCCACTTCGTCCCGTGGCCGTCTCGGGACATCCCGCATGAAAGAAGGCCATCATCCTGCCTATGCAGGAAGATGACCCCATTATCATCGATGTGTTTTTGCTCCAGGAAGTATCTGAAGGTGACATGGCATTTGCGTTGAGCAGATGGCTTCGGGCTGCCGAACCAGAGTCGGATGCGACTATATCGCCTTGCTCCCGCGTTCACCAGTGCGGATGCGCATGGCGTCCTGGATGTCGGAAACGAAAACCTTGCCGTCACCGACCTGACCGGTTGCAAGCTGTTCCCGGATGTCTATCAGCAGAGGTTCGAGGAGTTCGTCCGGAATGACGGCGTTTACCATGATTTTCGGTAAAAGATTGATATTGAATGTCATGCCTTTGATTTCATGTACATTGCCGCGCTGACGGCCGCAGCCCATGACGGATAAAATGGTCATGCCTGTGCAGCTTCTTGCATCAAGAATTTCTTTCAAGGTTTCGAGTTTGTCCGGACGTGTGATGATTTCCAGCTTCTTCATGCTGTCTCCTTCCATGCAAAAAGCGCTTCTCCAATATCTTCGGAGAAGCGCCATCGCTTCGGTTGCTGACTGTATGAAGGCTATTGTAGTGCTATTTTTGCAGGAAGTCAACTATAAACTTGCAAAATATGATGAAACTAGGTTCCTTCCTTCAAGGTCGACTCTTGTGAAACCATTCGCTCTTATTTTCAGTAATGCTGGACTTCCAAGAAATCCTGCATGTGAACAATATCAAAGGTGACATTCAGGCCATCTCCAGCCGGCAGGTGAAGAAGAAGCGTGTGCCTTTTCCGGCTGCACTTTCTACCCATATTTTTCCTGACATCTCTTCGATCAGGCGCTTTGAAATGGCGAGACCAAGCCCAGTCCCGCCATAATTTCGGGTATCGGAACTGTCAGCCTGGCTGAATCTCTGAAACAGAAGCGCCTTCTTTTCCTCCTCGATGCCGATGCCGGTATCTTCAACGGAAAATTCCAGGCTGACCTCATTGTGTCCGCTCGGACCAAGATTTTTGACAGACAGGTCAATCCGGCCTTCATGCGTAAACTTCACCGCATTTCCTATCAGGTTGGACAGCACCTGCTTCAATCTGAAGGGGTCACCGTTCAAATGAGCCGGAATTCCATCATGGAAGGACAACCCCAATTTCAACCCCTTTTTCCTGGCGGAAGGGCTGAACAAGTCGACCAGATCCGACATCAGGTCGGAAAGAGAAAACGGGACCTTCTCCAATGCCAGTTTTCCTGCTTCAATCTTCGAATAGTCCAGAATATCATTGATGATGGTCAGGAGCGAATTGGACGTAAGAAGGGATATTCTGACATATTCCTGCTGTTCCGGTGTCAGTTCGGTTCCTTCCAGAAGCTGAAGCATGCCCATGAAGCCATTCATCGGCGTTCTGATTTCATGCGACATGTTGGCGAGAAATTGGCTTTTCGCCCTGTTTGCGTCATCAGCCAGCCGGTTGGCCGTGCTGAGTTCATCATTGGAAGTTGCCAGTTCTTCCATGGTTGCATTCAATTCCTCGTTCAGGGCTTCAAGGTCATTGGTCTTTGCATTCAGCGCCAGATTCATTGCTTCGAGTGCATCACGCTGTATGTTCAGTTCCAGATTCATTGCTTCGAGTGCATCACGCTGTATGTTCAGTTCCAGATTCATTGCTTCCAGTGCGGCACTCTTTGCACTCAGCGCCAATTCCGCCCTTTTTCTCGCAGTGATGTTCAGGAATGCGGCAACAAAATGGTCCGGCATGTACTGGTACCCAACGCAGTCGTACCATTGGTCATTGACCTGGAGATAGGATTCGAATCGGATTTCCTCCCCGGACCGCGCAACTCTTCCGAAGGTTCCGATCCAGTCGAACGGGTCATTCTCGATGCCGGGAAAGGCCTGCGTGACATTTTTTCCTCGTGGGTCGACGCCGGTCAGTTCCTGGTATGCCTCATTTGCATCAATGAAAAAGTAGTCAACCGATTTGCCGGATTGATCGTAGATCATTTTGTGGTAGGCAACTCCGATGGGACCTTTTTCAAACAGGGCCTTGAATTTCCATTCGGAATCCATCAGCGCTTCTTCCACCAGCGTGCGTTCGGTGATATCCTCGAACGCAACCAAAACCCCGCTTACATTCCCTTCTGCGTCATGAAGAGGAACCTTGCTGGTGTCCAGGCATGTTTCAACGCCGTCGGCATTCAGAGCCCGTTCAAAAATATGATAGGAGGCGGAATCCGTTTCCATAATCCTTCGGTCATCAGCCAGAAAGTGCTCTGTTTCTTCCTTTGTCCAGGGCAGGTCCCAATCCGTCTTTCCGATGATTGATCCGGCGTCCGGCAGCCCGACCATTCTTGCATAGTTGTCGTTGCAGCCAAGAAATCTGGATGACCTGTCCTTCCAGCAGATGAATTGCGGAATGGTGTTCAGGATCTTTTGAAACATTTCATTGGCCATTTTCGTCGCATCAGCCGTCTGTTTTTTATCGGAAATATCCACGAAACTGATCAGAACTTCGGTGATTTGCCCGGACTCATCCCAAACAGGTGTTCCATTGACTGAAACCCAGACAATTTCGCTGTCCATCGGGCGATGGATGCCGAATACCATGTTCTTTATAGGCTCCATGCTTTGCAGAAGTCTCGATATCGGATAGGCCTCAACCGGGAGCGTATGACCGGATTCGTCGATGAATCGCCATTGCGGGCTGATCGCCGTCTTCCCTGCAATCTGGTCTTCACTCAGCCCAAGCAGTTCCGAAGCTCTTGCATTGCAGAACACGACCGAGGTGTCGGGCGCATGCACGACAATCCCCGCATTGAGACAGGTCAATAATGCGCGATACCTGCTTTGATCCTTTTGAAGTTCCATCACATTCCTCCCGAGGTCATCAGTAATTTTTCGAAGGCAGACCATATTCGCGCCTGCATGCCGTCGCGCACAGCTTCGTCCGACGACAGGAGCAGTGAATCCAACGAACCCTGTATCACGCATTGATAGAGCAGCAGCACCTCATCGGCACTTCCGTACATGAGTTCACCGGAGGCAAAGCCTTCCGCGATGTAGCACCGTACCCGCTGCGTCAAAGCCTTCTCGGAGGATTTCATGGCTTCGAGCAAAGGCGACAGCAGCAAAGCTTCCCGACCCAGCAAAGGGATCTGCCGCCAGAATCGTATCCGCCCATGCATTCTGAAATATTCCATTGTGAAGAAGTAAAGCTTTTTGAGCCTGATGTGGCAGGAAGATTTGGAGAGCACAGACTCGCAATACGTGGAAATTTCCGAAAAATAACAGTTGATTTCATCCCGGATTACTTTTTCAAACAACAGCCGCTTGTTGGGAAAATGGCTGTAGAGCGACTGGGCCTTCAGGTGGACGGATCCGGAAATATCCGCCATGGTTGCATGGTATCCTTTTTCGGAGAAACACCGGAAAGCGGCCTGCTCAATCTCCGCTTTCGTGACGGGTCCGACTGCGGGTTCCTTTTTGATTGGCATCTTTTGTATATGCTCCTTTTTTGTTTGGTTTCCATGAACGAGTACTCGATAAAAATCGCCTTGATGAATTTTCATGCAGGAATCATGAATCGGTTCCGTAAAACGAACGATAATTCGTAAGCAATACCATCTTACCAAATCTGAATCAGGGGAAACAAGTCATCTCACCTGCAGCCTGAATATAAATATGATGCATTTCACCTCATTCGATGGGTATAAAGGAAGTGGCGGATGGAATCGATTCTCTCGTTGCTGTGGAGGGCATATGGAAAACCGGAAGTGGATTCGCGAAGGAATGCAGGACATGCCGGTCATCGACACGCACGAACATCTGGAGACGGAGGCGGCTCGCATGGCGGGCCGCAAGGATTTCATCGGCCTTTATATGACGCATTACGCCAGTACGGATGTCCTGATTGCAGGCCTTCCGCCGGAGAAGATGGCGCTGCTGCAGGGTGGCCGGCTGGATGTGCAGGAGAAGTGGGCCATTCTGAAGCCCTACTGGGAATTGTGCCGGAACACAACCTACTTCCGTGCGCTCCAGCGTGCGAGCATCGATCTTTTCGGCATCACGCAGCTGGATGACGATACCTGCCTCCAGCTCAATGCCGCCTTTCTTCAGTGCAGCAGACCGGGCTGGTACAGGCAGATCCTCAAGGATATCTGTCATATCCGATATTGTGTTCTGGATGACCTCTTCATTGAAAGTCCGGGAGACATCAAGCCGCCGGATCAGGAATTCTATCGGGAATCCGCCAAGTACGATCTCTTTCTCGATCTCGGGGAGGGGACGTCAGCCGCAGAACTGATGGGCGCGTATCACCGCTCCTTTTCCACGTTGAAGGAATACGTCCGGCTTCTGGGCGATACCGTGCAGACGGCAAAACGGGAACGGGGAATTGTGGCTTTGAAGTCCGCCATCGCGTACCAGCGGACGATTCTGTTTGAAAATGCCTCATTCTCAGCGGCGGAGTCCGCCTTTGACAGGATTATGCGCGGCGAAGCCCTGTCCGGCGCGGAACGCAAGCCGCTGCAGGATTATCTGATGCATGAACTGCTTGGAACAGCGGCCGATCTGGCACTGCCATTCCAGATCCATGCAGGCTTGCAGGAAGGAACCGGTTTTGATCTGCGGGAATCCCGTCCGGCCAACCTCATCAGCCTGTTCCGGCAGCATCCCGGTGTTCGATTCGACGTCTTCCATACCGGCTATCCATACGGATACGAGCTGGCCGCCATCTGCAAGCAGTTCCCGAATGTCTGGGCGGACTTGTGCTGGGTGCATGTCATCTCCCAGGAATATGCCGTGCGCGTACTCGAGGAAATGCTCGAGGTGCTTCCTTCCAACAAGATTCTCGGATTCGGCGGGGACTACATCTTTGTGGAGGGCACGTATGCGCATCTGCAGTTTGCCAAGGAGAACATCGCGGAAGCCCTGTCGAACCGAATCGACAAAGGCCGCCTTGACAAGGCGGATGCGCTCGGACTTGCGAAGCGCCTGCTGCACGACAATGCGGAAGTGCTTTTCGGAGAATAGGAAATGACGGGAGGTGCCAAATCATGCTGAATCCGTTTCAGAACGAATGCCTGGAGGCCATCATGAATTCCGATTCCGTGACCGCGTTGGCCCTTGTCGACGGGTGGGCCGGCGAATACGGATATCAGAACGTGATCAGCGGCGTACTCGACCCGATTCTGGAAGAACTCGGCGACCGCTGGACACGCCAGAAGGACGTTTCCTTTGCGCAGGTCTATGTTTCGGCGAGCATTGCCGAGGAAATCATCCTCAAAGTTCTGGCACAGGACCCCTTGTCCGGAGATCGGGCGCACAAGGGAACCATCGTTCTCGGCAATATCGAGGATGATTTTCATACGCTCGGACGACGTCTTGTCGCGATTTTTCTGAAGTCGGCGGGATGGGATGTCCTGGACCTGGGAAATGATGTCATGGCGGAAACCTTTGTGGACAAGGCGGTTGAAGTGGATGCCAAAATCATCGCCGTTTCCGCCATGATGTACACAACCGCGAAGAACATCGGCAAGGTTCGGGCTGAAATCGACGCGCGCGGGTACCATGGCCGAATCCAGCTCGCGGTCGGCGGTGCCGTTTTCAACCTCAGACATGAACTGTGGCTGGAGGTCGGTGCGGACGGCAGTTCCCGGAATGCCATCGATGCGGACAGCCTCATGATGAAGCTGCAGGAAAAGGCGATGCAGGCCGGAGGTGCCATATGAACAGCATGGAGCGTGTTCTTGCGGTCCTGCATGGCGAACCGGTCGACCGGGTGCCCGTTGCGGGGGTTCTTTGCCTGTACGGCGCCCGGCTGACCGGGTGCGGACTGGAAGACTATTATACGAAGCCCGAAGAATACGTACGCGGACAATCCGCAATTGTCGAACGATTCCAGCCGGATCTGCTGCTGTCACCCTTGTGCGCGGCCAATGAAGGCAAGGCATTCGGATGCGGGTTGAAATACTTCACGGATTACCCCCCCAACATCACGCGCAGAGCGATCCGTTCATCGGATGAAATCGGCACGCTGGTCTTTCCCGACATCGAGGCGGACCCCCATCTCGTCTACACGCGGGAAACCGTTCGGAGGCTTTCCCGGCAGTATGCGGGTCAAATTCCGGTTTGCGCGCTCTGGCTGGACCCGCTGGACCTGCTGGCTATTGTGGTGGGCCCGGATACCTTCATGGATCTTGTTTTCCACCACAGACAGGCTTTCGAGGAAATACTTGTCCGCATGGAAGAATTCAGCGTCCGGTATGGAAATGCCTTGCTGGCGGATGGCGCAGCCATCCTCATCCATATAGCCAGTGTGTGCGGTGTGGCCATGATTCCGCGGAGCATGGCCGAACAAATTGCCGAACCTGCCTTGAGAAGAACCTACGCCCAGATCAAAGGGGGGATTCTCATGCACGGCGGCGGGTACAAGATGGCCCCTTATCTCGATCTTTACCGGGACTTGCCCAATCTGCTCGGTTTCATCCTGGATTCCCGTGACAATCTGCTTCGGGCAAGGGAAACGGTCGGGAACAACCTGGTTCTTGCCGGCAATATCGAAGGACCCACACTCGACACGAAGGCACCGGAACAGATCCGTCGCATCTGTGCGCGCATGCTGTCCGTGATGGCGGCGGATCCCCGCTATATTCTGAGCACTTCGGCCGCCGATATTCCGTTTGCGACGGAAGCTGGACAGATCGATGCCTTGATGCAGGCTCCCGCGCAGTTCCGCGGACAATAAGAAACTATATGCACGGATGAAGGGAGTTTCAGTGGATAAGCATCCAGATGCGGTCATCATATCCTGCGGCATTTTCAAAAAGGAACTGTCATCCCTGGTCCGGTCCGGAGCCCTGTCAATCCCGATCCGGTTTCTCGATTCATCGCTTCACATGCATCCGGAGGAGTTGGAAAAAGCGCTGATGACCGCCATCGGGGAAACATTGCCGGAAATCCGCCGGATCGTGCTGGTCTATGGAGATTGCCACCCCTACATCGATGATCGGTGCGATCCGGAACGCGTGGTGCGTCTGCCCGGAATCAACTGCTGTGAAATTGTTCTGGGGAGGGATGAATACCGGCGGCTCCGGAAGGAAGGGGTATTTTTTGTCTTTGACGAATGGGCGCTGAGATGGAAGGAAGTATTCATCAGGGACATCGGCCTCGATGAAAAGAATGCATCATTATTCATGCAAAGCATGCACAAATCGATTCTTTTTCTGGATACCGGCGTGGGGGAGATTCCAGTGGTACAATTAAGGGAGATGTCGACGTTTTTCGGGCTGCCCTTCAGCATCCGGAACGTTTCCCTTGATACTTTGAAGGATTCCATTCTGAAGGCGCTGGCGTAAGGTCGATGTCCGCGGGCAGGCAGCTTGTCGCAATATGGTTCGGGGAGTGCGGGTTGAATGGCATCCATCAGCAAGAGCGCGGCCAATGCCATCATGACGATGGAAATCTTCAAGAAGGTCATCGAGTTCTCCGAGAATCCCATGGATTTGGGAGGACACTTGACCAGACAGCTTCGGGAGCTGATCGGGGGCAGGGAAATCATCCTGCTGCACTTTACCGGAAGCAAGCCGGACTTTTTCAGAATTGCGGGCATTTGTCCCGAACGACAACGGCATGTGACCGGGACGGCTGCGTTTTCCCGATTCATTCTGTCTCTGCCGAAACTGGAAGCACCTCTTTTTTTTGGTTCCTCGGCCGAGTCCACGGAAGCCCCCGTGAGCCTTTATTCAGACCGTGCAGCAGATGCTGCGCAGATTTTTGAGGAACTCGGACTCGGCAACCTCGTTGTCATTCCCCTGAATGCCAGGGAACAGCATGTCGGTTTGCTGCTGATGAGCAATGTGCTGGATGCGGCGTTTTTCCCCAATATTCTGGAGTCGCTGGAAAACATCTCAAGATTCGTCGCAACGGTTCTTTCGACCTCCCTGCTCTATGAAAAGCAGGAAGACATCATCGCAAACCGGACACTGGAGCTGCGGGTTGCCAAGGAGAAGGCGGAACAGGCCAATCTGGCGAAAAGCGAGTTCCTCGCCAACATGAGTCACGAGATTCGGACCCCGATGAACGGGATTTATGGCATGATTCAGCTGACCCTGCTGACGGAATTGTCCGCGGAGCAGCAGAGTTACATGGATCTGGCGTTGAAATCGACCACATCTCTGCTTCAAATCATCAACGACATCCTTGATTATTCCCGCATTGAAGCAGGGGTCACGGTGATCGAGGAACAGCCCTTTGTTCCGGGAAACCTTCTGCGCGAAACGCTCTCCTTTTTTGAAGCCAGCCTGCTGCAAAAAGGGCTGCAATGGGATTTGACGATGTCGGGTCCCTGTGAGACGATGGTTCTCGGAGACCCTCTCCGAATCAGACAGGTTCTCTCGAATTTGCTGGGGAATGCAATCAAATTCACAGAAAAGGGAAAAATCAGTCTGTCGGTTTCTGCCATTCCGACTGCCGATGGGAGCCTGAGCCTGTCCATCATCGTGGCGGACTCCGGAATAGGAATCGGCAAGGAGCAACAGGAAAGACTCTTCCAGCGATTCAGCCAGGTCGACCAATCCTCCTCGAAGAAATATCAGGGAACCGGATTGGGCCTTGCCATCTCGAAAAGTCTGGTGGAACTGATGGGCGGGACCATTTGGCTGGAGAGCGAAATCGGACAAGGGAGCACCTTCTGTTTCTCCATTCCGGTTAAGCCTGTATATCCGACAGACAGCGGGCAACCCACGGAAAAATAATGCCCGTCCAAGCCGAAGAGGCCCTGATGGAGGACATCATGCAGCTTTTCATCATCCGCCATGCGGACCCCGACTATCGGAACAATACCATCACGCAGGCCGGGCACAAGGAGGCTGCGGCACTGGCGGAAAGGTTTTCGAAGGAAGGGCTGGACCGCATCTATTGCTCTCCGCTGGGACGGGCCATCGACACGATGAGATACACCGCAGACCGGTTGGGACTTCCGCACACCGTGCTGGATTGGACGCGCGAGCAGCATCCCGAGTTGTTTCTTCCCATGGAGGGCCACAACGACAAGGCGTTGTTCCAGCTGCCGGGTGAAATCCTCCGTGCGGAGCGTCCGTTGCCTACCTACGAAAATTGGCATGAAATGCCGGTGTTCGATCCTGTGAGGGATCAGATGCTGGGGTCGGTGGAAACAATTGTCCGTGAATCGGATAGTTTTCTGGCATCTTTCGGATTTGAGCGGGCAGGCGTGCGATATAAGCTCAACCGGTCCAACCCGGAACGGATTGCCATCTTCTGCCATGCGGGTCTGGCATTGACCTGGATCGCCCATCTGCTTGAAATTCCGATTCCGCTGTTCTGGTCCGGATTCTGGATTGCGCCGAGTTCCGTCACGACCATCCTGTTCGAGGAACGGTCCGCGAACTGGGCGGTTCCACGCTGTGTCGGTCTGGGTGATACAGGGCATCTCACGGCGGCAGGATTACCCCGCAGCACGCGGGGTCTTGAGGCGAACATTCGATAGAGAAAACCCATCGGAGGTGATAACTTGACATTCTGCAAAAAGGAAGCGGAGCTCTACATGCCGGATGGCGCCGAATCTTCGGAAGCATTTCGGCGGGCAACCATGCTGGCCATCGGCGGGCATCCCGATGATTTGGAGATCTTGGCTGTTCCGGGGATTCTCCAGGGAATGCAGGGGCACACGCGCGCCTTTTTTGGCATTGTGGCCACGAATGGCGGTTCTCCCGGCACCGGGGCGTATGCCGGACTGTCCTGTCAGGAGATGTGCGGGATCCGTATCCGCGAACAGAAAGCGGCAGCGGATCTCGGCGGGTATTCCGGCGTCGCGCTGCTCGGGTATGAGAGCATGGAAATGAAGGATGCCTGTGATGAGCGTCCGAATCGTGATTTGCTGACCCTGATTGATGCAATCCGACCGGAAACGGTTTATCTGCACAGCCCCTTCGACAGGCATGACACGCATGTGGCGGTCTGTCTGCGTTCCCTCGCGGCCCTCCGGGCGGTGTCGGCCGCTTCGGGATGGCTTCCCCTGAAGGTGTTCGGGTGCGAGGTGTCACGCGGTCTGGACTGGCTGGTTCATTGCGACAGGACCGCACTTCCGGTGCATGATCCGGAGATGGTGGCGGATGCACTCATCCGGGTCTACAAGTCGCAATTGTCCGGAACAAGGCAGTATGACCTTGCTGCGCGCGGTCGCCGCATCGCGAACGCAACCTATCAGGAAGTCCATTCTCTCGGCAGCGAGCATGAGATGACGTTCGCGGTGGATCTGCTTCCGCTGCTGGAGGACCCGTCCATCCCGATGGCAGACTATGTCCGGCATACCATCGATCGGTTTCGCGCGGATGCCCTGTCCCGGCTGGACCGGTTTTCCCCGAACGGGCCCTGCCGCTGCCGGAACCAGCCGGATTGAAACGAGGATGAAACCAATCGGCCGCATCACAGCGTTTGTTTCGTGGAAAGAGGGTGCCATTCACACACGGAATCACGTGATTCGGTGCCATACAGCGGCTTTTGCCGCTGTATGCATGCAAGTTGCATTCTGCAACTTGCATG
>JAIFNI010000327.1 GCA_020047785.1 Clostridia bacterium
TTCCGGGAATCGGCTTGATCAGCGCATACGCCAGCGTCGTCGTAAGCAGCATGTTGTAGAGCGTGCCGACCAGCATCAGCAATGCCGATGTGCCCATCGAACGCAGCAGGATGGGCGATTTGAGCACAAACTCATAGGATTCCCAGGTGATGCGCTTCGGCCAGAGCATGAGAGGCGTCCTGGCATAATCCGTCTGAGGGACCAGCGAAACAAGAACCGTATTGTAAAAGGGATATAGAATCACGAGAGAAAACAAAGTGAGTCCGGCCAGGAGCAGAAAGTCCCCGTAGGTGAACCGGACAATCCGGTTTCTGCTGCGCGCCTTCGGTTTCAGGGCCGAACGGGGGTTCAGGTCTTGTTCCATGATGGATGCCTCCTGCCTGTCACATGATGCCCTCGCTGCCGAACCACTTCGCCAGGGAATTGGCACCCACCAGAAGTACGAAATTGATGACGCTCTTGAACAATCCAACCGCTGTCGTAAACCCATAGTCATTCACGGTGGAACTCTGGAAAGCGAGCCGATAGATGTATGTGTCGATGACATCGCCTGTTGCATAGGTCTGCGGCGTATACAGGTTGAAGACCTGGTCGAAGTTCGCGTTCACCATGTTGCCGACATTCAGCAGGAACATGATGATGATGATGGGCAGAATGCTGGGAAGCGTGACATAGAAGATTTTCTTGATCCGGCCGCAGCCATCGATGGTCGCCGCTTCAAACAGGGCTGGATCGATGCCCGCCATGGCACCAAGATACAGGATCGTTCCCCAGCCGCCTTCCTTCCACATCTCGGAGAAAATCAGCTCGAAGCGGAAGATGTCGGGGTCATACAGTACATTCCAGGAGTCGCCTATCGAGGGGATCAGGTACAGAAAAAGCTTCTTGATGGCACCGGTGTCTCCAAGGAGATTGAGCATGATGCCTGCGACGACAACCCAGGAAAGGAAGTGCGGAAAGGTGAAGACTGTCTGCAGAACCCGCTTGAATCCCTTGAAATAAACCTCGTTGAGCATCAGGGACAGCAGGATGGGAAACGGAAACGCGATGGCCAGCTTCAGCAGAGAGATGATGATGGTGTTCAAGAAAGCTGTTCTGAAATTGCTTTCGGACATCAGCCTCGCAAAATGTTCCATTCCGACGAATTTGCTGCTGGAGAGATAATTGAACAGATTCGCGGGAGACGCAGCATGCAGGAAGGTTGCCAGCCATTTCAAAAAAGCGGGTCCTTCATAAACATATTCGGCGCCATAAATCGGCTTGAAGGACATGAATGCCAATGCTACACCCGGCAGCGTGAGGTATCGGAACACGACCGTAAGCAGCAGGGTCGGCAGCACCATGACCAGATAGACCCACCGGTATTGCCAGATTCTCTTGAGAAGCAGCTTGCGACCCTGAGCCGTGCCCAGGCTCATCTCATTTGAAAGGGGGGAACCACGCATAGGCTTCTCTCTTTCTCGTTGCTGTTGAGAAACTACATGTTCTTTTTCCAAAAAGAATGGCAATTCTGGCCATTGTAATTTGGAACTCATAGAACATGCTGTTTCTAAGCAAGCCCTTCCTCCAGATTCCATATCCTGTCTCGATTATATTGACATGGCGGGAAGTTTTCATTTCACATTTTGGCTGTCACGCTCTAAAATGTTGCGCAATCCCTCCCCCGGGCGGTTGTTTCACCACTCGAAACGCTGATCCTTGAACAGGTCATGGAACAGATAGTCCGGCACCTCTTTCCGGCTCAGGAATGCAAGCAGTTTTTCCGCCGACACTTCGGGTTCGTTGGGCGCAAGGGTGCACTTCGGACCCCCGCTCAGGAAGGTCCGCACCCAGCCCGGCTCTATCAGCCAGACCCGGATGCCGAATTCCGAAACATGGTTCTGCATCAGGATGGATTGCACGTTCAAGGCAGCCTTCGACCCGCAGTAGCCATACCGGGTTGTCTGGCCCCTGTTCACCCGGGCCGTCATGCTTCCCGCTTCGGAGGAGATGTTGACAATCCGCTTCCCCTCCCCGTTCCGCAGCAGATTCAGGACCGAGACGGATACGCGCAGAGGCCCCAGCGTGTTCACATTGTACATGGCAAGCATATTCTCATAATGCAGTTCGTCCAGAATCGTCGCGTTCTGATCCAGCAGGATGGCAGCGTTGTTGATGAGAAGATCGAGCCGATCCGTTTGGCCTGCGATCAAATCGGCAGCGGCACGGACCGAATCATCCCGGCTGACATCGAGCGGCACCATGACCAGCCGGTCGGGGCATTCTGCCTGCAATTCCTTCAACCCGGCCTCATCCAGGCCGTAATAACCTGCGAATACCAGATACCCGGCCCGCAGGAAGACTGTCGCAAGACCAAGTCCCAATCCCCTGTCTGTTCCTGTGATGTAAACGGATGGTCTTTCCGCTGCTGCGTTCATTTTTTCCATCATGACTCGCCTCCCTGATTTCTTTCTTCTTCTGCCTCCGCCGCCTTCGCCCGAATATGGGCGGCCGCCGCCGCATACTCCGCATTGGTATCCAGATGCTCCATCATGATGGGCATGTCCGGATCAATCCGCATCGCCTCCCGTACAAAGGTCCGATAGTCCATCCGGCCCAAACCCGGTTGTGTTTCACGGAGATGCAGGATTGGCCCCGGCTCCAGCAGGACATCCTTCGCGTGACAGCTTTTTACAAGTGGTCCGAACCGTCGGAAGCACTCCCGCAGAAACTCGCCGTTCCGGTAATACTTGCGGGCGTTGTCGAGGATGTTGGCCGGGTCCAGATGGACGCCGAATCCTTTTCGATCCACAGCCTTGAGCAGGTCCAAATAGGTATCCACAGAATAGGGGAAAATATTGGTGACCAATTCCAGCGTGAAAAAGGTCCGCCTGGGATTGACTGCGTCTACGACTTGCCGGACCGTATCGACGATCAGCGCAAAGGTATCGTCCGAGAAGCTGTCTTCCCCGTTCGAATGCCAGCCGGCTGAATTGACGACACAGCGGGCATTTGCCTGCTCCGCAACATCCAACAGCGCACTTGTTTCAGAAATGGCAAGGTTCCGCTCTGCAGAGTCTTCCGCCATGTAGTTTCGCCCCCAGGCACCCACTTCCGCCATGACGATATCTGCACGCGCTGCCGCGTCCGCATAGGCGCGCACCGTCGCATCATCGGGCATGCGGCCGCCAAGCGGAACCCGGAAGGGAAAATAGGCGGCCGTGTATTGCTTCTCTTTCAGGATTTCAATCCAGGTTTCCGGGTCGGCAAAAGATTCTTCAAAAAATCCACCCAGTCTCATTTCGCGCCTTCTTTCCAGTTCAGCATGTGTCGTGCAAATGACAGTATCCGCAAAACCCAGACGTATTCGCAGTGCATTCATATCATGCAGGGCGAGGCATCAGGATCTGCCATCAACAGAAGGGATGCTTCCGGACAATTTTCAGGGTGCAGGCATGACGGAACTCAACCGCCTCCGGCATCTCAATCACAAGACCCTCTTCCGTCATCTTCCAGGCCAGGTTGCCCTCATGACCAAGCAGATTGACCGTTCCAATCTCTCCGGGATACAGATGATCCTTCGCGGTCCGGATGACGGCCTCCCGCTTCGGACGTCCCAGGCAGATGGCATACAGGCATTCGTCCCTGGCCGTGAATCGGAAATCCTCATGGGTGAAGCTGAGCTTTTCCTTCTCGCAGAACGGCCCGAACTGCGTCATGCGGGTCGGTCCTTCCTCGGCGTGCAGCCAGGGTGTCGTCCCATAAATGGCTTCTCCGTTGATCTGCAGCCAGCGGCCCATTTCACGCAGGATTTCCTTCACTTCGTCAGGAATGACCCCGTCCGCTCTCGGTCCCAGACTGAGGAGCAGGGCACCGTTCTTGCTGGTGTTGTCTATCAGGTAATGCAGCAGCTGGGTCGGGGTCTTGTATGTGTTGCCCTGCATGAACCCCCAGGCTTCCCCATCGTCCACGGTCGTGTCGGTCACCCAGAAATTATACGCCAGGGTCTGGCGCCGCCCCTGTTCGATATCCTCCACGCCGGCACCGGGCGCGAGATCGTTCCATTTGTAGGTGATGGCGACTTCCTTGCCGTTCTTAAGCGCATGGTTGTAGTAATGGGAGACGAAGTCCAGCTTATAATGCTCCTGGATCCATTTCATGGCAAAATCGAACCACATGAGATCCGGGGAATAAAGATCCACAATCTCCTTCAGCTTTCCTATCCAGAGGTCCAGAAACTGCTTCGTGGGCTTTTGCTGTGAAGGCCAGAATTCATGGTGGTTCATGATGTGCGGGTTGGGATCGAGCCGGTTTCCCTGGCCTTCCCACTGCAGGTCGTGCACATCCCCGTACAGCCCGGAAAACGCGGGATTGGAAACATCGTACTGTTTTTTCCAATGGGGATAGAACCACCAGGTTTCCGCATGGTGCATGGCCGTCATGAATCTCATCCCCTGCCGCCGGATGGCTTTTTCCAGTTCTCCGACCACATCGCGGCCCGGCCCCATGTTCCGCGCGTTCCAGGGACTCAGGGCCGTGTCCCACATCGAGAATCCGTCATGGTGTTCGCCGACCGGACCGGCAAACTTTGCGCCGGCATCCCGGAACAGTTCGGCCCACTCGTCCGCGTCGAATTGCTCGGCCCGGAACCGGGGAATGAAGTCCTTGTACCCGAACACCGAAGGGTCTCCGTATTTCAAGGCATGGTGATTGTACTGGGAGGAACCCTCCCGATACATGTTGTAGGGATACCAGGTCGTATTGGGACCGCAGGCCGGAACGGAATAAACGCCCCAGTGCGTGTAGATCCCGAACTTTGCGTCCCGCAGCCATTGAGGAACCTGGAACTGCTGGATGGAATTCCATGATGCCGAATACATGCGTGCATCCTCCATTCGTATGAATAAGATGAATCAATGACGACTCAACCGACTTGACCCACTCGGCCAGCTTTCTCATTCCCGTCGTGTCAGCCTGTACACATCCGAGGCGTTGGCACAGCAGCGCACTTCCAGATGCAACTCCCCATCCCGTGTTTCCGTCCCGATCGCATGCCCGGTAAACAATTCCGTGGCCAAATACCGGCCGGCCGGCAGATGACCGAGACTGACATGGCAGTCCCTGTCTTCCGCCGCATCATTGAACAGGAACAGGAGACAGCCTTCCTCTCCCGTCTTGACAGCCATTTTCACGCCTGAAGACTCGATCCGGTTGATCCTCAGCCCATTCCGTTCCGCCAGATACCGGGCGAACGCCCGGGTTTCCGCTCCACCCCGCTGCGAATATCCGTACCAAAGCATGGTCAGGATATGAAGGAATGAACCCTTGCCATGGTTTGTCGCGAGGATGGCCGGCGCACCCTCGTCAAAGCGGGCCAGCACTTCCGGGTTCTTATCGCCTGCATGGTAGATCCGTCGCTCATAAAAACCCTTCATCGAGGTCGGGAACGCTTCGTCCGCCGTGTCCGACCGGATGTCGAGACCCTCCGGCAGCATGTCGCCGACCGCATAGCCCAGAATCCCGTCAAGCCCGCCACCAGGCGCGTTTGCCCAAAGAAGGCTGTCCTCTCCAATCTCACCCAGCTTTCCATCGAGAATCGCCACCCCTCCCTCCGCCACATAGGCAGCCAGGGCAGCGGACAACTCCGGGGAAAGGTTCAGCTGTCCCGTCACAAACAATGCCTTGTATCCGGAAACACGCCCGGAACGAAGATCATCGGGTGTCACCACATCCAGGGGGATGTCCTCGTCCCAGAAGCATTGATACAGTCCTGCGATGGAATCCGTATAGATGGTGCTGGAAAGAGTCGGCGCATACGCCAGGGTGAAGGATTTCGTGAAATCATGGCAGAGCCGGTCATAGAGAATGGCAGCACGCGCCTTCTGCGGGATGAACGTCTCGAAGGCATCCGCCTGCGCCTCCAATACGCGGCCGATCTCACCGGCCACTTGGGCCCGTTCGGTCAGCCGACCCGCCGAATCGATCAAACCCCGACCGAATGTCTGCAGACCTTTCTGGAAATTGTTCCATTTCCAGTATATCAATCCTTTCGCCCCATTGGCGACGGCTTCCAGCGTCCATCGCTTCAGTTCATGCGGCTTCACGGAAGAAAAAGGATTGTAGATGGACTGGTGATGGGACTGCATCTCGGAAATCCAGTACCGGCCATCCTTTGCGGCAGCCCGTACAGCCGTGAACACCAGGGAACGCCGATAAGGCGCCATGGCCTGACTGTTCCCCTTCGGATAGAAGGAAATGCCCATTTCATACGATGCATCCGCCAGAACCCAGTCGTCCTGGGCGCGCACGGCATAACTCCAGTCTTCCGTGATCATGGAGTGGATGTTGTCGGCGATGACGGGATGCACGGGATCGGCCGCCTTCATCATCGCCTTCCATTCACGCACAATCATGCCGATGCTGTCCTTGTGGAATTCCTTGTAGTCGACAAAAGGCATCACACTGGCCCACAGAAGCTGGGAAAACCGCGCCTGGGACCAGTCAGAAAACGTGCTTTCCCAGGCATCGTTGAGCCTCCGGATGGTGCCGTACTTCTCCCTGAGCCACTGCTGGAAAACAGCCTGCGTATGAGGATCATGGGATTCGAACATGGTTTCGTTCCAGATGTCATAACCGTACAGGGCTGGGAAATCCCGATACTGTTCGGCGATGCCGGTCAGATAATCCCGCATCAGCGTCCGGACTTCCGGATGGAAATAATTCAGGAACCCGAAGAACCAGTGGCCATTGTCCCGGCTGGGCAAACCGTCCCTGGTCACGGCATAATATTCATCCTTCATCACGAAATCAGGCGCATACTCCAGACAGGCCAGCTGGCCGGCCGTCTCCATGATGACCTTCAGCCCGATTTCCCCGGCATACCGCAGGATTTCCTTTCCGGTATGATAGGGGTAGTCCGGCAGGGCGGGATCCTCCCACCAGTAAACGGCAGGCCAGACCACCACGAAATTCATGCCCAGATTCCGGATGTCACTCAGGTTTTTCCGGATGATGTCCGGGGTATGCTCCCGGTAAACCTTGTACACAGCTCCGTATGGAAACATGCATCCTCCCGACGCGTCAGGGATCTTTCGCCCCCCGCGGATCAATACTTCTGCAGCAGCCAGGTCGTGCAAACCAGAGCAAGCCAGGCCTGCGCCCATCGGCGGATCAATACTTCTGCAGCAGGTCCAGCAGCTTCCGATCCAGCTTGTGCCCATTCCAGTCTTCATAATCGACATCCTTGCGGTTCGAATCCAGAATCCCGAAGTCACCGCGGAATGTCCAGAGCGCATACCCGATGTTGTATCCGGTCAGGATGTCGAGTACATCCTCAAACCATTTCAGGAAAACGGCATGATCCGTATGGATGTAACAGCCGCATTCTCCGCAATGAACACCGACACCCTGTTCCGCCAGATCAGCCCACTTCCGGTAATGTTCCTCCAGCGTCGCGCGTGTCCACGGCGTGTAGTCGGCCTCCATGGCTCCCGGCCAGGTCGGGCGCGGGAAATTCATGTTGCCTTCCCGCCACCAGCTTGCCTGGTAATGCGTCAGCCCCATCGGCATATAGCCCCGTGTACTTTGGGCGATGCCCAGATCCGCAAGCTCCGGCGAAGGTTCGCCTCGTCCGTACCACATGCCGTCCGCAATGATTAACCTGCCGGGATCCACGGCACGGATTCGGGCCGTCACCGTTCGAATGACATGGGCGTGTTCTTCCCGCGTCATTTCATCGGGAGATGGCACCGGTGGTTCGTTGATGGGATTGATGCTGAGCTTGTCGGATGAGATATCCTTGTATCGCCCGGCGATGGTTTCCCAATGATGGCAGAAGACATCCAGTGCCGTCTTGTCCTTCCACAGGCTGAACGGCTCCGGATCGCCTCCACAGCAGTAGCCTGGCCCCCGATGGAGATTCAGGCAGACATGCAGTCCGTATTTCTCCCCAAGACGAACCGCGCGGTCCATCTGTTCAAACCGCGACTCATCCATGTCCATGGGGCTGTTGGGGCTTGACCAGACATGGTAGGACATCGGAATCCGGACAAAATTGAACCCCAGTTCGGAAATCCATCTGAAATCGTCTTCCTGAAAAGGTTTGTAATGCTTTGTCATGTGGATGTCGCCGAGATTGAATCCCCGCCAGCGGGGCAGAACCTTTTGAGACGGCATGAAAGACTCCTCTCTTGAAACAACAGGGCCTGTCCCCCGCATGGGAAGACAGGCCCTGCGTCACTCCGTTCAGCGGCCGGGTTTCCTGCCAGTTTACTTGGAATAAATCTCGTCAAGCATTTCAAGGAGGATGCCCATGGTCTTGTCACCCTCGTACTTGAAGTCGACCGGGCCGCCCTTTGTGCTGCTCCATGCGCAGGCGCAGGTGACCGTCTTGTCATAGTCCATTTCCTTCAGGATTTCGAAGAAACGGCGGATGACCGGCATGCGGTTGCCGACATTCGGCTGACCGGCCCAGGAAGGCATGCCGGGTGCGTTGTTGCCCTGAATGTGCACACCGATGAGGTATTCGGGTGCAACCAGGACATCTTCCAGCTTCTGGTTCAGGGATACGAAATAGTTCAGGTCAGCCATTACCTTGACGGAACGACGGCCGGTTTCCTTCGCAAACTTCAGACCATCCAGATACAGGTTCCAGAGGTTGTCTTTGCGGTCGCAAGGTTCCAGTGCGATTTCCATGCCGTATTTCTCGGCATAGTCCGCCATGAGGTTGCAGCTGCTGATGGCCTGATCATACGCCTTGTTTCTGTTGAAACCGGGTACATCCGGGAAATAGCCGCCGAACACGCCGATGTACTTGACACCGACTTCGTTCAGGCGGGGGAACAGCTTCTGGCACCAGTACTTATGCTGCTCCGCGTCATGGCCCGGCCCGCACAGGGTCATGCCGAAGTCGCGGATGTAGTCGTTGGTGCTCAGGATGGGTTTTCCAGCGGCCAGAAGCTTGGCTTTCTGCGCTTCCCAGACCGCATCGCTCTGGAACGGAATCGCGCCGAAGGTAGCCGGCATTTCCATGAAATCGAAACTGTCCGCCACCTGATTATAGGGGCAGTCGTACTCCGCCGCTCCATCGATATCCACGCCAACACCCAGTTTGAACTTGTGTTTCATTTTGTTTCTCCTTTTCAAGAAATATTATGGAAAACGCGCTTCTCCAGTGCCCTTTGGAGGACATCTGAATCTTATCACGGACGAATTTTCCTGTTGCTCCACTAACTTGCCGTATCACATGAATATCTTGCTGTGATTCCAGTTGTTTCAGAATTGTTTTCACAAAAAGAGGGGTGAAAAAAACCGGATGCGTCTGCTCCGGTTTTTTCAACGCGCAACAAAAAGGCTCCTGCAAGAATCCAGATGCATCCTTCCAAATACTGACCGAACCGTTCCACTTGTTCCAACTCGTCTGAAGACCCGGGCAAGACAGGAGCCTTGGTATTGTTCGCGATGACAGTCTCATCCGTTACCAGGGTTCATCGATGATACGCGAGAAACCCGGTTTGAACAGCTCAATCATCTTCAGGGCCGCGATGGTCTGAAACCTGTTCTTCCTGAATATCAGATGATATGGATACTCCCATGTTTTCCCTTCCAGCCTGACTTCGCGAAACAGCTTCAACTTCAGCTCCGTCCTGACGGCCATATATGGAACGATGGCGATGCCGAGGTTTGCCATGACCGCCTGCTTGATGGCGTCGATGCCCCCCAGATGGAGTGTGATTTCCGGCGCAATGAGCAGTTCGCCAAGAATGGATTGAACATAGAGAAACAACTGGGAATTCGGCTGGTGGCTGATGAAATGCTCCTTTTCCAAATCCTGTGCCACAACTGACTCTCTGGATGAGAGTGGATTGAATGGAGAAGCGATGACGACAATGCGGTCGACCGCGATCTTTTCCACTTCGACATGCGTGCCATAGGATATGTTGCCGCTGTTGATGGCGAAATCCACCTTGTTGTCAAAAATCATATGCTCAATCTCATCGGTGTTGCCGACATGCAGATTCATTTTGACATTCGGATATTTCTCCATGTACTCCCCGAGAAGCCGTGGAATGATATAGGCGGCCGGTGTATTGCTGGACCCCAGGTGCACAGCGCCGCGGATCACATCATTGTTGCTGTACAGGTGATTTTCCGCTTCCTCGACCAAGGAGAATATCTTCTGCGTGTATTCAAAGAGAACTTTCCCGTTTTCGTTCAAACTGATGTTCTTTCCAATCTTGTCAAACAGCTTGAATCCAAGGTCATCCTGGAGTTTTTTCAATTGCATGGATACAGCCGGTTGACTGATGAAAAGCAGACTTGCTGCCTTGGAAAAGCTCAGTTGGGTGGCCAGGGTGTTGAAAAGCTTCAAATAGTGAATATCCATCTGCCAATTCCCTCCCCAGCATAGCATAAGGCATTTCTTCTTTCTTTCCAAGCCCTGAGGCGCTGGAAAGAAATCACCCGTTCTTCAGAACTGAACATCGAATGGAAAAGGGCTATTCGCTTATAGCATCTATCAGTTCTATTTATTTGATGCTTTCCATGCTACCCCCTATACTTCAAACTGGAACATAATCGAAACAACATAAGGAGAAGCATCTATGGACAGCATCATCGCATTCATTCTGGCTGGATTGCAGATAACCCTGCTGGACATCGTCCTTTCCGGAGACAACGTCGGTGTCATCGCGCTGGCCATCCGAAACCTTGATCCCAAGCAAGCCAAGACAGCCAGCATCATTGGCGTGACGGGCGCCATCGTCATGCGGGTCCTGTTCGCATCGGTCATCACCCTGATCATGGGTGTGGGATGGCTTCCCATCAAGCTGATAGGCGGACTGCTGCTCCTGAAAATCACATGGAACCTGATGAAGGAAGATCTGGGTGAAGAAGACGGCGGCGGTCACGCTGTCAAAGCTTCAGGAAACATGTGGAAAGCCGTCACCAGCATCATCATTGCAGATGTCAGCATGAGTCTTGACAATGTGCTGGCCGTCGGAGGCGCTGCTCACGGAAATGTCGGACTGATCGTCTTTGGCATCGCACTGAATATTCCCATCATATTTTTCGGCAGCCAACTTGTTGCCGGTCTGATGAAAAAATACAAAATCACCGTTTATGTTGGCGCTGCCATTCTGATGCATACGGCGGTAGCCATGATTTTCGAGGATCATCTCATCCAGCCATATATCAACCATACCATCGCTTCCTCGGTGGCTTGGGCGCTGGCCTTTGTGATATTGCTGTATGGTTTCATCAAGACCAATGCACTGACACAAATACGGACATCCTTCAAGGCATACCAGTTGGCCAAAGTGAAAGTGAATGACGTTCCGGATGAGTCTTGACTTCCTAACTTGTAAATATATTGAATAAAAAAAGCGCCTTTCCAGATGGGAAAGCGCTTTTTTGACGATATGTTTATCGTCAGATAAGAACGACCTTGCGTGCAATGAGACCATGCGATGTCACAACAGCCGGCTCTGATGCAAGCGGTCGAACCGCAGGAAGAGGTACCGAATGTCAAATTCCATGTTGAACGAATGTGACACCATGATTTCCTGCGGCGGGAAACGCATTCTGCTGACAGGAAGCAAGGAAGCCCTTTGGTGCCTCGAACCGGGTGACGGCTCCTTTTTGCATGTACGCCCGCCTTGCTTTGAAGTGAATGATCTTCCGGTGGAAGCGGTGCTGGAAGCGTGGTGCCTGCTGGGCGTCACGGATTATCCGGTCATTGCCTGCCGGGAATGGCAATATGAAGGCAGGTTCACCGAGTACCCGGAACTTCGGCTCCGCATCACGTTCCGGCTTTCCGAAGAGAGTCCTGTCGTCCGCTTCCGCTATGCGCTGTACAGCCTTGCAGGCCATCGCCTGTCAAAGGCGGATGGTCGGGATGCCATCCGGTACTTCGGTCTGTCAGCGACTTCGCACAAACGTGTGAGTGAAGTGCGTTTTTCCGAATTCAACGAGACTGTCCACAGTTTCTGTCCCTCGGAACGGCTTGTGCCCGTGCATCAATGGGGTGAAAACCTTCCTCTGATGGGACCTATGATCCTCGCGGAAGGCATGGATAACAGCCTTCTTGCCGCTTATGAGCATGGCTCGCAGGTACCTGACGCGTTTCTTTCCTATCGCCTTGACGCACAGGGCCTCCTCACCCTGCATGCCGTCAAGGGCAACTACCCGGCAGGCAGACACCTGGCTGTCTCCGATCCGTTTGTGACCGTCTGGTTCCAACTGGCGGTTCATCCCGGGTCTGCAGCGGAACTGGCTCCTGCCTATCGGACATTTGTGCTGCGCCATCTCTGCCTGAACACGGAAAGTCGCAGGCCTTACATCTTCTACAACACCTGGGCGAACCAGGAGAGATCGAAATGGTGGCGTGGACGGCCCTATCTGGAACCGATGCACGAGGCGCGCATCCTGGAAGAAATCGACATCGCACACAGAATGGGCATCGAAGTATTCGTGCTGGATACGGGCTGGTATGAGAAAACCGGAGACTGGGAGGTGAACCGGAAGCGCTTCCCGCGTGGCATGGCGCCTGTTCGCGAGAAACTTGCCCAATACGGCATGAAACTCGGTCTTTGGTTCAATCCGCTTGCCGCCGCCGTCTCGAGCCGCATGCTTGCTTCCCGGCAGGATTGCGTCATGTCCTGGAACGGGTTGCGCTCCGAGCCCCACCCAGTCTGGGAAACGGAAGAAAGCGTGTCCCTGTGCCTGGTGAGCCGGTATGCCGATGATTTCGCGGATGAGTTGATCCGGCTCTCCAGGGAGGAAGGCGTCACCTATTTCAAATGGGATGCGATCGGACAGTACGGATGCAACGATGCGGGACATGACCACGGCGGTCCGGAGAACGCGCCGGAAGAACGGGCCGATTGCTATGCCTATGAACTCGGCCTTGCAATGACGCAGGTGGTGGACCGGGTCTGCGCATCCTGCCCGGATGCCATCATAGATTTCGACATCACGGAGGGAGAACGGTCTGTCGGCCTTGGATTCCTTTCCGCAGGCAAGTATTTCCTCATCAACAACGGTCCGTATTTCATGAATTACGATGTTCCCATCGATCAGGAGAAAAACAACGTGAATCTTTTCTTTTATCCCGGTCAGGCTCGAGGACGCATCTGCCGGACGCCGCTCGGTTTTGACAAATGGCTGCCATCGGTTCTTTTCCTGACGCATTATCTGCCGGATGATCCCGCAGACAACCAATGGATGGGGCTTGCCTCTCTCGTTCTTGGCCAGAACGGAATCTGGGGGGATTTGTCCGCCTTGTCCGAAGATGGAATCCGTCGCTTCGGTCAAACCCTGCGCCTGTATCGGCAGGTGCGCGACGACATCACCTGCGCCTCACCTGTTCGCAGCGGGTCCGTCGGCGGAAGCCCGGAAATCCATGAGAAAGTCAATCCGGTGAATGGCAGAGGGGTTGTCTGTCTGTTCACCGGCTGTAAAGGTACCTTCGCATGGATCACGGAATCTACCGTCGCCGAAGGCATCTGGTGTTCGGACGGTCTTTCGGTCGAACGTCTGCCGTCCGGCCACGCCCTTATCACTGCCCGATACCAGTCGGCGGGTGGCGGGCTTGTGTTCTTTGGTGTGGACAACAGAAGTCCCGCACCAGCCTTGTAACCAATCTGAACTTCTCCAGTGAAACGCCCGGCGGGCAGCTGTCGCTGTTGGCCAGAATCCAGTTCCTCCTTCCCATTTTCTCAAAGAGGTTCCGCACATAGGCTTCCAGCTCAGGCAGGGTGCTCTGCAGAAAAACCGTGGGTTCGATCCCGCCGACCAGACCCACATGATCCGGCAGTTTTCTGCGGGCATCCCACAATTCGACATTGCCCGTCGGTGGAGGCGAGACGGATTCGATGGCGTCGATGCCTGTTGCCGCCATCCGCGCGAGCAGATCATTCAGATGGCCGCATGCATGATGCACCAGAAGCTTTCCCTGGGCATGCACCAAATCTGCCCATTGGGTGAGCTCCGGAGCGGTGTATTCGGAGAACCAGTCCGGCGAAAGGTTGGTGGTGGAACTGTCCTCCCAGAAGATGAAGGCCTCCGCTTCGGACCCGGCGGAAATGACGACGGTTTCAGCAGAGCGCATGCGCATGACGGCGAGGCATTCCCTCACCGGCTCCGGATCATCGGCCAGCATGTACGTCAGTTCCTCCGTCCCGATCCAATGCTCGATAAGCGATTGAAAGGATGATTTCATGTAGGTGCCGACAATGGGGATTATCAGCCCGTCCTCCCCCAGTTTGCGCCGCGCTTCCGCATATCCGGACATATCCGGCGTGATTCGGATTCGTTCGTTGATCCATTGAAGAATTTTCATATCCTCTATAGTCTTCACCGGGTGTTCGGTCAGAAACCAAGTGTTCCCGTTCGCAACATAGGTATGCTCCAACCCGAGGTTGCCCACCGGTGTATGGATTTCGGTGCGCTTTTTGTTGCCTGCAACGGTTTCCACGGATTCAGCACCCGGTGTTTCTACCCGATACAGCTGCGCACCACCCCGAAGAAGCGGGTCCGCGCCGATTTCCTGCAGGAAGGCAATATCTCCCCGGTTACGAAATGCTTCCGGCTGCGCTTCCCACCAATAAGCCAGGAACGGGGACCATGGCAGACGATCAGTTTCCTGACCGTTCAGCGCAGCCAGCAGCCTTTCACGCGGCGTCATTTCCGCTGAACCGGTGGAAAGGATGGATGTCCGGGGCAAGGGTTCGGATTCATGCATCTGTGTTCCCTCCAGTTGGTTTGTGGAATCTATCTGTCCGTTCACAAAGCATTTCTGAAGCCCATTATCCAGGCAGATCGACATGCGACATGCCTGTATTGCATCTGACACGCTTGTCGTATTTTCCGGTATTTACCTCCACCCAAATCGGTTTGTCCGTCCTCACCGCCACCTGCCACTTCCCATCCGATTCTTCCTGAAGCAGACTCACTGTCGCTTGCCCAACCGGCAGGTCTTCGACCCCGCAGCGCTGTTTCTCCGGGGGAGACCACCTCACCGTCTCCCGCATTGCATCGACTCGAATGCCCAGAACCACCTCAATCAACAGCGCGATGGGTCCCAGGGCGGACCAGCAGTAATCCTTCATCGACCAGCTGCCGTTCCGGGATGTTTCAGTGCTGTAGTTTTCCCAGATGAAACCCGTTTCCTGATAAACCTCCCACATGCACTGAAGCTGGCGCAGGGTGGTTTCCACGGCCAAATCATGCCGACCTGCGCGATCAAAGCCCTTGATGACCGCAAAGTTGGTCGGCGCCCAGGAAGACCCGAGCCAGTATTGACCGCCCGGAACAAAATGCGGGGAATCCGCAGCCAGACTTGGCACGGGATGGTGACGCCAGAAGCTTTTCGGATCCTTCAAGTGACCGGCAAGCTTATCAACCCGATCCGGCGGGACAACGCCAGCCCAGAGCGGCCAGAATCCGGTGACGACCTTGTTCGGATTGAAGCCTCCTCCGGGCAGGGAGGTGGAATAGAAACCGATGCCATCATCCCATAGATTTCCGTTCAGAGCAGTTCCGATCTCAGTCATCTGTTCCCGCCAATGCTTTGCATCCGCCTCTTCCCCGATGGTTTCCGCAATCTTCCCGAGCATTTCGGCGTCATGGGCCATTTGGGCGGTGAGGCACGGATAACCGTCGCCCAGGGAAGGCGAATTGTCCAGACCGTTGGCCAGTCCGGTGGTCCAGTAGGTTCCGTCCGGCAGACGTCGATTGGCCTCCAGCCAGTGATGGTATCCAACCAGTAGCGGATAGACCTTCCTCAGTCGTTCCTTGTCCCCCGTGACGGAGGCCATGGCCCATTCCGCAACGGACAGGAGGGGCGGGTTCGGGCTGAAATCCGGCTCATACAGGATGGGCATGCCATCCCGGGTATCGCGTTCCCGGTGGATGTATCCGCCGTCGGCCTGCCCCCCGTACAACAGATTCATGGAGGTTTCGATGGGCATGGCCCTGCATGCATAGGCCGTGCACATGGCCGTGAAGGAGGTATCCCAGACAAACTGGCTGTGGGTGAAATTTGTGCCGGTTGCGATGTAGGGTTGCGTGATGCCGCTTTCCTTTTCCGGATGGCGGACAAGTCGGAATAACATCGCCCAGGCCTCATCATACAGGGCGCCGAAGTGCTGCATCCCGTCCGGCAGGATTGGGGTTGGGAGTTTCCCTTTTGCATCCTCATACGTCGGCCACTGCATCGCTTCATATTCACGACTCGGCGCATTGCGTCCAAGCTGTTCATAAACCGGCATGTCCACCGTGATGTCTCCGCCCTTGCCGACAATGCGGAAGGGAAGGGTGTCCACTTGTTCCAGCCGAGGTTCCACACGGAGATCGGACTCGGCTGTGCGAAGCGGAAAAGGTGGATTGTCCACGCGGCCGATCGGCATGAAGAACCGCTGCAATCCTTTACGCCGTTCAGCATCCGATGCTTTCCCCCGAAGAGGCACACCTGACTTTGTGGCAAGAGTCAATGGTTCATACGGGTAATCCGCAGTCGACCAGCTGTCCACCGACGGCATCTCCATCACACTGCCATCGGCCTCCCTGGCCAGAATGTGCTGATAAACCACACCGTCTTCCGCATACTGTGTGGGCGGAAAACGCAAAGACACCACAGGCCCGGCAACATCCGAAACCAGATGTGCCCTGAGCTCCAGCCGGTCCGGGAACTGCCGTTGCAAGGCAGTCATGACCTTTTCACGATTCCGGCTGGGACAGTGCTCGTCCACGAAAGGCAGATGGGTGGGGCGGGGTCCCGTCTCCACCGTGAATGTGATTTCCTCTGAATGGCAGGGAAAAAGGAAGGCACCACGGACTTCCCGTTGGAAGGAGTACCGATAAAGGCACTCATCCACAACGAGCACCTCCCCGAACCAGATTCTGAGCGGCCGGGGAGACACGTATTCCACCACAAGCGTTCCATTTGACGGCACTTTCAGTTTGCCGCGTTGAAACCTGCCTTCTTGGGAAAAGGGGAGGAATCCGTCGGCAAAAGAATCTTCGGAACAGTGTCCCTCCACCTGTTTCATCTGGCGGCCGAGACATTCGTCATCGTGAAATTTCCCCGCCTCGCTCCAATACAAAACAGGCACATCCGTTTTTGTCATATCCGCTTTTGTCATATCCGCTTTTGTCATATCCGCATCTCCCGTTTTCATCTTTCAAGTGCCAGCCAAGCTAATCTTAGGCTCTTTCCCGATGAATGCACATTTCCTGATACGATAATAACAGTAATTTTCGAATGATACATCAGGAGGAACCAAATGATCCGTATGAGGAATAAATCCACCTTTCAGGAACAAAGGGCGCAGCCGTTCCAACTCATGGTCAACGGCTTTTTCATCGCAATCAATGTTATTGTGCCGAAACCTCCGCGAAAAAAGCACTCGCTATATTGAAAACCGGCTCTTAAGTCCCGGTTATCAATATAACGAGTGCAAACAATGATAGCCATACCTTCGCCGCACCACCCGACACGCCATGCGGCTATGCAAGCGAAGCAAACCCGGATGTCCTCAACCCCGGTGCATCGTCATGAACAAGAAGCTGCCGGGCATCCGGCCGGTGAAACAGATGGGAGAAGTGTTCAATCGAGACATTCCATGCATGTCGGATATAGAAGGCCGATGCAGGCAGTCCGTCCGGATAGGCATGCCGCTCCGCGCGAATGCCTGTCAGTTCAGGTACCTGAAGTCCGGCCGGCCATTCCGCTCCCCCACCTGTCGACTCATATCTGATACGACTGAAAGAAACGTTTCGGATCGGATGACCGGGCGTACCGACAACAAGAAAGCCGGAAACCGGATCCCCCTGCGGTTCCGTCTCATTCACAACCAGCAGGTTCTCAAAGTGGACATTTCGGATGTCCCCTGTTTCCGGTGGGGTTGGCGGTGTGTACCTCCCGACCCGGTGATGGTTGAGGGTGAGGAACACAGGTCTGGGCACATTGCGCATGACCAGCCCTGAAAACAGAAGGTTTCGGATGGTTCCGCCCTCAGCGGACTGGATTTTGATGCCACTGCATTCCATGTCGCGAAACACGCAGTTGGAAACCGTGACATCCTCGATAAGGCCCAGGGAGAGCATGCCAATCTTGACAGCCGCATAGTGGCTGCGCGCCAGACAGTTCGTCACAACAATGCTCCGGCAGGGCGCAGACAAATCCGAACTCTGCAGGCAAATCGCGTCATCACTGGTATCCAGCCGGCAGTCCGACACGATGACATCCTCGCAGGCATCGAACACGAGCCCGTTGCCGTTGTGGTTTCCGCGTGTCTCGATATCCAGGCCGGTGGTGCGGATGTTCCGGCAGCGGATGAAGGAGGTCGCCCAGGTTGCGGAATTGCGCAGCACAAGGTCTGAGAGGGTAACGGACTCGCAATCAAGAAAACGGAGCATGACAGGACGCGGGTCCTTCGAACCGTTGGCGAACAAGGGAGACTGCCCGTCAATACGCCCTCCGCCTGTTATCCTGATGTCATGGGCATCCTGTGCATAGATCCAGGCACGGTTCATGTTGTCGTGATAATCGTAACGCTGGTGATGCGTGTCATCGGCATAAGCCGCCGGATCCGGCACTGCGAGCAGCGTTGCGGCGGCATCCAGCCGCAGCTCGATGCCGCTCTTCAGATACAATTGTCCCGCAAGATAGCGTCCCTTGGAAAAAAGAACCGTACCGCCTTCGGCAGCGGCGGCAGTGTCGATGGCCTGCTGGATGGCTGCCGTATCATTCGTAATGCCGTCACCGATGGCGCCAAAAGTTCGAACATCATAAGAAAGCATGGTGTTACTCCTCCGTGAATGACCCTTCGTTCACTTCGATGATCTTGGTGCGTATTCGTGTGCACCCCATGACCTGACTTGATTTGCTCAAGGGAGTCCATACCCGAGGCTGGCGTTTAGAATGCGATACCATTGCTGGCGGTCCATCTTCAGGTGCTCGGATGCCTCCATGCCATGCAATTCGCTTGGAAAACCCGTTCCGAGAATCGGGACGACCCGGGCGGGATGCCGCAGCAGCCAAGCCAGTGCAACCTGTCCGATGGAGCCCGCGCCAAGTTCGCCGGCCACTGTCTCCAGTTCCGAACGAACCCGGACAGCTCTTTCATCTGTCCCCGTATATAGCGCCCCACGGCCAAGCGGTCCCCAGGCCAACGGCAGACAGCCGGATCGCTGGCATTCCTCCAGGCTGCCGTCCTGCAAAGGGTCCGGATGCATGACGGAGAACTGGAATTCATTGGCGACCAGCGGAAACGGAAGACGGGAAGCCAACAGGGAAATCTGGGAAGGGAGGAAGTTCGAGACACCGAAATGCAGTACCTTGCCGGCATCCCGAAGCCGGACAAAAGCTTCCGCCACCTCGTCGGCATTCATCAGGGGATCCGGGCGATGCAGCAGCAGCACGTCTATCCGGTCGGTACCGAAACATCGCAGCGAGTTTTCCGCCGCTGCGAGGATGTGCTCGCGGGACGTGTCATAATGATACATGCGATAGGTGGGATAAAGCGGGGTCTCACCGACACAACCGCATTTCGTCACCAGCTGCAGCTTGCTGCGGCGCCCCGGCGCAAGAGCAAGCGCCTTTCCGAGGAGTTCCTCCCGGGTGTAGCCGCCATAATTTTCTGCGTTGTCGACCGTTGTGATGCCGATGTCGAGCAAAGCGCCCAACATGGTATCCATGTCCTGAACGGTCGTGGTCATGGGCAGGCTGCCCATGCCCCAGGCCAGACGCGAAAAAGTGAGTTCGCCTTCCGGCAATCGGATGCGGGATATCGGCATGTCAGGCCTCCTTGTGTCCACGGATGGGTAACGCCATGTCAGCACTCCTTATCGCCATCGATGGCGCCTTCGCCGAAGAAGAAGGCGTCCTGCTGATCACGCAGCGCCCAGAGCGCGGAATCTTCCGGAGGAACGATCATGTTGCGGGTGATCCAGGCGCCTTTGGGAATATCGACGGCCAGGGTGTTGCCGTACAGCATGAAGAACGGAATGGGCCGATCTCCGGAAGCGGGACCGGCCGGCGCCATGACGGTGCGGAAATCCTTGGAGAAACCGAAGGCGAGTGTACCTTCCGCAACGCCGATCACTTCTCCGGCCTTGAAATCACGCATGGCCTGCGAGAGGATGTCGACATGGGGATGGATGCGGTCCGAACCCGTCGGAACCTGCAGCAAGCCCGCACATAGAACCGACATGGCGGTTTCCGCCCCGCACAGATGATAGGGACGGTAGATCAGCATGGCGCTCTTGCCCTGGTTGTGGTGAAGACCCTTGTAGGCCATGATGTGACGGGAATAGGCATCGGCGTGCGTGACCGTGATGAAGATGCCCCCGCCACCGGTGGGCTGGTTGCGTTCATGCAGGATGATGGGCTGCTCGATCACGCCCCGGTTCTTCAGAATGCCGCCTTCGAACTCGGAACAGAGAATTTCCGCGAGCTCCGTGAACCGTGCCACGGGACGATGCACGCCGCCCTCGTCGGGAAGCAGCCCCGTTCCATTGGTTGCGACGGCCATATGGCTGACCGGGTCGCCTGTTTCCTTTTCCGGCAGCAAACGGGTAAAAATCCGGCTGCGGGCTTCCATGTATTTCGCTGCTTGTCCCGGTGGAATGGGTTCGAGCGCCCACCGATCCTCGGGCGCGATGTCAATGATGGTCCCGGAGCCTTCGGAACCCTTGATGACGCGGTGGTTGGCCGGGTCGTACAGAATATGGTCGATGTTTCCGCCGCTGATCACTTCCATGCCCAGGGTGCGTGCCCAACCGACGAGGCCCATCAGCAGGCCCGGTTCATCCCCGTCATCGGTCGTGAAGACAACACCGGCCTCATCCGCCATGCGCTTGAGGATGGGTGCCACCACCGTGTCGGCTTCCTTGTCCACGAGAACAACATGCTTGCCGTGGCGGATGGCTTCCCTGGCATATTTCGCGCCGACTTCCGGCACACGGGTGGCTGTCACGACTACATGAATGGGGAGGTTCATCAGAAGATCGGCATCGAAAACGCCAATCGGCTTGTCAGCCTTGAAAGCAAGAAGCACCTCTTCCTCTGTACTGCAGAAGACGATTTCTTCCGGCTGGATACCCATCAGGCCGTATGCCTTGATGAGCGCCTCCCGGGAAAGGTCTGCAATGGCCGGGAATTTGAGCCGGGGGATGTAACGGGATTGCGACACGATGGCCGTGCCGAAGTCACCGGCACCGATGAGGACCGCCAGGACTGTTTCAGGCTCCGGGATTCGATCGAACAACTGCTGATAGATCATGTTTGCTCCTTTCAGAATATGGTCTCCGGCGGCGAAGCCACCGGAGACCGCTGCCGTGATTACTTCACCAGCGAATCATATGCGGTGTCGAATTGTGCGAGTTCCGCAAGCTGCTTTTCATACAGCGCGGTTGCCTCTTCCAGCACCTTGTCGCCGCCTTGGGCAAGCCACTGGGTGACAAATTCATCGAATGCGCCAATATCCTTGTTGCCGAGAATGATGTCCGTGATGACCGTATCGCGCAATGTCGTCAGATCACCGGCATATTCACTCCACGCCGGCCGGTTCTTGTCCTTGAAGATGACTGTGATGTCACGCATCGGTTTGCTCAGCTCGAGGTTTTTCTTGAACATGTCGACAACCTGAGGTGTGTTCTGGATATTGGCGCCATCCTTGCGCTCCAGGTACCAGCTTAGCAGGTTCACACCCTGCGCGTTGAGCTCATCCTGCCCCATCAGCGGGGTGAAGGCACCATCCTTGATCTGGTAGTGTGTTCCCTCGATGCCGAACTTGTACAGAGCAAAGCCTTCGGGTTTGCACAGCTCGTTCAGGAAGGCAACCACACGGGCGGGATCCTTGGCTTTCGTCGTGACTGCGATGGAGCACCAGCCGCCGACATCCTGAACATCCGTTGCCGAAAAACCATCCGGTCCGGTGATTGGGTCGACAGAAATCATCTCTCCGCCGGCATTGTTTGCATAAAACGCCTTGTTCAGGCTGCTCGCCGGGTTGAAATGGTGGATTCCGTGGCTCATGCAGCCAACCTTGCCGCCTGTCCAGCGCTCGATATCCTTCTGCCAGTCGTTGTTTGTAAACAGTGCCGGATCGATGGCGCCTGCCGCATACAGATCATGGAGATAGGACAGGGCGTTCCTCATGCCGGGCATGATCGCGCCGTAACCAACCTTGCCGTCGTTCCCGATGAGGAACGCGTCGGGATTGACCTTGAACGCGGCATACACCATGCCGATGTTGCCCAGGCCGTATGTGTCCTTGACCCCATTTCCATCCGGGTCATCGTTCGTAAAGGCAAGCATGGTGCTCTTGAATTCTTCCGTCGTTTTCGGTGCCGGGAGGTTCAGTTTCTTGAGCCAGTCGCCACGCATGACGATGGTTCCGCTGGAAGCTTCCGCCACGTCTCCGGGCAACTTGTAGATATGTCCGTTGTCATATGAATAAAACATGGTTTCCTTGCTGTAGTAGTTGAGGATTTCCTTCCCGTTCTCCTTCAAGTAGGGAAGCAGATCAACAATCAGTCCCGCTTCCTTCCATTCGGCAAATTCCTTGTCCATGCCTGTGAACTGGATGACATCCGGCATGGTGGCGGGATCGCTCATGAGCAGATTCGTCTTGACGGCCATTTCATCCCAGGCCGGCATGAAGAGAATATCGAGATCGACATTGTAACGTTTTTCGATTTCCTTTTCCACAACGGAGTCTACCGTTTTCGGGCCACCCATTTCGATCAGACTGATCTTGAGCGGTTCTTCCGAGACAGGCGACGCCGATTCGGATGCCGATGCGGATGCGGTGGCTTCCACGGATGCGGAAGGAAATGCGCTGCCCTCCAGGGCCGGCTGCGCACCGCATCCGGCAAGAAGTGACAGAATCAAGACAACAATCGCGAGGATTCTGATTTGAGTCTTCATGATTTTCCTCCTTTTACTATGTGACCAATCCTGCAAACCGGTATTTGTCTGTTGTCAGACCGAGGTCGATGCGTGTGATTTCCGCGGCCGTTCGGATCATCACTCACCCCTTGATTGCCCCGATCATGACGCCTTGGACAAAATGCTTCTGCAGGAAAGGATACACGACCAGGATTGGTACCGTAGCAATGACGACCGTGGCCATCATGACGGTTTGGGGTGTCATGGAAGGCTGTTCGATGATACTGACGCCCTGACGCGCCATCGCCGCGCTCGCATTGGTGACAATGTCGCGCAGGACTGCCTGCAGCGACCACATTTCCCGATGGTTGACGAACAGAACGGTCGAAAAGTAGTTGTTCCAGTAGCCGACGGCGGAAAAGAGAAAAATCGTAGCAAGAACAGGCTTCGAGATCGGCAGGATGATTCGGGTGAAAATCAGAACGTCGCCCGCGCCGTCAAGCATGGCTGATTCTTCGAGGCTGTCGGGGATGTTCTGGAAAAAATTCCTCATCAGAAGAATGTTCCAGGCTGACATCATGCCCGGAAGAATCAGTGCCGCATAGGTATCGATCAGACCAAGTCCTTTGACGAGAAGATATCCTGGCACCATTCCGCCGCTGAACAGCATGGTGAAGAAAATGATGAAGGTGACCGGCCCTCTCCCACGCAGACGGCGTCTCGAAATGGGATAGGCCGTCATGGCCGTCAGCAGCATCGCACCCACGCTTCCAATCCCCGTCACGATGGTTGTGACGCGGAATCCCGACATCACCATCCGATTTTTCAGTACGGTCCGGTAAGTCTCGATGCTGAACCCGCGCGGAGCCAGAAAAATCCCTCCTTTGAGGGCCAGACTCACCTCGCTGAGCGAATACATGACGATATGCCAGAGCGGGTAGCACATCAGGATAATCAGGATCAGCATCAGCAGATTGTTGCACCATTGGAAAACGCGAACGCCAATGGACATGCCCGGAGGCCGACGGTTCCCATTTTTCACCATACACCTTCATCCCCAATCCAATGTGCCAGTTTGTTTGCTCCGACAATCAACAGCAGCGAGATGAGCGATTTGAAAAGACCGGCCGCCGTGACAAGACTGTAGCGGGTCTCCACGATTCCCTTGCGGTAGACGAAGGTATCAATGATATCCGCCACTTCATAGACCGGTGGATTGTAGAGCAGGAAAACCTGATCAAATCCCGCATTGAGGATGTTGCCCAAACTCAGGATGAGCATGATGACGACGACATTGCGGATGGACGGTAGGGTGATGTGCCATGCCTGCCGCCATTTGGAAGCGCCATCAAGCATGGCGGCTTCGTAAAGATCCAGCGGAACACCGCTCAACGCGGCCAGGTAGATGATCGTCCCCCAACCTACGTTTTTATATATGTCCGTGATGACAAGGATGGAACGGAACATCCCTTTTTCAATCAAAAAATTGACAGGCTCCCCGCCGGTCATGCGGATCAGATCATTGATGACCCCGTTTGACGGACTCAGAAAGGTCTGGATGAGACCTGCCATGATGACCCATGAGATAAAGTACGGCAAGTATAGTATCGTTTGTGTGAATCGCTTGTAGAAAGTGGATCTCATTTCGTTGAGCAGCAGCGCAAGGACAATGGGTGCGGGGAAACCGAACAGGAGCTTGTAGAGACTGATCAGCAAGGTGTTTCGGATGACGTACGGAAAGCTCGGGGTCCGGAACAATCGTTCGAACTGAAGCAATCCCACCCAGGGGCTATCCTGAAATCCCTTGAATATGCTGAACTCCTGAAAGGCGATACTCACACCATACATCGGAACATAACAAAACAGAAGGATCAGCGCCAAACCTGGCAGCAGGAGCAGATAAAGGCCCCGATCGCGCGCCAGATCACGGAACAGAACCCTTGCATGGTCACGAATCCCATGGGCAGATGGCAATAGGAATGTCCGGGGTGTTTCCATGGTTCCTCCGTACCGAGTTTTCGGCGTTGTCGGGATGTCCGAACGGTGTCCGAATGGGTCACCGCAACAGACATGCCAGCATTGTTCCCCTGTGCTTTCGCACCGAAGCACCTGTATCATAGCATGGAGGATTGGTATGTTTTGTTCTACAATTCTGCACAGTTACTTGAATATGTTGCGCAATTTCCAGTGGAAAATAATGTGACAAACCCGTCTTGCAAGAGTCTGCATAACAAGAATCTTTTTCATAAAAATGGAATTGAACACAGGCACTTGCTGTTTCAGCACTGCCAGGCAAACGTCCAATAAGCCGGAGTCAAGCACGAAACAATCGCACAAACAACCCCGGCCTTGATGAGCACAAAATTCATGGCGAAATCCACCCCGTTTACTCGTCGGAATGCGTATACATCGTTCGCCTTTGCATGCCATTGAATCATGTTACGAATCATGCCATTGAATCATGTTGCGCATCGTGTCACTGGAAGCTCACCCAACTTAGGACGGTTCCACCGGAGGCGCTGAAACAGCATGCTCTTCAGACGGAGAATCAAAACCGTCATCACCCATCGGTTTCAGCCGGATGGCGTGCCGGTATCCTACAGCGAACACCAATGTGGCAAACAGCATGATACCGGACGCAAACAGCAGGACAGTCCGGATGCCGAATGCATCACAAGCCAACCCGCCTGCGTATCCGAAGACCACACGGGAGAAGAGTGCGGTCAGCAGCGCCACCAAAGACTGCGCCGTGGCACGGAGCTCTTTGGGCAGATGGGTATTGATGTGAATGGCGACACCATACCCGACAGGAACAAATCCAACTCCGTGAAGCAAACCGGCCATCACAATGAGCGCCGGACTGGAAAAAGAATAAACAAGAAACCATCGCAGGGCCGTTGCCAGCCCGGAGAGAAGGATCATCCTGTAAAGACCGAAACGTTTGACCAGCGGACCGGCAAAGAAAAAGAAAGGAACCTCCGACATGGCACAGACGAACAGCATCAGCCCTACCCAGGCACTGTTTCCCCCGATGGATGCGAAATGGATGGGATAAAAACTGTAGAACACATTGGCAGTCAGAACAAACAACAGAAAATACACCACAAGGATGCGCAGCACCGGGTCGCGAAACACTTCCCTTACAGGTGCACGGTTTTCTCCATGACGATGTCCGCGTACCGGCGGCATCCTGCGTATCATGGCGGCACTTCCCAGGAGAATGACAGCGACCGCGGGAAACACCATCACATAATTGTCATGAAGCAGAAAGCCGGCTCCCAGTACCATGATGGAAAATCCAAGGGTTCCACCCATGCGGACTTGTCCATAATCCCAGCGGGAGCCGTCCAGCTGTTCCAACGCCAGATTTTCGATGAGAGGCTGGATGGGATTGTAGAAGACGGTAACGGCACAGACCCCTGCAACCATCATCCACAGACCGGAAAGGTGCGGGATAAGCAGCGCTGCCAGCGCAGCCAGCATCAGCATTCCCATCAGAAGACGATTCTTGTTGCGGGCCTTGTCGCTCAAAAGTCCCCATAAGGGCTGAACCAAGAGCAAAAGGCCCGTGGAGATGGAAACGGTCAAGCCGATCTCTGACTTGGTCAGTCCTTTGCTGTCCAGGTACAGGTTCATGAAGGAGCCAATCAGAGCCAGACTGGAGAAAAAAATGACAAACAGTCCAAAGAGCCGGAATGGAAATCGAATGGATGCCATCAGATACCGCCTTGTGCATATATTGCTGAAACGAAGAAGCATACACAACGTGAAAACGTGTTTATGAATAGCCGAATTGTATCATCAGCATGGTCACAGTGGCAAGCAGCCGCCATTTTATCTCAGGTTCCACCCTATGCGTCGTCCCAACGCAGCATAGTCCCCCATGCATCAAGAAGAAGCATGCTTTCCTGTCTCCGGGTCCCGCTCATTGAACGTCGGAATGTCAAAAACAAAGAGCCCGTCCTGGTAACGCTGCTACCACTTTTTCCCCGACATCATATCCAGCCGGCGTCTCATTCTCTCTTCCATCGACCGCCCCTGTGCCCATACTGACATGAATATTTCACAATCATGACAGTGCCTGACACCTGCCATCATAAAATGGCTTACAGTGTGGTACTGCATACATGTTGGTCGCCATCATTTAACACCAAAACGTACGGTATTATGAAAGAGAACCCAACTCGATATCCTTCGTCAATTGGGATTAGATTGGTTGATGATCTTCCATTCTCCATCACGGCTCACATCCTTGAACCGGTTCGGAAGGACTGCTCCCTCTCTGTATAATCCCAATGCCCTCACAACATACTCCGCGAAATCCGCATGTGTGATCGATTTGTCCGGATCAAATGACTCCAGGTCAAATATAACCAATCTGGACGCCATGTTATTGACAGATGCTTCGCCCAGTCTTCCATTGTCATGGGCATATGATGCATGGCACGCTGTGCCGCCAAATCCAGATAAGCGGAGACAATCTTCTCCAGATTTTTCATCTCCTGTGGATTCAGATAGTTCTTTGCGACTGTGACATCGGACTTCATGATTTTCCCGGAGGGCGCAGCTGCCCACGGGGTCAGCCCCATATGGTCCTTGCCCGCATCCGCGCGATGATAGATGACTTCCGCAGCCGTTTACTCGCTCCCCCCGTCTGTGATGTCATTCTCCTGTTCGTAATAGTAGGAATAATCCACGCCTTTCATGAACATTTCACGGTCATCAATCTTGTCTGTCAAAGAGGATTGCAGCAGTGCCTTTATCTGGGTGGAATCCGTGACACTTTTCTTCATCGCTGTGAGATAGTCCTTTTTATTGATTTTACTCCAGTCCACACACCGTTTCAGATTCCGCTTCAGCATCAGATCCAGCCAAATGCGCGTACTTCTGCCGTTCCCCTCCATAAAGGGATGGGCAACATTCATCTCAACATACTTGTTGGCAATCTCATCAAACGTGCTTTCGGGCATTTTTTCAATTTCTCTCAGGGTTTCCGGCAAGAACCGCGCCATGGCAAATTGAAACCCATCCTTTGCGATATTCTGTGTTCTGACTTGACCTGCAAACTCGTATAGCCCTCCGAACAAATAACCATGAATCTGTTGTAGACCTTTTACAGTCCCGACTTCAATCGTTTCAAGAAGGGAACTGTCAAAGAGTGCATAGGCCTTGGATTTACTCTTGCCGTCAATCGTTTCATCGCTGTAGGTGAACCATTCGATGAACTTCTTTGTTTTCTTGCTTGGCACGTTTTCGACAAGCAACAGGATGTCTTCATGCAGCAAACAATCCGTTGAATAGAATTTTCCATCATTGGACCTCAATTTCAGTTGACTACATTTTGTAGTCAACTGAATCTTGTTTTGCTTTAGCCGCGTCTTCAGTACAGACCAGTACTTTCGTGGGTTTTTGCTGTCTGTCAGGACACCAATGATGTCAACAACCGAAAACCACCACTTGGATTTCCCATCGTCCCAAACAGCGCGAACTTCCTTGTCACCAAAAAACCGAATGGATACTTTACTCATTTGCATCACCGGTCCTCCGCATCCCACTCGAAATCATCCTCATTTCGGTTCTCGGTGCACAAGTCATCCAGACACCCATCGTCCAGCGCGGCGCATCGGTTCTTGTACGGGACGGATCGAGGCCGTCCCATCTTGTAAAACTTGCAGGATTTCGGTCCATAACAGAAGGTTTCAAACCGGTGCTTTTTGATGTCACGATCAAAATCCCATTGGATCTCCACGTTCGCCATGTTCGCCCAAACGCAGGGAAAGCACTTTGTCTGCCACAGGCTCTTGCTCAGCATCCGTGCGCCCCGCTCTTCGTATACCCGAAGAGGCACGGGGAAATACATCCACGGAGGCGCTGGCGGCTGCGCTTGCAACACGGAGTGCTCCAGCGTTTTCATTGAACCCGCTCGATAGAAGTCTGCGAATTCCCGTTCCGGGTACTGGGGTGTCCATGCTGTGCCCTGAACCCGGTCACCGATGCGGAACCGCAAGGTCATCAGCTGCTTCTCCGAAACGGCGACCGAAAACCAAGGCTTCCCTGCGTTCCGATCATGTTCTTCGTCGTTGCATTCGTCATCCCATATGTTGTCGGACGACAACTCTGGCTTTCCTTGTTTATCGACAGCCTCACGTGCGATGAACAACAAATAACCCAAGTGGTAATGGGTGCGGTTGTCCGTCACATATCGCCACACCCGCGTTCGTGGCTGAATCGAAACGATTGTGCCATGCCATGTCACCTTCATTGATGTCTCTCCAAGATTGTGGCGCATCATCGCTTTCCTCCTATAATCATTCCATGAACATTTGGTGTTTGCCAAGGTGTCAGATGCCATTGTGAACAGTCTGTACAGCCTTGCTATATGTACCGTACACTTCAAGCAAAGCGGGATTCATTACGGTACCTGGCACCATCACAATCCATCGCCATCCACGTTTGCCAGATACCGTTTGCCTTTCTCAGTCAAGCCATACTTTTGCAGCTTGCTGTTCGGCTTTTCCGGCACTGTCATCTGAATAAGTCCTTCATTGAGCAATGGACGAATCACGCGGTTGAACGCTCGGGAATCGCCATACAGCCCTATTGTATCGAATATGTCTTTGCGAGACAGAATGCTTTCCCCAAGCGCTCTTAACACCGCCACAGAGGTTTCGGGAAGCACTTCCTTGTACGGCGTGACAGGCTCATTCAAATGAGGCTTTCGATCCTTTTGCATGTGTTCAAGATGACGCTTGTCCTCGCGCGCAACTTGGTGCTCGTCCGGAGGCTCTACTTGGTGCTTTTTTGGGTGCTCTTCTTGGTGCTCTTCTTGGTGCTTATCTTGGTGTTCATCCTGGTGTTCATCCAGTTGAGTTTGTTGATTCCCCTCCTGTTGCATCAACATCTGGAGCAAGCATGACAATGTGAACTCAATGAAAACTCCGGAATCGTTATTCTTCCTTGCAACTTCAATCGCCTGGTAGTATTGTTCCCTGTTCTGGTACAATACAGCCTCCATCGGAATCCAGGCAAAGATGGGATTCCACTTCGCTAGCAGAAGTGTCTGCCACAAGCGCCCAATCCGCCCATTGCCATCAGCAAATGGATGAATGGTTTCGATTTCGTAGTGCAACACCGCGCTTTTCAGCACCGGATGCAGCTCCGATGTCCTTGCCCAGCGGAATAATTCCTTCATCAATGACGGAACAAACTGTGGCCGTGCTCCCATGTGAACCGCCACATCGCCATTGAAAACACCGACGTCCCCGCTCCGGAACTTGCCGGCCTCTTTCACAAGCCCCTGTGTCACCAGCTTGTGCGCCTTGAGGAAATCGGAAATGGCATACGGGCTGAAAGTCATCATCCTGTCATACGCCTCATAGGCATTCCTGACTTCCTTGACATCCTCCTGCTTGCCTGCAACCATTTTCCCTTCGATCACCGCTGTCACCTCTCCAAGCGACAACGAATTTCCTTCGATGGCCAGAGAGGAATGGATGGTGCGCATGCGGTTTTCGCGGTGGAGCCGGATGTTGCGCGGAAAGCCCGAGCCAATCGAAAGCCTTGTTGAAATCTCGACGACCTTCGCCAGATAATCGGCAGCTTTTTCTGTGATGGTATAGGGCGGTTTTCCTGTCATGCGGCACACACCTTTCAACTCGAGGATGCTTTCGGTTGTTGTGTTGCGTCAATTCATTTGCTATTCATTTGCTATTCATGTTCAATTCACGTTCTATTCACGTTTTATTCATGTTCTATTCACGTTCGAATCATGCTTTGTTGCATACAATTTGTGATATATTGATGATGTCAAGATGCGCGTTTCTCTTCCAGTTTATCATCATGCTCAGTTGCAATCAGGTGCATTCACTTGCAACAAGTTGCAACTTAGTTGCAAGTTTCAAAGCAAGTTGATGGTTTTGCCATTTTATCCCATCATGCGGAAACCATCTGGCTGAAGCTGTTTTACCAATACAGACGATACGTTCTTCGGTTCTTGGTTCCCTATAAAGATCTTGCAACTGACTTCTTGAATGCTCTGGCAAGACCTGCTGAAGCTCCTTCATACCACCATGAGATGCCATCCGCATCGTTGTCTCCCAACCAGCTACTCCTTCATATCCTCATCATTGTCTCCCAACCAAATACTCCTTCATCTTGACAATCCGGTCTTCCATATCCATTCCCTGTTCGTCCTGCGCAATCATCACGCGCGCCACAATCTCTTTGGATTCCCGGTTCCGAAGGACATAGCCCTCCTTCTCACACAATGTCGTTTTCTCCATCCCGAATCAGCTGCCCCAAATCATCCTTCGACAGGTGCTTTGCATCCGCCGCCACTAGGAAGGGTTGATAGGTATTCTCTGACAGCTTCCATGACAGTGCCTGACACCGCTGCGGCAGAATCATTGCCTTTGTCATTAGCAGATGATTAGCAAAGCAATCAGAAAATTTGGTTCTTTGCTAATCGCCTCTGCTGATTGAAGTATGGATGAATGCGGTGTTTCGGCAGTTCTACCGCAAGATTTGCAAGCAATCATCAGCAGATGTTTTTATTCGCTCTTCTTTTTTGCTAATCGCCAAGCACCAGTCCTGCGATTTGCTGTAGTCCGTTCAATCAACCCTTTTTGATGAAGTGAAGTGAGGAAATAGCGAACTTTGTTTTCCTTTTGCTTCTCAGTGAGCGCATCAGACAATTTGCCACCAATCAAATTGATGACGTCGGCTTTTGTACCATTTCCAAATTGTTGCAAATACGTGACAATCAAATCCATGTAGTATTTATCATCCAGAGCCTTGTTTTTTATGTATTTCTCTTTTTCTCCAACAATCGTAGCAACCTTCGCAGAAACAAATACATTCGGAATTTTCCCTTCAATAAGCCCGGATTTTCTTAACATCTGATACTGGGCTTTTTCAAGAGGTAGTTTTTTCTGTATCC